>NZ_DATIGT010000071.1:0-54286 GCF_035481375.1 Tahibacter sp.
GCGCCGAAGCCGTCGGAGCCGAAGCCGTCGGAGCCGAAGCCGTCGGAGCCGAAGCGGTCGGAGCCGAAGCGGTCGGAGCCGAAGCCGCCGGCACCGAAGCCGAAGCATCGACCGGCATCGCCGTCGGCTTCACGGCCGCAGGCGTCGGCGACACCGGCGCCGAAGCGATCGGCGCGGCGCTGGTCGGCATGGCTGCAACACCGGCGTCGGACGGACGCAGTGCCGGACGCGGCTCGCGCGGCGTTTCGGTGCGCGCTGCGCCCGCGTCGCCCGAAGGCTTGGCCGTGTCGGCGGCATTTGCGGCTTTCGAATCATTTGCTACATCTGCGGCATCTTTCTCTTCGTCGTCGAAGTCGTCGGCGTCGAGATCGCTGCCGCCTTCGGCCGTCGTGCCGTCATTGCGACGACGGCGGCGACCGCCGCGACGTCCGCGACGGCGACGTCCGCCCTCGCGACCGGCCTCGTCGGCGGCGACGCCCGGCGCGACTTCACCGGCCGCCACGGCAGTCGCGGCGGCCGTTTCCCTGGGGTCCGTCACGGCAGCCGGCGCACGCGTCTCGGCGCGGGCTTCGGCCGGGCGCGATTCGGCCGGCGCTGCAGCGCGCGGCTCGACCGGCTTCGCGGTTGCGGTATCGGCGCGCGCATCGGCCGGTTTGGCATCGGCGCGCGCGTCCTGCGGGACGCGCTGGCCGCGGCCCTCGCCCTGCGGACGCTTGTCCTGGCGCTCTGCCTTGTCCTGACGCTCCGGCTTTTCCTGGCGCTCGGGCTTGGTCGCACCCGCCGCGTTCTGCGCCGTGCGCGCATCCTTGTCCTTGTCCTGGCGCGGGGGCTGGCCCTGGCCCGGTTTGGCCTGCTGGCCTTCCGGACGCGCCGGCTTGCCGCCGTCGCGCTGGCCGCGGCCCTGCGCGTCGCTGCGGGAACCGCGCTGGTCGCGACCGCCGCGACGCTGGTCGCGTTCACCGCGCTGCGGCTGTGACGGGCGCGCCGGCTTGACCGGCTGTGCCGGAGCGACGGCGGTCGGCGGGGCCGCGGGCTCGTCGCCCTTGAAGAACGCCATCACGCGCGACCAGAAACCCTGGCTCGGCACCGAGCGCGCCGGTGCGGCCGGAGCCGCCGGTGCCGGTGCTGCCGCGACGGGTTCGTCGCCGTCCGGACGCAGCGGAGCCGGGCTCGCCGGCACGACGCGGCTCACGGCCGGGCGTTCCGGCTCGGCGCTCGGCTGCGCGACCTGCGGCGGCGGCGTCACGACGATCGGCGTCAGGCGCTCGTAGCTCGGCCGCGGCGCATCGCCGAGGTCGGCGCTCTTGATGCGCTGGATTTCCAGATGCGGGGTTTCGAGCTTTTCGTCGGCGACGATGATCACGGCGACGTCGTGACGCTGCTCGATCTCGCTGACCTGGCGGCGCTTTTCGTTGAGCAGGAAATTCGCGACCGACGACGGCGCCTGCACGAGCACCTGGCCCGTGTTGTCCTTCATCGCGTGTTCTTCGACGAGGCGCAGCGCCGACAGCGACAGCGACTCGATGCTGCGGATGCGGCCGTGGCCGGTGCAGCGCGGGCAGACGATCTGCGTGGATTCGCCGAGGCTCGGGCGCAGGCGCTGGCGCGACATTTCGAGCAGGCCGAAGCGCGAGATGCGGCCGAGCTGCACGCGCGCGCGGTCGAGCTTCAGCGCATCCTTCAGCGTTTCCTCGACCTCGCGCTGGTGGCGCGGACTGTCCATGTCGATGAAGTCGATGACGATCAGGCCGCCGGCGTCACGGATGCGCAGCTGGCGCGCGATCTCGATTGCGGCTTCGCGGTTCGTGTTGAACGCGGTTTCCTCGATGTCGCCGCCCTTGGTCGCCTTCGCCGAATTGATGTCGATCGCGGTCAGCGCTTCGGTCTGGTCGATGACGATCGACCCGCCGGACGGCAGCCGCACGGTGCGCTCGAACGCGTTCTCGATCTGGGTTTCGATCTGGAAGCGCGAGAACAGCGGCGTCGTGTCGCGGTAGAGCTTGAGCTTGCGCAGGTTGGTCGGCATGACCTGCTGCACGAAGTCGCGCGCGTCGTGGTAGAGCTCTTCGTTGTCGATGAGGATCTCGCCGACGTCGTTGCGCAGGTAGTCGCGCAGTGCGCGGATGATGAGCTTGGATTCCTGGTAGATCAGGAACGGGCTCTGGCGCGAGGTCGCGGCTTCGGAGATCGCCTTCCAGAGCTGCAGCAGGTAGTCGAGGTCCCATTGCAGCTCTTCCGCGTCGCGGCCCATGCCGGCCGTGCGGATGATCAGCCCCATGTCGTCCGGGCAGTTGAGCTGATCCATGAGTTCCTTGAGATTGGCGCGATCCTCGCCCTCGATGCGGCGGGAGACGCCGCCCGCGCGCGGGTTGTTCGGCATCAGCACCATGTAGCGGCCGGCGAGCGAGATGAATGTCGTCAGCGCCGCGCCTTTGTTGCCGCGCTCTTCTTTCTCGACCTGGACGACGATCTCCTGGCCTTCCTTGATGAGTTCGCGGATGCCGGCGCGGTTGTGGTCGACGCCCGGCGTGAAAAATTCGCGGGAGATTTCCTTCAGCGGCAGGAAGCCGTGGCGCTCGCCGCCGTATTCGACGAAGCAGGCTTCGAGCGAGGGTTCGACCCGGGTGATGCGGCCTTTGTAGATATTGGCCTTTTTCTGTTCCTTGGACGGGATTTCGATATCGAGGTCGAACAGGTTCTGGCCGTCCACGATGGCCACACGCAACTCCTCACGCTGAGTCGCGTTGATCAACATGCGTTTCATTGTCTTGATTCCGTAATGCGCTCTACCGCGACGACGCGGAGGCGCATACCTCGCAGGAATACTCCTGCGTTACGCAGCGGCTGCTGCGTACGGAAAGACCGGCGGATGCCGGTCGGCGGACGACGGTGGCGCAATGCGCCGGTCCGGCGCCGTCCTGGCTGCGCACTCTCGCGGCCATCGCCGGGAGCGCGGTGTTGTTCTGGTCCGCCGCGACTCGCATCGCGTCGGCACGAAAAGTATTGCCGTTGCACGACCGGAGACCCTCCGCGGCGCTTGTTGCGCTGCGGGCAATCTCCGACCCGATCCGTTACGATGCCGCCGGTCGCCGCGATGGTTCCGGTCAGGAATCCGCCGGGGCCGGCAGTACAGTCAACGGGTAGGTGCGTCGCCGAACGATGGTCGAATACCTCGTTCCTTGACGCGAAGTGCCGCCCGAGTCTATCAGCTGACAGCAGATTTTTTCAATCGTGACGCGAACTTCGGGCAACTCCCCAGACGCGGCCGCAGGCGTGAGGCTGGTCCGCGTCGCGGACGACCGCGACGGGCAGCGCATCGACAATTTCCTCGCCGGGCAGCTCAAGGGCGTGCCCAAGAGCCTGATCTATCGGATCTTGCGGACCGGACAGGTGCGCGTGAACGGCAAGCGCGCCAAGCCCGACACGCGCCTGGCCGGCGGCGACGAGGTGCGCATCCCGCCCGTCCGCACGGCCGAGCCCGGCGTCGTGGCCCCGCCGTCGCGGGCGCTGACCGACCGTATCGGCGATTCCATCATTCACGAGGACCGCGACTTTCTCGTGCTGTCCAAGCCGGCAGGCATCGCCGCGCACGGCGGCTCCGGCGTCAGCCACGGCGCGATCGAACTGCTGAGGGCGCTTCGGCCGAACGACTCGATCGAACTCGTCCACCGCCTCGACCGTGACACCAGCGGCGTGCTCGTGCTCGCGCGGCGCCGTGCGGCGTTGACCGGACTACAGGAACTGATCCGCGAAAACCGCACGACCAAGCAGTACCTGTGTCTGCTGCAGGGCCATCTGGCGCGCGCTTCGCTCAGCGTGAACGCGCCGCTGCGCAAGTCCATCCTCCAGGGCGGCGAGCGCATGGTCCGCGTCGATACCGACGGCAAGCCGTCGCTGACGCATTTCAAGACCATGGACCGCTACGCGCCGGGCAGCTTCGTCGAGGCGACGCTCGAGACCGGCCGCACGCACCAGATCCGCGTGCACAGCCAGCATCTGGGGCATCCGATCGCCGGCGACGACAAGTACGGCGACGCCGATTTCAACAAATCGCTGCGGCCTTACGGCCTGCGCCGGCTGTTCCTGCACGCCAAGCATTTCGGCTTCGAACTCGGCGGCAAGACCTACGCATTCTCCGCACCGCTGGCCGAGGATCTCGCGGCGGTGCTCGACAAGCTGCCGCGCGCCGCGTCGCGGTAGCGCGGAACTTTTTGCAGGCGATGCGGTACTGAGCGCGGTGCGGTCGCGGGCTCCGCGACCCGCGCCGCTTCGGGCTATGATCGGCCGCTTATGCCTCGCATCCGCCAGCTCCCCGTCGAACTCGTCAACCAGATCGCCGCCGGCGAGGTCATCGAGCGTCCCGCTTCGGTCGTCAAGGAACTCGTCGAGAACAGTCTCGACGCCGGCGCGCGGCGCGTCGAAGTCGACATCGAGGAAGGCGGCGCGCGGCTGATCCGCGTGCGCGACGACGGCGGCGGCATCGACGCCGACGACCTGCCGCTGGCGGTCAGCGCGCATGCGACGAGCAAGATCGCGAGCTTCGACGATCTCGAACGCGTCGCGACGCTCGGCTTCCGCGGCGAGGCGCTGCCGAGCATCGCGTCGATAGCACGCTTCGCGCTGACGTCCAAGCCGGCCGCGCAGGCGCATGCGATGCGCGTCGAAGTCGACGGCGGCAAGCCGCAGCCGCCGAAACCGGCGCAGCATCCGGCCGGCACGACGATCGAAGTGCGCGACCTTTTTTACAACGTGCCGGCGCGGCGAAAATTCCTGCGCGCCGAGCGCACCGAGTTCGGCCGCATCGACGAGCTGATCGCCTCGCTCGCGCTCGTGCATACCGGCGTCGAATTCCGCCTGAGCAACAACGGCAAGCCGGTGCGGCTGTTGCGTGCGGCCGCCGACGCGGCGACGGTCGCCGCACGCGTCGGCGATCTGCTCGGCGAGGAGTTTCTGCAGCAGAGCCTGCGCATCGAACATGCGGCCGCCGGATTGAGCCTGAGCGGCTGGGTCGGGCTGCCGACGGCGTCGCGCGCCCAGGCCGACCAGCAATATTTTTATGTGAACGGCCGGCTGGTGCGCGACAAGGTGGTCGCGCATGCCGTGCGTCAGGCCTATGCCGACGTGCTGTTCCACGGCCGGCATCCGGCGTTCGTGCTGTTTCTCGATCTCGACCCGCTCGGCGTCGACGTCAACGTGCATCCGGCCAAGCACGAAGTGCGCTTCCGCGAGGCGCGCCTCGTCCATGATTTCCTGTATCGCACCTTGAACGATGCGCTGGCCGAGACGCGCGCGGGCACCGCGCCGTCGGTCGCCGCCGCACCTTTGCCGGGTGCCGCGGCGGCCAATGCCTATGCCTACGGCAACTGGCGCGGCCAGAGTTCGCTCGGGCTCGGCGCGCGCGAACCGCTGGCCGACTACGCCGCGCTGCTCGGCGGCGCGGCCGCGGCAGCCGCCGGCCCCGCGACAGCCATGGCGCCGCCGTCCATCTATTCTGGTGTGGACAATGCAGCATTTGCCGCGTCGCTCGCCGCGGCCGACTCGGGCGAGGCGCCGCCGCCGCTCGGCTATGCGCTCGCGCAGCTCCACGGCATCTACGTGCTCGCGCAGAACGCGCACGGTCTCGTGCTCGTCGACATGCATGCGGCGCACGAGCGCATCACTTACGAACGGCTGAAGACCGCGCAGGCCGGGCAGGGCATCCGCTCGCAGATGCTGCTCGTGCCGCTGTCGATCAGCTTGAGCGAACGCGAGGCCGCCTGCGTCGAGGACCAGGCCGCGCGCTTCGCCGAACTCGGCTTCGAACTGCAGCGCAGCGGTCCGCAGAGCGTCGTCGTCAAGCGGCTGCCGACGCTGCTCGACGGCGCCGATGCGACGCAGCTGATCCGCGACGTGATCGCCGACCTGCGCACGCAGGGCGATTCGCGCCGCATCGAGCAGGCCGGCAACGACGTGCTCGCGACCATGGCCTGCCACGGTTCGGTGCGCGCGAACCGGCGCCTGACGATTCCCGAAATGAACGCCCTGCTGCGCGACATGGAAGCGACCGAGCGCTCGGGTCAATGCAATCACGGCCGCCCGACCTGGGTGCAGCTTTCCATCAACGAACTCGACCGCCTGTTCCTGCGCGGTCGCTGACTGTTACTGACGAGGACCCTGCAATGTCGCTACTGCTTGCCGCCGCGCTGGCCGCGATGACGCCCACCGGCATCGTGCTCGAAAATGTCTCGATCGAGGACCGCTATCCGGCCGAGATCAAGATCTGGCGCGCCGAGCGTCTGGACCGGCTGAAGTCGGGAACGGGCTGGCTGAGTCTCGTCGGCCTGCACTGGCTCAAGGAAGGCGTGAACACGATCGGCAGTGCGAAGGGCAACGATATCGTGATCACCGCCGCGGCGCCGAAGCTCGGCAAGGCGACGCTGGCCAACGGTCAGGTGAAATTCGATCTCGAGCCCGGTGCGGTCGCCGTCGTCGGCGGCAGCGACCGGGCCACGAGCGCCGTGCTCCAGGACGATCGCACCGAGCGTCCGACGCAGGTCGCGTTCGCGTATGCGTCGTTCATCGTGATCGACCGCGACGGCAAGAAGGCGCTGCGCGTGCGCGATGCCCAGGCGCCGACGCTGAAGAATTTCAAGGGACTCGACTACTACGAGATCGCCGAGAAGTGGCGCGTCGAGGCGAAGTGGGAAGCGTTCGATCCGCCGAAGACGCTCGAAGTGCCGACCGTGCTCGGCACGGTCGAAAAGTATCCGGTTCCGGGCAAGGCCGTGTTCGAGCGCGACGGCAAGACCTACGAGCTCATGCCCGTGCTCGAGACGCCGAATGCCAAGCAGTTGTTCGTGATCTTCGCCGACCGCACGACCGGCAAGGAAACCTACGGCTCCGGGCGCTTCCTGTATGCCGACATGCCCAAGGACGGCAAGGTCGTCCTCGATTTCAACAAGGCCTACAACCCGCCGTGCGCATTCACGCCGTATGCGACCTGTCCGCTCGCGCCGCCGGAAAATCGGCTGAACCTGCGCGTCGACGCCGGCGAGAAGAAGTACAAAGGCGCGTCGCACTGACGCTGCGCGCATGCGCGTGCTGATCGTCTCCGACACGCACGGCCTGATCGATGCGCGCATCGCCGCGCTCGCGCAAGGCTGCGACGCGGTCGTGCACGGCGGCGACGTCGGCGCGGCCGGCGTGCTCGCGGCGCTCGGCGCAAGCCTGCCCGACGGACGCGTGACCGCGGTGCGCGGCAACACGACGTCGCGGCGAAATGGTCCGCGGGCGAATACGGTGCGCTTGCCGCGCTGCCGGAGCAGGCCGGACTCGATCTGCCCGGCGGCCGGCTCGTCGTCGTGCACGGCGACCGCTGGCCGCCGCGAGGCCGCCACGCGGCGCTGCGTCGGGCGTTCCCGGCTGCGCGCGCCGTCGTTTACGGGCATAGTCACCGGCTCGCGGTGGATGTCGATGCGGAGCCCTGGATCCTGAATCCGGGTGCCGCGGGCCGGGCGCGCACCTACGGCGGACCGAGCTGTCTGCTGCTTCAGGCGAGTACGCGCGAATGGCGCGTCGTCGCGCAGCGGTACGAGGACGGCTATCGCAGCCATTGATCCATCGCCACCACGCAAGGGGGAAACGTGGAATTCAGCAACAAGGCGCAGAAACTCTTTCTGGTGCTGACCGCAATCTTCGTCGCGAACGCGATCCTCGCCGAGCTCATCGGCGTCAAGATCTTCGCACTCGAAGACACGCTGGGGCTCGCACCGTTCAACTGGAATCTCTACGGTCAGACCGGTTCGCTGAGCTTCACGGCCGGCACCCTGCTCTGGCCGGTCGTGTTCGTGATGACCGACGTCATCAATGAATACTTCGGCCGCCGCGGCGTCCGCATGATTTCCTGGCTCGCGGTGTTCCTGATCCTCTATGCGTTCGTGTTCGCGTTCGCGGCGATCGCGCTCGCGCCGGCCGGCTGGTGGGTCAAGGTCGGCGAAGCCCAGGGCGTTCCCGACATGCAGGCCGCGTTCGCGCAGATCTTCGGCCAGGGACTCTGGACGATCGCCGGCTCGGTCACGGCGTTCCTGATCGGCCAGCTCGTCGACGTCGGCATCTTCCACGCGATCCGAAAGCGCACCGGCAACAAGCACATCTGGCTGCGCGCGACGGGCTCGACGCTCGTGTCGCAGGCCTTCGACAGCCTCATCGTGCTCTACATCGCGTTCGTGATCGGTCCGCAGCAGTGGCCGATCAGCCTGTGGCTCGCGGTCGCAACAGTGAACTATGCGTACAAAGTCTGCGCCGCGATCGCGCTGACGCCGGTGATCTACGCGATGCGCCGCCTGCTCGACGGCTGGCTCGGCCAGCCGCTCGCCGACGAACTCAAGACCAGGGCCGCCGCCTGAGCGGCGCGCGACCGAACAGCCCGTACCCGGAGTGCCGATGACCACGACGACCGCCCCCGCGCCCGCCGCCCGCATGCCGCGGCAGATTCCTTACATCATCGGAAACGAGGGCTGCGAGCGCTTCAGCTTCTACGGCATGCGCAACATCCTCGTGCAGTTCCTGATCACGTCGCTGCTGCTGCAGCACATCACGGCCGGCGCCGAGCGGGAGCTTGCCGCCAAGGACCTGATGCACACGTTCATGATCGGCGTGTACTTCTTTCCGCTGCTCGGCGGCTATCTCGCCGACCGCTTCTTCGGCAAGTACAACACGATTCTCTGGTTCAGCCTCGTCTACTGCATCGGCCAGTTCTGTCTCGCGCTGTTCGTCGATAACCGGCTCGGCTTCTTCATCGGCCTCGGCCTGATCGCGCTGGGCTCCGGCGGCATCAAGCCGCTCGTCGCCTCGTTCGTCGGCGACCAGTTCACGCAGGCCAACAAGCATCTCGCGAAGATCGTGTTCGACGGCTTCTACTGGATCATCAACTTCGGCTCGCTGTTCGCCTCGTTGCTGATGCCGCTGTTCCTGAAGAACTACGGCCCGCAGGTCGCGTTCGGCATTCCCGGCGTCCTCATGCTGGTCGCGACGCTCGTGCTCTGGCTCGGCCGCCGCCAGTACGTCATGGTGCCGCCGGCAACCAGCGCCGATCCGGATTCGTTCTATCGCGTCGTGCGCACGGCACTGCTGACGCGCCGCGGCGGCGAAGGCCGTCCAGGTCTCGTCGTCGCGATCGCCGGCGCCGTGCTCGCGATCGGCGCCATCGCCTTCGCGCACAAGCTCGGCGTCGTCATCGCGATCTGCCTTGCGCTCGTCGCGCTGCTTGCGGGCATCGGCGGCGGTGCCTGGGTGCAGCTCGAACGCGCGCGCGGCCGGCATCCGGATGCCGCCGTCGACGGCGTGCGCAGCGTGCTGCGCGTGCTCGTGATCTTCGCGCTCGTGACGCCGTTCTTCTCGCTGTTCGACCAGAAGGCGTCGACCTGGGTCATCCAGGGCAATGCGATGACCAAGCCCGACTGGTTCGTCGCCTCGCAGATGCAGGCGCTGAATCCGGCGCTGGTCATGATCCTGATCCCGTTCAACAACCTCGTGTTGTATCCGTGGCTGCGCCGCATCGGCTGGGAGGCCACGGCGCTGCGCCGCATGACCGCGGGCATCGCGTTCAGCGGACTGTCGTGGATCGTCATCGGCACGATCCAGGTCGTCATGGACGGCGGCAGCCCGATGTCCATCGTCTGGCAGGTGCTGCCGTATGCGCTGCTGACGTTCGGCGAAGTGCTGGTGTCGGCGACCGGCCTCGAATTCGCCTACAGCCAGGCGCCGTCGGCGATGAAGGGCGTCGTCATGAGCTTCTGGAACCTCACGACGACGATCGGCAACCTCTGGGTGCTGCTCGCCAATTTCGCCGTGCGCAATCAGGGCGTGACCGACTCCATCGCCTCGACCGGCTTCAGCGTGACCGCGTTCCAGATGTTCTTCTTCGCCGCATTCGCGCTGATCGCGGCGCTGGTCTTCGGCCTGTACGCGCGAAGTTATCGAGAAGTGGACAATTACAGGTCGGCTTGACCGCGGGTCGGGTTGAGCCGAAGGCGAAGCCCAGCATCAAGGTGCATCTGCGCGAAATGCCCATGCCGAAGCGATCGGCGGAGTTTCCCGGACGATCGCTTCGACACGCGTTCTTGGTCGGTGCGATACCTTGATGCCGGGCTTCGCCGGCACTCAGCCCAACCTGCGTTCCCCAGAAACACCGCCGGCTGTCCCGGCCCGGCAGTGCTCCGCGAATAAAAAAGCCGGCGCGATCACCTCGCGACGCGCCGGCAAACGGAGGACTCGTTCAGCGCTTGGCGACGGCGGCTTCGACGGCCGGCGTCTGGCGTTCGTAGACGATGCGTCCGGTGCCCCCGTTGCAGGTGCCGACGGTTTTGCGCTCGTCGGCGGCGTCCTTGGCGATCACGGTCAGGCTGTACTGCCTGACGCCCTTGGCGTCGAGGCCGGCGGCGATTTCCTGGCGCAGCTCGTCGCAGGGCTTGCGCGCCCAGGCGGCGCCGGTGCTCAGGAACAGGGCGACAGCAAGCAGGGTCAGGACGGTTTTCACGGAAGTCTCCAGTCGGGTAGGGCCGTTGTCGGCTGGAAAACAGCTTCGCGCCGGCCGCTGGCGGCATCCGGTGCGAGTTGTGGCAAGGTGCTGACGGAGCGGGTCGGAACGCGGGCTGTCGTCGACGCATGAGCTGGTACGTCTATCTGATCGAATGCCGCGGCGGCAGCATCTATACCGGTGTCGCCGTCGACGTCGCCGCGCGCTACGCCGCGCACGCGGCCGGCAAGGGCGCGCGCTACACGCGGTCGCGCCCGCCCGAACGGCTGCTCGCGGTATTCGCGATGGCCGACAAATCCGCGGCACTGCGCGAGGAAGCGCGCATCAAGCGGCTGACTGCGTCTGAAAAGCGCACGCTGGTGGCCCTTTCCGAAAACTGAGCGGCCCCGGACGCGTCGCCATGCAAGGCCCTGCGGCCCGGCTCTGCGATTCCCGCCGCAGGCAATGACTTCCGGCCGATACGCTACTGTCAACTTCACACTATCGTTCACTCAAGCCTATGAATCAGTGAGCGGCAGATGGACGGTATCGATAGCCATCGCAAGAAGTTCGAGCGCGAACTCAGCGCCGGCACCGTGTCGCTGGTGCTGCTGTCGGTGCTCGCGCAGTCCGCCGAGCCGCTGTATGGCTACCAGATCGCGAAACAGCTGGAAAAGAACGGCGACGGCGTGCTGATCGGCAAGCAGAGCGCGCTGTATCCGGTATTGCGGAATCTCTGCGCGGCGGGGCTGCTCGACAGCGAGGTCGAGCCGTCGGTCACCGGGCCGCCGCGCCGCTACTACCGCGCGACCGACCTGGGCCGCGAGGTCTTGCGCGAATGGGAAGGCGCCTGGACCGCCACGCGCACGTTTGTCGACACCGTCATCGAGGGGAAGAAACTATGAACCGGCCAACGCCGCGCACTATCGACGAATACCTGGAGCAGCTGCGCGACGCGCTGCGCGGCGAAGACGCCGCGCTGATCCAGGACGCCCTCTACGACGCCGAAGACCATCTGCGTGCCGAGTTCGCCGAAAACCCCGGCGCGGCGCCGGCGGAACTGCTGGCGCGCATCGCCAACAGCTACGGTGCGCCCGACGAAGTCGCCGAAATCTACCGCGACAAGGAAGTCGTCGTGAACCGCGCGCTGCGCACGCCGCGGCCGCCGCCGGCGAAGTCCGCGCTCGCGCGGTTCTTCGGCGTCGCGGTCGACCCGCGCGCCTGGGCGTCGATGTTCTACATGCTGCTCGCGCTGCCGACCGGCATCTTCTATTTCACGTGGGCGCTGACCGGTCTGTCGCTGTCGTTCGGCCTGATGATCCTGATCATCGGCCTGCCGCTGACCGTTCTGTTCCTGGCGACCGTGCGCGCGCTGAGTCTCGTCGAAGGCCGCATCGTCGAGGTCATGCTCGGCGAGCGCATGCCGCGGCGTCCGCCCTATGCACCGCGCAACCAGCCGCTGCTCGAGAAGGTCAAGCAGCTGTTCACCGACGCGCGGACCTGGGGCACGCTGTTCTACATGGTGCTCATGCTGCCGCTCGGCATTTTCTACTTCACGCTGCTGATCACGTCGATCAGCGTCGGGCTCGGGCTCGCGCTGAATCCGATCGTCCACATGCTGACTGGTTTCGGCCTCGTCAACATCGACGGCGAAGTCTGGATGGCGCCGCTGTGGCTGCAGCCGTTCCAGGTGCTGCTCGGCGTGCTGATCCTGTTCGGTTTCATGCATCTGGCGCGCGGCATCGGCAAGCTGCAGGGCGCGCTGGCCAAGCAGCTGCTCGTGCATGCGGGATGAGGTGCGGGAACAGGGAGCGGGAATACGAATCGTAGTAGCGGGCCGCCGCTCCGTGAGAGGGACCTGCAGTCGATCGAGAATTCGCCGCGGCCGGTGACGGTCCGCGGCGAAATTTTTTTCCGGATCGCTGTCGATCCGGCGCACGCTGCTTCGACGTCTGAGTAGAACCGCCGCCACGCGCGGCCGACCACCGACGTAGGAGAACGACGATGCGCTGCATGATTCTGGTCAAAGCCAACCACGACACCGAAAACGGCGTGATGCCGACCGAGCAGGAATTCGCCGAAATGGGGCGCTACAACGAAGAGCTCGTCAAGGCCGGCATCATGCTGGCCGGCGAAGGATTGAAGGCAAGTTCGCACGGTGCGCGCGTGGAGTTCTCGGGCAGCTCCCGCACCGTCGTCGACGGGCCGTTTGCCGAAACCCGGGAACTCGTCGCCGGTTTCTGGCTCTGGCAGGTGCGCGATCTCGACGAAGCGATCGAATGGGTCAAGCGCTGCCCGAATCCGACCGGGCAGATGGGCACGATCGAGATCCGTCCGCTGTTCGAGATGGAGGATTTCGGCGCCGAACTCACGCCGGAGCTGCGCGCGCAGGAAGAACGCCTGCGCGCCGAGGTCGAGAATCGCAAGTGATTCGCCGGCGCCGCGGCGTGCGCGTCTTGCGTGCGCCGCGGCCGCATTCCACCATCGCACGCGGCCGCAGCGGCCGCTCCATGACATCGGGGAACACTCATGTTGAAGATCATCCTGCTGGTCGTCCTCGTCGCGATCGCCGCACTGCTCGTGGCCGCGGCGTTCCGGCCCGATTCGTTCCGCATCGAGCGCAGCATCACGATCAAGGCCGCGCCGGAGAAAGTGTTCGCGTTGATCGACGATTTCCACCGCTGGACCGCCTGGTCGCCCTGGGAAAAGCTCGACCCGGCGATGAAGCGCGAGCACAGCGGCAGCGCGAGCGGCAAGGACGCGGTCTATGCCTGGGAAGGCAACGGCAAGGTCGGCAAGGGCAGCATGCAGATCGTCGAGTCGGTGCCGCATTCGAAAGTTCTTATACAACTGCACTTTATCAAGCCGATGGATACGCGCAGCCACGCCGAGTTCACGCTGCGGCCCGGCGGCGACACGACCGAAGTGAACTGGGCCATGTACGGCCCGCAGCCCTACATGTCCAAGCTCATGGGCCTGGTCTTCAACATGGACAAGATGATCGGCAAGGACTTCGAGAAGGGACTGGCCGACCTCAAGAGCGCGGCGGAGTCCTGACTGCCGATGCGAGCGCACTGCGATGAACCCGTACTCGCTCTGCGGTGCCGCGCATGAGCGCGGCATCGCACAAGGCCATCGCGACGGTCTGGCGCATGGAGTCCACGCGCCTGATCGGCGGCCTCATGCGCATGGTGCGCGACCTGAGCCTGGCCGAGGACCTGGCTCAGGATGCGCTCGTTTCGGCGCTGGAGCAGTGGCCCGATGCGGGCGTGCCGGACAATCCGGGCGCCTGGCTCATGGCCGCGGCCAAGCACCGCGCAATCGACCGGCTGCGGCGTAACGACATGGCGCAGCGCAAACATGACGAACTCGAAGTCGAGCACGAGCTGCAGCAGCTGCTGCAGGCGCCCGACGGCGAGCAGCTCGACGACAGCGTCGGCGACGACGTGCTGCGGCTCGTCTTCATCGCGTGTCATCCCGTGCTGTCGAGCGAGGCGCGCGCCGCGCTGACCCTGCGCCTGATCGCCGGCCTGACGACCGACGAGATCGCGCGCGCATTCCTCCAGGCCGAGCCGACGATCGCGCAGCGCATCGTGCGTGCGAAGAAGACGCTGAGTTCGGCCAATGTGCCGTTCGAACTGCCGCCGGCCGGCGAACTCGCACAGCGGCTCGCGTCGGTGCTCGGCGTGATCTATCTGATCTTCAACGAAGGCTATTCGGCGACGGCCGGCGACGATCTGATGCGTCCGCAACTGTGCGAGGAAGCGCTGCGTCTCGGACGCATCCTCGTCGCGCTGATGCCGCGCGAAGCCGAGGTGCACGGCCTGCTCGCGCTCATGGAAATCCAGGCCTCGCGCGCGCCGGCGCGCGTGGACGCGAGCGGTGCGCCGGTGCTGCTGCTCGACCAGGACCGCGGGCGCTGGAACCAACTGCTGATCCGGCGCGGCCTTGCCGGACTTGCGCGCGCCGAGGAACTCGGCGGCGCACTGGGCCTGTACGCCCTGCAGGCCGCGATCGCGGCCTGCCACGCACGTGCGCGCGTCGCCGCCGACACCGACTGGCGGCGCATCGCCGCGCTGTACGGCGCGCTCGCGCAGGTCGCACCGTCGCCCGTCGTCGAACTCAATCGTGCGATGGCCGTTTCGATGGCATTCGGGCCGGCGGCCGGACTCGCGATCGCCGACGCGCTGCAGGACGAACCCGCACTGCAGAGCTATCACCTGCTGCCGAGCGTGCGCGGCGATCTGCTCGCGAAGCTCGGCCGCAACGACGAGGCGGCGGCGGAATTCCGCCGCGCGTCCGGGCTCACGCGCAACCTGCGCGAACAGGTTGAATTGCAGCGCCGCGCGGCCGAGTGCCTCGGGCGCCACGGCATCGACAGCTGAGCCACGCGGTGCGCAATCGCATCCGCGTGCGCGCCGGCGTCGTCCGCTCAGCCGCGTAGCAGCATCGACCAGAGTTCCGCGGCGACGGTTTCCGCCTGATCCGGCGCGAGGCCGCGCGCGCCGACCTCGAGAATCAGCCCGCGCCCGAGCACGAGCACCTGCCCGCTGCCGGCGCGCGCGAAACCGAACGACTCGCCATCGCGGCTGCGCCGGAATCGCAGCGTGCGTCCCGCGCCGTGGCTGTTGCGCGCTTCGGCCACGAGGAGGCGCCAGCTGCGTTCGAGCGATGCGTCGTGGCGACGCGCCGCGGCAGCGGTATGCACGTAGACGGCGAGCTGCACGGCATCGTCAGTTCCGGTTCCGCGCATGAGGCAGGCGCCCGCAAGCGAGCCTTCGCGCGGTTCGGCCAGCGCGAGCGGCCGCGCAATCAATCGTGCCGCGGCGCCGCGCGCGAGCGCGCAGGCGTCGATTTCGGTCTGCGCCGCGCTGCGTGCGCGACAGCCGGACAGCATGACCGCGGCGGCGAGCAGGCCGGATGCGACACGGTGCGTGATTCCGGAAGGCGCGCCGATCACGTCCGGTGCCGCATGACGGCCGGCCGCGTCGAGCCGCTGTGCGAGTCGCGGCAGATGCCGCGCCGGCACCGCCGGACAGGCGTGATGCTCGTCGTGGTAGAGCATGTTGAAGCTGAGCCACTGCAGCCAGCCGCTGCGGCTGCTGCGTGCGGTGCGGCCGGCCGATGCGCAGCCGCGGTGCACGCTCCAGATGCCGATCATCGGCACGAGCGCGTTCGCTGCGATCAGCGAGATCGCGAGCGTCTGCAGGCCTGCGTCGCCGCCGCACCAGATCAGGGTTTGCAGCGCCGCGACGGCGGCGAGTTCGCGTCGGACCCAGCGCCGCTGGCGTGCGCTGCCGCGGCGCAGCGTCTCGACATGGATCAGCAGCGGATACGCAGGACTGCGCAGCAGCGCGGCCCAGAAGCCGTAGCCGGCTATGCGTCCCTCGACATCGTCCGCGGCGAGGCAGTTGCGATGGTGGTGCAGGTGCGTGTGTTCGATCGCATGCAGCGCGCCGCCGAGCAGCAGGCTCAGGGCGAACAGCAGCAGATCGCCTTCGCGGCGCGCGAGGCCGAGGTTGCGGTGGAACGTGTCGTGGGTCAGACGCAGCGCCGCGGTGAAGAACGGCGCGACGGCGAGGACGGCGAGCAGCGTCCATCCGGCCGCGGCGCAGCTCCAGGCCAGCACGAGCCACGGCAGCGGCAGCAGCAGTTCGGCGATTCGTTCGCGCGGGCTCAGGTGTGCGAGATCCTGCCAGCGGACGCGCTCAGCCATGACCGTGCTCCCGGCGCCGGCGGCGCAGGCCCGGCCGCCAGCGCGTGAACAGCCGGTAGGCCGCGTCGGCTGCGCGATAGAGCGCGTCGAAGCGTTGCAGCGGAGCGACGAGCAGGCGCCAGCCCGGCAGCCGCTGCCACAGGCACAGATGGGCCTGCAGGCCGATGCGCAGACGCCCGTCGCCGTCGCGCACGTGCAGCAGCGCGAGCGCCGCGGCCAGATCGAAGCCGTCGCGCTCGACCGACGGCGCGTCGCTCGCGATGTCGTGCCAGCGGATCGCGGCCTGCGGCGCGAGCCGGCGGTAGGCGGCGACCTCGCGGCGGCAGACCGGGCAATAGCCGTCGAAGAACACGGTGATGGGTTGCGGGCAGGGCATGGCGACAGTCCGGCGGGGCGATGTCGCCAGCCTCGGACGCGCCGCGATGCGCGCGCTTCCGCAATGACCATTCCGCAGCAGAAATTCCGCCCTTGCGCGTGTAGCCCTGCGCAATCAGCAGGTTACGGATTTCCAGAATGATCGTTATGCAATCGGTGCGGCGCTTGCGCCGGCGTCCGCGGCGCGCTTGCGATAGCGGCCCGGCACCTCGCCGGTGATTTCGCGGAATGCGGCGTAGAAATTGGACTGCGAGGTGAAGCCGACCGACAGGCCGACCGACAGCACCGACGCGTCGGGCTCGGCCAGCAGCAGGCGCTGCGCCGCGGCGACGCGATGCTCGCGCACATGGCGCGAGAAGCCGACGCCGAAAGCCGTGTTGATGAGTTCGGACAACTGGTGCGGCGTCAGCTCCATGAGTTCGGCAAGACTCGCGAGACTCAGGTTTTCATCGGCGTAGACCTTGTCTTCGGTGAACAGCCGCGCGAGCCGCGCGAGCGCGGCGTCTTTGTCGACGCGCGCGAGCGTCGAATTCGCGTAGGCGCTGCGCACCGCGTCGGCGGCGCGGCCGGGCAGGTCGGGATGGCGCAGCAGCAGCCACAGGGCCAGCCAGAAACCCACCGCGATCAGCAGCGCGTAGCCGACGACGTAGGCGCGCTCGCCGACCCAGCTGGCCGCGAGGCCGAGTGCGAGCACGAGCGCGGCGATCGCCGCGAAGCCGGCGAACGCGGCCGCTTCGACGCGGAAATGGCGTCGCTGCGAGCGCAGGCGATGGACCAGCCGCAGCAGCAACAGTGCATGCGCGGTGCCGAATGCGAACGCGAGCGGCACGGCGATGCGGCCCGGCAGGACGAAGGCGAGCGCGAGCGGCGCGTAGTGCAGCGCACGCCACCAGCGAGGCGGCGCCGGCGGCTGCAGTGCGGCCGTGAAGAAGCGATGGAACGCGGCGGCGGCGACGAACAGCAGCGCGACGTAGACCGGCCTGTCGAACAGCGGCGTGCCCTCGAGCAACTGCGCGGCATGCGCGCCCTGCAGGGCCGCGAGACTCGCGAGCAGCACGAGCCCGTGCGCGCGGGCGGTCGCGTCCTGGCCGGTCGGGCCGTAGCCGCCGAGTCCGGCCGCGATCAGCAGCAATGCGCTGCCGACCGAGAAACCGACGGCGAGCACGGTGAGCACGGCAAATACGGTCAGGACGGCGAGCATCGAGCGTGGTCGTGCGCAGACATGGTGCGGAGCATCGCGGCTGGACTCTGGTCGGCGCAAGCGGCGCGCATCGACAATAGCCGGACGATTCCCGCGGAGCAGCGCCATGCGTGCCGATGCGTCAGACAGGACCAACGCACACGCCGTCGCGCATGCGCAGTTCACGATACGGCGCAGCTACGCGGCCGCACCGCCGTGGGTGTTCGCGGCCTGGGCCGATCCGGCGGTCCGGCAGCGCTGGTTCGTCGCGTCCGACAGCTGGGACGTCTGCGATCACGGCCACGACTTCCGCGTCGGCGGCGTCGAGCACGGCCGCTTCCAGCGTCGCGCGGGTGAGCCGGTCTATGCGAGCGAGGCGATCTATCTCGACATCGTCGCGCCGCGCCGCATCGTCACGGCCTGCACGCTCGCGCGCGACGGCGTGCGCATCGCCGCGACGCTGCTGACCGTGCAGTTCGACGCCGACGGCAGCCGCACGCGCCTCGTGCTGACCGAGCAGGGCGCCTTCCTCGACCGCCACGATTCCTCGCGCGCCCGCGAGCAGGGCTGGCAGCAACTGCTCGACGCGCTCGGGCGCGAGTTCGGCGGCTGACGCGAGAAAAAATCGCGGCGCGTGTCGATTCCGGCCGCGCCGGTTCGACGCCTCTGCAGAGCGCGATGCGCGGACCGGTACACACTGCCGATCGCCGCGGCTCGCGTATCGTTCGTCCACTGCCCTGGAGCCTCGCCATGTCCCTGCATCCGCGCCTGTTCGCCCTGTTCGCCGTCGCCGCGCTGCCGGCCTATGCCGCGCCCGAAAAATACGTGCTCGATCCCGACCACACGTTTCCGAGCCTCGAAATGCCGCACATGGGCCTGTCGGTCTGGCGCGGCAAGTTCAACCGCACGAGCGGCGAGGTGCTGCTCGATCTGGCCGCGCGCCGCGGCACGGTGAAGGTCGAGGTCGACGCGAACAGCATCGACTTCGGTCTGGACTCCATGCACGAACATGCGATCACCGCCGACTGGCTCGACGTCGCGAAGCATCCGAAGCTCGTCTATACCGGCGAGCTGCAGTTCACCGGCGACAAGCCGACCTCGGTCAAGGGCCAGCTCACGCTGCGCGGCGTCACCAGGCCGCTGACGCTCGACATCAAGAGCTTCACCTGCATGGAGCATCCGTATTTCAAGAAGCCGGTCTGCGGCGCCGACGCCGAAGCGCGCCTGGATCGCGGCGACTACGGCATGACGCAGCACACCGACAACGGCATGGGCAAGTTCCTGATCCGCATCCAGGTCGAAGCGTTCAAGGATGCATTGCCGACGATGCCGACGAGCTGAGCGCAGTTTGGGTTGAGCCGCAGGCGAAGCCCGACATCGAGGTCGTCCTGCGGGGCGAACGCCCAGCGAATGAAGTGGCTCGCGGTGCATTCGAATCGTGCCGCGAGCGCATTCCTCCGACGCGGGTTCTTTGCAGCGGAATCACTTCGATGTTGGGTTTCGCCTGCTCAGCCCAACCTACGAAACCGCGCCGAGCGCATCGCCGAGGCGCTCCACGCCGACGATGTCCATTTCGCCGATACGGGATTTTTTCGGCGCGTTCGCCTTCGGCACGACGGCCTTGAGGAAGCCGTGGGTCGCGGCTTCCTTGAGGCGTTCCTCGCCGTTGGGGACGGGGCGGATCTCGCCGGACAGGCCCACTTCGCCGAAGGCGACGAGCTTGTCGGGCAGGGCGCGGTCGCGGAAGCTCGACAGGATCGCGAACAGGATCGGCAGGTCGGCTGCGGTCTCCTGTACGCGGATGCCGCCGACCACGTTCACGAACACGTCCTGGTCGTAGACCGCCGCGCCGCCGTGGCGGTGCAGCACGGCCAGCAGCATCGCGAGCCGGTTCTGTTCGAGGCCCAGCGCGACGCGTCGCGGGTTCGCGAGCGGCGACTGGTCGACGAGCGCCTGCACCTCGACGAGCAGCGGCCGCGTGCCTTCCCGCGTGACCATGACGGCGCTGCCGGGCGTCGGGCCCGCATGCGCGGACAGAAAGATCGCCGACGGATTCGGCACTTCGCGCAGGCCTTTTTCCGACATTGCGAACACGCCGAGTTCGTTGACCGCGCCGAAGCGGTTCTTGAACGCGCGCAGCACGCGGAAGCGGCTGCCCGATTCGCCTTCGAAATACAGCACCGCGTCGACCATGTGTTCGAGCACGCGCGGGCCGGCGATGCCGCCTTCCTTCGTCACGTGTCCGACGAGGAACACGCTGATGCCGGTCTCCTTGGCGAAGCGCGTGAGCTTCGCCGCCGATTCGCGCACCTGGCTGACCGAACCCGGCGCGGCGGTCAGCACTTCGGTCCATATCGTCTGGATCGAGTCGACGATGAGCACGCGAGGCTTCTGCGCGGCCGCGTGTTCGATGATGCGTTCGACGCAGGTCTCCGCGAGCGCGCGCAGCGGCGCGAGCGGCAGGCCCAGGCGCTGCGCGCGCGCGGCGACCTGGGCCAGCGATTCTTCGCCGGTGACGTACAGGCCGCTGAGCCGCTCGCCGAGCGCACCGAGCATTTGCAGCAGCAGCGTGGATTTGCCGATGCCCGGATCGCCGCCGATCAGCACGACCGAACCCTCCACGAGCCCGCCGCCGAGCACGCGGTCGAGTTCGCCGATGCCGATCGAGGTGCGTTCCTCGATGTTCTGCGCGACGTCGACGAGCGAGAGCACGCGCGGCGCGGCCGTATCGCCCGCATAGCCGCCGCGCCGCGGTGCGGCAGCTGCCTTGGCCGGCGTCACGACGATTTCGGACAGCGAATTCCAGGCGCCGCAGTCGGTGCACTGGCCCTGCCACTTCGTGTGCTCGCTGCCGCACTCGTTGCAGACATAGGCCGTTTTTGCCTTGGCCATCGACGTCTCCGTGTCAGTCTTCGACGAACAAAACGCGCTTGGTCATACCGCAGGTCAGATCGTAGGCGATCGTGCCGGCGCGTTCGGCGACGTGTTCGACCGGCAGGCCTCTGCCCCAGAGCAGCACGCGGTCGCCGACGCGCGCCGAGGTCGCGCCGCGCAGGTCGATCGTGACGAGGTCCATCGACACGCGACCCACGATGGCAGCGCTTTGGGTCCCGACGAGAACGGGCGTGCCGACCGCGGCGCTGCGCGGATAGCCGTCGCCGTAGCCGATCGCGATGACGCCGACGTCCATGTCCTCCGGGCATTCATACGTGCCGGCGTAGCCGACGCGCTCGCCGCGCTGCAGCCGGTTGATCGCGATCAGCCGCGTCGACAGGCTCATGGCCGGCGCGAAGCCGAAGTCCTCGCCGGACTTTCCGGCGACGACCGAGAGTCCGTAGAGCAGGCCGCCGGCGCGCACCCAGTCGCCGCGCGCCGCAGGCCAGCCGAGCACGCCGGCCGAGTTCGACAGGCAGCGCTCGCCGGGCAGGCCTTCTGTTGCCGACTGGAATTGTGCAATCTGCGAGGCCGTCGTCGTGTTGTCGAATTCGTCGGACGCGGCGAAGTGCGTCATCAGCACGATGTCGCGCTCGATCGACGGCATGACATGCAGGCGTTCGAGCACGCCGCGCGCGCGTTCCGGCGCGAAGCCGAGCCGGTGCATGCCGGTGTCGATCTTCAGCCAGACGCGCAGCGGCCGTGCGTCGCGATCGGCCTCGAGCCAGGCGAGCTGCGATTCATGATGGATCACGGCATCGAGGCGCAGGCGGCGCAGTTCAGCGAGGTCGGCCGCTTCGTCCGGCCCCGACAACACGACGATGCGCTGGCGATGACCCGCGGCACGCAGGCGCTGGCCGTCGGCAATCGCGGCGACGCCGAACGCATCCGCTTCGGCGAACGCCCGCGCGACGCGCTCGAGCCCGTGACCGTAGCCGTCGGCCTTGACCACTGCCATGACCTTTGCGCCCGCGCTCAGGCTGCGGATGCGTGCGAGATTCGCGCGCAGGGCATCGAGGTGGATGGCGGCGACGGCGGTGCGGCTCATGAAAGCAGGGGAGAGTGCAGAAGAGTGGGAAAAGAGAGGGGCAGCCGTGAAGCGACTCCGGAAACCGGTGGAGAAGCAGAACAAGCGAATTCAGCGCATCCTGCTCTCACTCGTTTCTCACTCCTCTCCACTCTTTTCTCGCTTCACTCGTAGGACCCGAGATAGTTGTCCGACGCGTAGTTCTCGAACTTCGTGTACTGCCCGAGGAACGTGAGCTTCACGCTGCCGGTCGGACCCGAACGCTGCTTGCCGATGATGATCTCGGCGAGACCTTTGTCGGGCGAATCCTGGTTGTAGTAATCGTCGCGGTAAATGAACATGATCACGTCGGCGTCCTGCTCGATAGCGCCGGATTCGCGCAGGTCGGCCATGACGGGGCGCTTGTCCTGGCGTTGTTCCAGCGAGCGGTTGAGCTGCGACAGCGCGATCACGGGCACATTCAGTTCCTTCGCGAGCGCCTTGAGGCTGCGCGAGATTTCTGAAATTTCCGTGGCGCGATTCTCCTTGTTCCCGGGCACCTGCATGAGCTGCAGGTAGTCGATCACGATGAGGCCGAGGTCGTGTTCGCGCTTGAGGCGGCGGCAGCGCGCGCGCAGTTCGCCGGGCGACAGCGCCGGCGTGTCGTCGATGAAGATCTTGGCTTCGGACAGCAGCGTGATCGCGCTCGTGACGCGCGGCCATTCCTCTTCCTGGATGTCGCCGTTGCGCAGGTGCTGCTGGTTGATGCGGCCGACCGAGGAGATCAATCGGAACGCGAGCTGCGAGGCCGACATTTCCATCGAGAACACGGCGACCGCGCGCTTGGTCTTCATCGCGGCGTATTCGGCCATGTTCAGCGAGAACGCGGTCTTGCCCATCGCGGGGCGCGCCGCGACGATGATCAGATCCGACGGCTGCAGGCCGGCGGTCATCTCGTCCAGATCGGTGAAGCCGGTCGGCATGCCCGTGACGGTGCCGCGATTCTCGAAGCGGTGATGCAGGATCGCGAACGCGTCCTTGACCGCGGTGCGCATCGGCACGAAACCCTGGCGGCCGCGCGCACCGGCTTCGGCGATGCGGAATACGCGCTGCTCGGCGCCCTCGAGGATTTCCTGCGTGCTGCGGCCTTCCGGCGCGAAACCATCGCTGACGATCTCGGTGCCGGCGTCGATGAGCTGACGCAGCACCGACTTCTCGCGCACGATGTCGCAGTAGGCAATGATGTTCGCCGCGCTCGGCGTGGTGTTCGCGAGCTGCAGGATGTAGGCGGTGCCGCCGACGAGATCGGCGAGACCCTGCGATTCGAACCATTCGCCGAGCGTGACCGCGTCGCAGGGCATGCCCTTGTTCGACAGTTCCGTGATAGCGCGGAAGATGACGCGATGGTCCTTGCGGTAGAAATCGTCCTCGTTCAGACGATCGGCGACCTTGTCCCAGGCCTCCGGCGACAGCATCAGGCCGCCGAGCACGGCCTGTTCGGCGTCGACCGAATGCGGCGGCACGCGCAGGGAGTCGATGCGTTGGACGGTCTTGCGATCGGGAGAGGCGGCCATGGAAGTCTCGGACGAGAACGGCACGGCGCTCGATTATCAAAGCACCGTCTCAAATTGCTAGACAACAAGCTGTTGATAACAGCGGTATAGGCTGTGCGATTGCGCCGCGCATACGGCGGCGCCCGCACAAAAAGAAACGGGCGCCGCGAGGGCGCCCGTCGTGAAACGATGCAGCGGGGCGATCAGCCGGCCGTGACGACGACCTTGACCGTCGTGTGCACGTCGGCGTGCAGGTGCACGTGCACCTCGAATTCGCCGACGTGACGCAGCGGGCCTTCGCCCATGACGACTTCCGACTTTTCCAGCGGCTTGCCGGCGGCGGTGAACGCTTCGGCGATGTCGCGCGGACCGACCGAGCCGAACAGCTTGCCTTCCGGGCTCGCGTTCGCGCTGATCGTGACGCTGGCGCCTTCGAGAGCGGCCTTGCGCGCTTCGGCGCCCGACAGGACCTGGTTGGCCTTGGCTTCGAATTCCGCACGACGCTGTTCGAACTGGGCGAGGTTGTCGGCGGTGGCCGGCACGGCCTTGCCCTGCGGAACGAGGTAGTTGCGGCCGTAACCCGGCTTCACCTTGACCTTGTCGCCGAGCACGCCGAGGTTCTTCACTTTCTGCAGCAGGATGAGATCCATGAATTTCTCCGATTCGTTAGCACCGGCGGAGCCGATGCAGCGGTGGCTGTCCGAATCGCGATGTCGCTAAACGTCGCGGGACTGAAAAACCTCAGCCCCGGACGAGCCGGGGCTGAGAGCAAAGGCTGAGCCTTAGTGGTTGTCGCAATACGGCAGCAGGGCCAGGAAACGGGCGCGCTGGATCGCGTCGCCGAGCTGGCGCTGGTACTTGGCCTTGGTGCCGGTGATGCGGCTCGGGACGATCTTGCCGGTCTCGCCGATGTACTGGCGCAGCGTGTTCAGATCCTTGTAGTCGATCTCGACCGTGCCTTCGGCGGTGAAGCGGCAGAACTTCTTGCGACGGAAAAACTTGGACATGGTGGGCTCCTGGACTTAGGCCGCTTCGGCGTCGTTGGAATCGGCATTGCCGCCGAAACCGCCTTCATCGTCGTCGCGACGACGGCGATCGCCGCTCTTCTCGTCCTTGGTCTTCATGATGAAGGACTGTTCCGTCACGGCGGCGTCGCGCACCAGGATCAGGTGGCGCAGCACGGCATCGTTGAAACGGAAGCCCGACTCGAGTTCGTTCAGCACGTTCTGGCTGCACTCGATGTTCATCAGGACGTAGTGGGCTTTGGCCAGGTTCTGGATCGGGAACGCGAGCTGGCGGCGGCCCCAGTCTTCCAGACGGTGGATGGCGCCCTTGTCGCCTTCGATCAGCGTCTTGTAACGCTCGATCATGGCGGGCACCTGTTCGCTCTGGTCCGGATGGACCAGGAACACGATTTCGTAGTGACGCATGGAAACTCCTTGTGGATGACGCAGGGCGGATGCCGCTGCGCAGCCTCCCGCGGCGCGGTGAGGCAAGGTCCCCACGCCGGATTGGCGCACGGGGTCGCGGATTCTAGCCGCCGCACCGACGCATGGCAAGTCGTTGAAGCGCAAGCATCCCGGTGTCCGGCGGCCGCGCGGGCCGGCTGGCCAGCCGCGGTGATTTTGGGCACAGTGCGGCGACGCTGTTGCGTGTCGCACGACACGCCGGGGACGGCAGCGTTCGTACCGTGTCGTTTCAGCCAAGAGGGTTCGCCACATGACGACGTCGAATCGCCGCGCCCGCCGCGGCCTGCGCCTGGGCGGCCTCGCCGCCGCATTGCTTGCCGCCCTGTCGGGTGCCGCGAACGCGGAGACCGCCGAGCCGCCGAAGGAAAGCCGGGATGCCGACGACGCGCCGGCGCTGGAAACGGTGACCGTGACCGCGCAGCGCCGCGTCGAGAACATCCAGGACGTGCCGATGGCGATCACGGCCGTGGAGGCCGACAAGCTCGAGATTCTCGCTTCGGGCGGTGACGACATCCGCTTCCTTGCCGGCCGTCTGCCGAGCCTCAACATCGAATCCTCGTTCGGCCGCGCGTTCCCGCGCTTCTACATCCGCGGCCTCGGCAACACCGATTTCGACCTCAACGCCTCGCAGCCGGTGTCGCTGGTCTACGACGGCGTCGTGCAGGAAAACCCGATCCTCAAGGGCTTTCCGCTGTTCGACCTCGATCAGGTCGAAATGGCGCGCGGCCCGCAGGGCACGCTGTTCGGACGCAACTCGCCGGCCGGCGTCATCAAGTTCGAGTCGGCCCGGCCCGAGCGCGAGTTCGGCGGCTACGGCAGCCTGAGCTACGGCCGCTTCGGTACCTCGAATCTTTCCGGTGCCGTGACCGGCGGCGTCGGCGAGAGCGGTGCGCTGCGCCTGTCCGTGCTGCATCAGCGCCGCGAGGACTATGTCGACAACACGCGCAACGGCCCCGGCGAGGATCTCGAAGGCTACCGCGAGAGCGCGGCCCGCCTGCAGTACCTGCTCGCGCCCGACGACGGCTTCGAGGCGCTGTTCAACGTGCATGCGCGCAAGCTCGACGGTACCGCGCGGCTGTTCCGCGCGAACATCATCCGCCAGGGCAGCAATGACTTCGTGCCGGGTTTCCGGCGCGAATTCGTCGCCATCGACGGCCGCAACGAGCAGAACCTCGACCAGATCGGCGCGAACATGCGCCTGCGCTGGGATCTCGGCAGCACGACGCTGCATTCGATCACGGGCTACGAAAGTGTCGACGCATTCAGCCGCGGCGACATCGACGGCGGCTTCGGCGCGGTGTTTCTCGGCGAGGGCAACTACGGTCCGGGGCTGATTCCGTTTCCGGCCGAATCCGCCGACGGCCTGCCGCATCATCGCCAGCTGTCGCAGGAATTCCGCATCGAATCCAACGAATGGGGCCGCTTCGACTGGCAGGCCGGCGTGTTCGGCTTCGACGAGTCGATTTCGGTCGACACCTTCAGCTACGACACTTTCGCGCCGGGCCAGCCGCAGAACGGCTATGCGACGCAGGAGCAGGACAACGAGGCCTGGGCCGTGTTCGCCTCGGGCGACCTCGACGTGACCGAGCGCCTGAAGCTCCGCGGCGGCCTGCGCTACAGCGACGACCGCAAGGAGTTCGTCGCCGAGCGCGTCACCGGCCCATTCGGCCCGCCGATCGCGCCGATCCGCGTCGATCCGAGCGATTCGGACGTGAGCTGGGACCTGAGCGCGGTGTATCAGGCCAACGATCAGGTCAATCTCTATGCGCGCGTCGCCAAGGGCTTCCGCGCGCCGAGCGTGCAGGGCCGCCTGATGTTCGCCGACGCGACCCTGCCGAGCGACGAACTCGTGACCATCGCGAATTCGGAAACCGTGCTGTCGTGGGAAGCCGGGCTCAAGACGCAGCTCTGGGACAACCGCCTGCGCCTGGGCTTCGCGCTGTACCGCTACACGATCGACGATCCGCAGCTGACCGCGGTCGGCGGCAACGCGAACATCGCGCGCCTGGTCAACGCCGACAAGGCCGAAGGCCACGGTGCCGAACTCGATCTCGAAGCGCTGCTCGCCGAGAACTTCCTCGTGACCTTCGGCGCAAGCTGGAACCCGACCAAGATCCGTGATCCGAACCTGACGGTGTTCAAGTGCGGCGCGCCATGCACCGTGCTCGATCCAGCCGGCAGCGTCGCCGGCACCGTGCGCATCGACGGCAACCCGCTGCCGCAGGCGCCGAAACACGTCTACAACCTGACCGCGCGCTACGGCATTCCGATGGGCAACGGTGAATTCTTCGTCTACACCGACTGGGCCTATCGCAGCAAAGTGAACTTTTTCCTCTATGAGTCGGTCGAGTTCACCGGCAAGCCGCTGTTCGAAGGCGGCCTGCGCGCCGGCTACGACTGGAACTATGGCGACTACGAAGTCGCGCTGTTCGGCCGCAACATCACCGACCGCAAGGTCATCGTCGGCGGACTGGACTTCAACAACCTGACCGGCTTCCTCAACGAGCCGCGCACCTGGGGCGTGGAGTTCAAGGCGCGATTCTGAAGGCAGGGACGAGTACAGAGGCGTGAGAAACGGGTCGAACCGGCTCGCTTCTCACGCCGCCGCGCATACGCGTCGGTGGTTGCGGGCAGCCGGAAGAGAAAAAAGAGTGGGGAGGCGCGAGAAGCGAGGAGGCAGTGCGCCGCACCCGTTTCTCACTCCTCCCCACGCTTTCCTGCTGTTACGCCATGAACCCCAGATTCGACGTCGGGAAGTTGATCAGGTTCGGGAAGATCGTGGCGAGGTCGTTCGTGCCAGTCACGCCCATCCAGCGCGCGAGCGTCGCGGCCATCTGATCGACGCTGGTCGACGGAATCGTCTGGCCGCGCGAGAAACTGATCGCGTTGTTGAGCGCCTGGTCGGGGAAGGTGCCGTAGAGGCGGCCGCCGTTGACCATGCCGCCCATGACGAACTGCACGCCGCCCCAGGCGTGGTCCGAACCGTTGCCGTTGGAACTCAGCGTGCGCGCGAATTCGCTCATCGAGAACGTCGTCACTTCGTTCTGCGCGCCGATCTCGCCGAGCGCAGTCCAGAACGCACCGAGTGCCTGCGACATCCGGTTGAGCAGTGCGCCGTGGCCGCTGTTGTTCGTCGACATGAGCCCGTCGTGCAGATCGAAGCCGCCCGTGCGTACGAAGAAGACCTGGCGCTTGTGCTGGATCTGGCCGCTCGACTCGCGCGAGATCTTGATCATGCGCGCGACCATCTTGAGCTGGTCGGCGAGCGAGTTGCCGCTCGGAAATACCGTCGTCACGTTGCCCGAGCCGTCGGTCGCGGTCAGCGAGGAATTGACGAGATCGTAGAGATCGCGGCCGCGTTTGAACGTGCGGGCGTAGTCCTTCGCGAACGGCGAGGGGTTGGCCGTGTCGGCGAGCAGCAGGTCGAGCGCGCCGGCGCGCTGGGAACCGTAGGTGCCGCCGGTGCTGTTGGCCGAGTTGTAGATGTTCGAGAGCCCGGTGAGGCCGCTCGAGGACATCTGGTACGGGAACGTGTCGTTGCCGACTTCGAAGCGGTTCGCGCCGGCCAGCGAGATGCACGGCGACAGCGACTGGTTGAGATTGTCCGCGCGCACGCGATCGGCGACGAGGCCGCCCCAGCCCGTGTTCGTCGCGGTCGTGCGCGCGAGATGCCACAGGTTTTCCTGGTCGTTGTGCGAGTACAGCTGCGGCGGACGCAGCGACGGCGAGCTGTTGTACTCGGTCTTCGTGATCGGACGCACCAGCGTGCCGACGTTGGCGATGAAGGCGAGCTTGTTCGCGCGATAGATCGTCGCGAGATCGGCCATGCCGGTCGGATAGTTGCCGTTGCCCGGATTGACCGCGTAGAGCCCGCCGGTCGCGCTGTCGGTGATCTGGAACTGGCTGGTCAGCGCGGCGCGGTCGATCGCGAGGCCGCCGGCATTCGTGTTCGCGTTGTAGACGCCGCCGCGGGCGGTCGCATAGACGCCGTGACGCGCCGTGTCGTACGGCAGCAGCATGTTCCAGGAATCGTTGCCGCCCGAGAGATAGACGCAGACCAGCGCGCGGTAGCCCGCGACGCTGCCTTTCTGCGCGGCGAGCGCGGAGCCGACGAGACCGAGCTGCGGTACCAGTGCCGAGGCGCCGCCGGCGCAGAGTGTCGTGCCGAGATTGCGCAGGAAGCGGCGACGGGCTTGTTCTTTGGAGTTCATCGCGGCAGTCCTCAGCGTTGCGTGGCGAATTCGGGGGACATCGCGGCGATCTGCAGCAGCGAGCGCGCCTTTTCGCTCGCCGACGCGCCGTTCATGAAGCTCAGCATGTTGATCAGCGTCGTACGCGTGTTGCTCGACATCTGGCCGTAGAACATGCGCCGGTTCACTTCGTCGACCATCAGCGTCGGCGTCGCCAGGTTGGCCAGCGCGCTGACGTTGATCAGCGGCCGGTCGGTCGGCGGATTCGTCATGCCGACGTAGTAGCGGAAGGTGTAGTCGGCGAGGCTGTTGGAGATCGTGTAGGTCGAGCCTTCGTTGATGATCTGCATTTCCGGCGACACCAGGTTCGCGTCGTCGAGCGGACCGCCGGGATGCTCGTAGTCGGGCTCGTAAAAATTGAACACGGTCGGCGCGCCGAGCGGCCGCTGCGCGTAGCTGCCGGTCGGATTGGTCATGCCCATGCGGATTTCGCCATACTGCGTCGCGGCCGGCAGCTGGAAATCCCAGGCGCGCATGACGGCGGTCAGGCGCAGCAGCGGTTCGCGGACCTTGCCGAAGTTGGCCGGCGGATTGGCCGCGCGGGCTTCCGGATCGAGCAGGATCTGCTTGATGACCGCGGCGAGATCGCCGCGCTCGTTGTCGCCGTTGTTGTTGAATTTCTGCGCGACGCGCGTGATGTAGGCCGTCGACGGATTGCTGGTCGTGAAGCGCTGGATCAGCTGGCGCGCCATGAACGGTGCGACATTGGGATGCGAGGCGAGCAGGTTGAGTCCGTCGCGCACGTCGACCGCGCAGCTCTGGCCGGCCGGCAGCGTCGTGCCGCCGACGAGCACTTTCGACGTGGTGTCGTGCTCGGTCGCGACGCAGGACATCGGCAGATAGTTATTGGTGCCGCCGAAAAGGTTCGTGCCGGCGTTGTTGTAGGCGAAGCCCGTGAACACCTTCGCGTACTGGCTGATGACGTTCTGGTCGTAGGTCGGAATCGGTTGGCCGTTCTGCAGCAGCGGCGAGTAGTCGATGTTGCGTTCGACGACGCCGATCGAGAACAGCTGCATGACTTCGCGCGCGTAGTTCTCGTCGGGCTCGCGGCCGGTCGCCGCCTTGCGGTTGCGGAAGTGACTCAGGAACTTGCCCATCGACGGGTTGTAGGTCACCTCGTCGAGCAGCGTGCGGTAGTAGCCGAACGCGTTGCGCGCGAGCAGATCCCAGTACTCGCTCATCTGCACGGGTTCGCCGCTGATGCTGCCGTTGGTGTCGGAGATCACGAAGATCTGCGACAGCGCCCAGGCGGTGCGCTGGCGCAATTGATCCTGGCCGGTCATCGCGGTGTGGAACCAGCGGCTCAGACGCTGGTTCTGCCCGATCGACTCGGTGCCACCGGCGGTCATCGCGGCGGCGACCGCTTCCATGTGCGGCCGCGCCGCGGTCATCGCGACGGAATTCATCTGCTGGTCGATCCAGGCCGAATAGCCGATCTGGCGGACCTTGGCGATGTCCGCGGTCGTCGGACCGAATGTGGCCTGGGTCAGGAAGCGGGCGGCTTCGCCGTCGGTGGCCGGAATGTCGGTCGCCGGTTCGAAGCCCGATTTGAAGAAGGTGCGCGCCTGTGCGGCAGGTGCGACGAGGGCGGCGCACAGGAGCAGTGCGCCGCAGCGGCTGGTCAGAGGCATGGTGGTTTTCCCCGATACTGGCGAGCGGAAATTACGCACACGCATACGGGTGCGTCGTGATGGCCTGCACAGGAAATGTGAAACGCCGCTGAACGGTAGCGGTTGACCCGCTCTGCGGTATGGGCGCCCATTTGCGCTTTCGCCCGACGTCCCATGGCGGTCACAAAGTGACGTTTTTGTCGTGCCGGCAGTGGGTTAGCGGTAGTGGACGAATGGCGCCATGCGCAGGATCCGCTACGCTGCGGTCCGGTTCAAACGCAGCGCCGCACGCGGATTTCACGCACTGTCCGTTCCCGCGGGCTTCCGATGCGTCCGTCGGAAGCCCGGTGCGGACTACATGCGGAACACGCCGTAGCGCTGCGGCTCGATCGGCGCGTTGAGGCTGGCCGAGATCGCGAGACCGAGGACGCGCCGCGTATCGGCCGGGTCGATGACGCCGTCGTCCCAGAGCCGGGCGCTCGCGTAGTAGGGATGGCCCTGGCGTTCGTACTGCGAGCGGATCGGTGCCTTGAACGCGTCTTCCTCTTCGGTGCTCCAGCTCTGGCCGCCGGCTTCGAGGCCGTCGCGGCGCACCGTAGCGAGCACCGACGCGGCCTGCTCGCCGCCCATGACGCTGATGCGCGCATTCGGCCACATCCAGAGAAAGCGCGGCTGGTAGCCGCGGCCGCACATCGCGTAGTTGCCGGCGCCGAAACTGCCGCCGATGATCACGGTGAATTTCGGTACGTGCGAACAGGCCACCGCGGTGACCATCTTCGCGCCGTCCTTCGCGATGCCGGCGTTTTCGTATTTGCGGCCGACCATGAAGCCCGTGATGTTCTGCAGGAACACCAGCGGAACGTTGCGCTGGTTGCACAGCTCGATGAAGTGCGCGCCCTTCAGCGCCGACTCGGCGAACAGGATGCCGTTGTTCGCGACGATGCCGACCGGATAGCCGTGGATGTGCGCGAAGCCGCAGACCAGCGTCTTGCCGTAGCGCGCCTTGAACTCCTGGAATTCCGATCCGTCGACGATGCGCGCGATGATCTCGCGGATGTCGAACGGCCGGCGCGTGTCGGCCGGCACGACGCCGTAGATTTCCTCGGCCGCGTAGGCGGGCTCGCTCGGCGTCGCGACGGCGACCGGCAGCTGCTTGCGCCGGTTCAGGTGCCTGACGACATCGCGCGCGATCGCGAGCGCGTGGGCGTCGTTCTCGGCGAAGTGGTCGGCGACGCCGGAGATCGACGTGTGCACGTCGGCGCCGCCCAGCGATTCGGCATCGACGACTTCGCCGGTCGCCGCTTTGACGAGCGGCGGGCCGCCGAGAAAGATCGTGCCCTGTTCCTTGACGATGATGGTCTCGTCGCACATCGCCGGCACGTAGGCGCCGCCGGCCGTGCACGAACCCATGACGACGGCGATCTGCGCGAGGCCCAGTCCGCTCAGGCGTGCCTGATTGTAGAAAATGCGGCCGAAGTGCTCTTTGTCCGGAAACACCTCGTCCTGCAGCGGCAGGAACGCGCCGCCGGAATCCACGAGATAGATGCACGGCAGGCGATTCTCGAGCGCGACTTCCTGCGCACGCAGATGTTTCTTGACCGTCATCGGGAAATACGTGCCGCCCTTGACGGTCGCGTCGTTCGCGACGACGACGACTTCCTGCCCGTGCACGCGGCCGATGCCGGTGATCACGCCGGCGCAGGGTGCGGCGTCGTCGTACATGCCGTGCGCGGCCAGCGGCGAGAGTTCGAGGAACGGCGAGCCCGGATCGAGCAGCGCGCGGATGCGCTCGCGCGGCAGCAGTTTGCCGCGCTCGGTGTGCTTCGTGCGTGCCTTGTCGCCGCCGCCGAGCGCGACCTTCGCCATCTGCGCCTGAAGATCGTCGACCGCGGCGCGGAGCTGCGCGGCGTTGGCCTGGAATTCGGGGCTGCGGGGGTCGATCTTCGATTCGATCTGGGTCATGAGCACACCGGGCTGAGGCAAGGGCGGAATGAAAGCACAGGGTGTCGGCGCTTGGGAAATTCCTCGCCGCATTTCCGTCGGGCTATCGAAGCGCGTCGTCGAGAATCGCCGCGCCGACAACGCTGAACACGATCGCCAGCAGGCCGTAGACGAACGAATAGCCGACGATGCGACGCCAGCGCAGGCTCGCGCGCTCGTGCGGCAGACGGCGGCGTGCGAGCCAGTCGGCGAACCAGAGCGCAGGCACGGGCAGTGCCGCGGCGATCAGCCACGGCATCTCCGTCGGCGAGGCGCCGGTGAAAGCCAGTCCCATGACCCAGCCGACCGCGGCGTACATTGCGGCAGGCGCGAGGCTGCGCCAGCCGAACGCGGCGGCGCTGACGAGTCCGAGACCGGCAGGCGCGGCCGCTCCGCCGACGCGATCGGCGACGATCGCGAGCAGCATGCCTGCCGCGATACCGATCGGCAGCGCGCGGGCCGGTGCGAACCAGACGGTGACGCGCTCGCGCCAGCGCTCGTGCGCAGCATCCGTGATCGCGATCAGTCGCGCGAGTCCGTGCAGCGCGAGGCGCCAGCCGTTGATCACGACGATGACCGGCACGGCGATCACGAGCAGCGTGAGCATCAGGCCGGCGAAACCCGACGAATCGCCGTTGGGCGATTGCCACAGGGCCAGCGCGCCGAACAGCGCGACGCCGAGCCACACGACACCTCCAAGGATCGCCGCCCGCAGCGCGCCGGCGAACGACTGTCGCAGATTCGGCGGCGCGCCGGGATGCGCACTGCGCCAGTACGCGACATTCGCCGCGCCGAACAGGTGCTGCGTCGCGGCGTCGCCATAGTGTTGCGACCAGCCGTTGAGCAGGCGATTGACGCGCACGAGGCGCTGTCCCGACAGCAGCGCGCGGAAGCGCGGCAACCGATCGCGCTGTTCGCGCAACTGGCACAGCAGCCGGATCTCCTGCTCGACACCGATCGTGTCATCGCCCTTGGGAATCAACTGCTGCTTCGTCGCGAGATGCCAGTCGAACTGCGCTTCGGCGCCGGCATGGAACAGTGCCGTATCCACGGCGCGCAGGTGTTCGCGCGGAACGCCGATCTGCAGCAGATGCCGTTCAGAGCCGAGCTGACGCCAGCCGAACGCGCCGCCGAGCACCTGCAGCGCGCGCAGCGTCGGGCGCGCGCCCGTCGTGATCCGATGCAGCAGCGCCAGCTCGACCACGTTGCGGCTGATGAAGCTCGCGAACTCCGGGCACTGTGCGAACCATCGTGCAAACGCATCGCTGTCGTGCGGCGTGTCCGCATCGACCGCGAGCAGTTCGTCGACGACGACCTCGGGCGGACGCAGCGCCGGCAGTGCGAAGTCGACCGGCGTCGCATCGTGTCCGGCGGGCGTCTGCGCAGGGACGCGCACCGGTGGAGCCGTCGCGGTACCCGATTCTGTTGCCTCGGACACCGCAGGCGCGACATCCGGCGCTGCCGCCGTTTCCGGGCACTGCGCCGCCGCGACGACTTCGTTGTCGGCGCGCGCGTCGGTCTGCGCTTCGCGCTCGCGCGCGAACGCCAGACAGATCTCGTACGCGCGGCGCAGCTGCTGAAAGCCGTCGGGATTGTCCTCGGGGCGATTGAGCTTGAGCAGTTCCGCATAGCGGCGGCGCACCGCCGTCGGTGTCGCCGTCTGATCGAGCTGCAGGCATTGCCACGGCCACGGCAGGTTCATGGCGGCAAAGGCGTCGCCTCGCCGTCGAGGTAGTCGAGCAGTTCGCCGAGATGACGTCGTGCCGGCTCGATCTGCCGCGGTTCCTGCGTTTCGAGCGCGGCCTTGAACGCGAGCAGCCGCGCGCCGATTTCGCGGCGCGCATCGCCGGTGTGTTCCTCGTACAGACGTGCCGCGCGCGCGAGCAGCGCGAGATTGGCCTGCTGGTCGCGCGGATGCACCTTGAGCGTCGCGAGCGCGGCGAGGCGTTCGCGGATCTGCTGCGGCGTGAGCAGGCCCGGATTCTGCTCGATGACGAGCTGCTTCTCGGTACCGGTCGCGACCACGTGAGCCTGGACTTCGAGCAGACCGTTCACGTCATACGTGAAACGCACCTGGATCGGATTGTCCTCGCGACGCTTGTGCGGCAGCGGCAGTTCGAGCTTGCCGAGGAATACGTTGTGCGCGACTTCGGGCGACTCGCCCTGGAACACGCGCAGCTCCAGCACTTCCTGGAAGTCGCGCACCGGCGAATACGTTGCGACGCGACTGGCCGGAATCACGGTGTTGCGCTCGATCAGCGGCGAGAACATGCCCTGGTGGACGCGCTGGTGCTCGTCGGTGTGCTGCACTTCGACGCCGAGCGTGTACGGGCAGACGTCGGTCATCACGATTTCGCGGAACGCGACATCGCGGGCCTTCATGCCGGCCAGCGCACAGGCGCCGAGCGCGACGGTCTGGTCGGGATGGATGTGCCGCAGCGGCAGGCGGCCGAACAGGCGCGCGACGAGGCGGCTGACCATCGGCATGCGCGACGCGCCGCCGACGAGCACGATCTGGTCGAGATCGTGCGGACGCGTGCCCGAATCGCGCATCGCCCGCTCGATCGGTGCGCGGAGCCGGCCGAGCAGCGTCGCGCAGGCGGTCTCGAAGCGGCTTTCGCTGACGGTCCACTCGCGCGGCGCCTCGTCGAACGGCAGGCTTGCGCGCACCTCGGCGTTCTGGCTGAGCTGACATTTGACGCGTTCGAGCCGCGCACGCAGCGCGGCGCGTGCGCGTGGGCTCAGCGCGGTCGGCGCGATCTGCAGATCGCGCAGCGCGGTCTCGACGAGCACGTCGACGAAATCCTCGCCGCCGAGGAAGTTGTCGCCGGCGCTCGCATGGACTTCCATCACGCCGTCGAACGATTCGAGGATCGATACATCGAACGTGCCGCCGCCGAGGTCGAGCACGAGAAACTTCGATTCGCCCTGCTGCTCCTGCAGGCCGTAGGCCAGCGCCGCGGCGGTCGGTTCGTTGACGAGCCGCTCGACGCGCAGGCCGGCGATTTCGGCGGCGTTGCGCGTGGCCTTGCGCTGCGCGTCGCTGAAATAGGCCGGCACGCTGACGATCGCCTCGGTCGCGTCGATGCCGGTGTGCACCTTGACGTCGGCGAGCAGCGACTGCAGCACGAGCGCGGACAGTTCTTCGGGACGCAGGCGCCGGTCGCCGAGCCGCGTTTCGCGCGCGCTGCCCATGTAGCGCTTGAACGCGGCGACCGTGCGGTCGGGCGCGAGCGGCAGCTGTTCGAGCGCGGCGCGACCCACGAGCACGCGGCCGCCATCGTCGACACCGACCACGGATGGCGTCAGCACCTCGCCGAGCGCATTGGGCACGAGCTGTGCGCCGTCGGCGGTCCACAGGCCGATCAGCGAATGCGTGGTGCCGAGATCGATGCCGACAATCATGACTGCTCCGAATACGTCAATGTCCGGTCGCGGTGCCCGAACGCAAAACCGGCCGCATCTGCGGCCGGTTTCTGCGATCGGGCGCGGCGCGATCAGTCCTTCTTCGTGGCGTCCTTCGCCGCTTCCTTGGTCTCGATCGCGGCTTCCTTGATTTCGCGGCCGACGGCGACGGCGCCGTCCTTGACCTCGTGACCGACTTCCTTGGCGCCTTCGACAAGTTCGCGGCCGACGGCCTTGCCGGTTTCGGCCGCCTTCTCGGTGCCTTCGATCACGGCCTGGCCGGTTTCGTTGCTGAGCGTGCTGATGCGATCGCCGACCTTGTCGGCGGCCTGCTTCGCGTCGCCGGCGGCATCCTTGAGCGCTTCCTTCGTCGACGCAGTCGCGTCGGCGGCGGTCTTCTTGGCTTCTTCGATCTTCTGCGCGGCGGCCTTCGCGGCCGCGTCCGCGCGCTGCTGCGCGGTCTGCGAATCCTGCGGGCTGCAGGCGGCGAGGCCGGCGAACAGGGCGGCACTCCAAAGCATGCGATGGACGGTCATACGAAGCTCTTCCTTGTCTCGGTGTCGCGGCAGTATTGAGCCGCTGCCGGACCCAGGCAAGCGGCGTTCTTCGGCGTCGGTGCAAAAAGCGATGCGCGCCGGCCGGCGCGCATCGCGGTGCCGGATCAGATCCGGGATCAGACCAGTTCGATCGCGATCGCGGTCGCTTCGCCGCCGCCGATGCACAGCGAGGCGACGCCGCGCTTGAGGCCGCGGTTCTTCAGCGCGTGGATCAGCGTGACGACGAGGCGCGCGCCGCTGGCGCCGATCGGATGGCCGAGCGCGCAGGCACCGCCGTTGACGTTGAGCCTCGCGTGCTCGATGCCGAGTTCGCGCATCGGCGCCATCGCGACGACGGCGAAGGCTTCGTTGACTTCGAACAGATCGACGTCCGCGACGCTCCAGCCGGCCTTCTTCAGCACTTTCTCGATCGCACCGACCGGCGCGGTCGTGAACCACTGCGGTTCCTGCGAATGCGTCGCATGGGCCGCGATGCGGGCCAGCGGCTTCACGCCGCGGCGCGCGGCTTCGTCGGCGCTCATCAGCACCGTCGCGGCGGCGCCGTCGGAGATGCTCGAGGAACTCGCCGCGGTGATCGTGCCGTTTTCCTTGCGGAACGCCGGCTTCAGCGACGCGATCTTGCTGGTGTCGCATTTTGCCGGTTGTTCATCCGTGGAATATTCCACGTCGCCCTTGCGGGTCGAGACCTTGACCGGAACGATCTCGTTCGCGAACGCGCCGCCGCTCTGTGCGGCCAGCGCGCGCTTCACGGTTTCGGCCGCGTAGGCGTCCTGTTCCTCGCGCGTGAAGTTGTACTTGTCGGCGCACTGTTCGCCGAACACGCCCATGGCCTTGCCGTCGTAGGGGTTGGTCAGGCCGTCCCAGGCCATGTGGTCGACGGCTTCGAAGTTGCCGTAGCGGTTGCCGCTGCGGGAGTTCGGAATCATGTGCGGCGCGTTGGTCATCGATTCCATGCCGCCGGCGACGACGACCGCGGAGGATCCGGCCTTGATCGCGTCGTGCGCCTGCATGATCGCCTTCATGCCCGAGCCGCAGACCTTGTTGATCGTCGTGCAGCCGGTCGATGCGGGCAGGCCGGCGCCGAGCGCGGCCTGGCGCGCGGGCGCCTGACCGAGGTTGGCGGGCAGCACGCAGCCCATGATGACTTCGTCCACGTCGCCGGCGGCGACGCCGCCGTGTTCCAGCGCGGCCTTGATCGCCGTCGCGCCGAGGGTCGGCGTCGGAACGCCGCTGAATTGACCGAGGAAGGAACCGATGGCCGTGCGCTTGGCGCCGACGATGACGATATCGGACATACAACTCTCCGCGTAGCGTGGATAGAGGCGGGCTGGGTCGGCGCCGGGGCGCCGAACCGCTCGATTATGCGCCGGTCTGTTGCGCTGCGGCAATTGAACCGGTGGCTGTCCATAGGGGGTTCCCGCGCGTTTTTTCCCGTGCTGGCGGAAGCGGCCGCCATTCTGTCGGAACGGCCGTGCGGCCTTCGCGAAAACGCGCGGTTGTGCGGCTGCGTATGCGCAGCTAGCCTCGGGCCATGCGCGACAGGGGGCGAGCATGCAGGCGGTCGCGACTGCCCGGATTGTTCCGGCCGGTCGTGTATGCGTTGCTGGTCGCGGGGACGTTCGGCGGGGCGCAGGCGAGCGACGTCCCCGGCATCGAGGACGTGCGTTTCCGCACCTTCAGCACCGAGGAAGGACTGTCGCAGGCGACCGCGCGCGCGATCGCGCAGGACAGCAGCGGTTTCATCTGGATCGGCACGCAGGACGGCCTCAACCGTTTCGACGGCCACAACTTCCGCATCTATCGCCACGATCGTTCCGATCCGCATTCGCTCGCGCAGAACCACGTCTGGGACATCGTGCCCGACGCCGACGGCGATCTGTGGATCGCGACGCAGGGCGGCGGGCTCGGCCGTTACGACGCCGAACTCGATCGTTTCGACAACGTTCGCGCCGACCCGGCGCGCAGCGACGCGCTCGCCGCCAACCACGTCACGGCGCTGCTGCTCGATCGCGCGCAGCGGCTCTGGGTCGCGAGCGTCGCCGGGCGCCTGCAGTGGCTCGATCGCGGCAGCGGCCGTTTCAGCGATGTGCCGATCGGCGCATTGCCGGCGCTGCGCATGGTGCGCGCGATGCTGCAGTCGCGCGACGGCAGCATCTGGCTCGGCACGCACGACGGCCTGCTGCGCCTCGACGCGCACGGCCGCACGCGGCTGCCGCTGCCGGCGGAAGTCGCGCACCTGGATATCTTCGCCCTGGCCGAAGCCTCCGACGCGACGGTCTGGATCGGCACGCTCGATGCCGGCGTCGTGCAGGTGTCGGCCGACGGCCGCCTGCTGCAGCACCTGCGCCACGATCCGGGCGCGGCGCCGGGCGAGAGTCTGCCGGACGACGCCGTGCGCGGCATCCTGCCGGATCCCGACGGCACGCTGTGGTTCACGAGTTCGAACCGCGGCCTTTCGCGCTACGACCCGAAGCGCCGGCGCTTCGGCATCTATCGCCACGATGCGGCGCGCGACTACACGATTGCGGGCAACCGGCTCTGGGGCATCCTGCGCGAGCGCAGCGGACTGCTCGTCGTCGGTTCCTGGGTCAACGGCTTCAGCATCCACGATCCGCGCACGCGCGCGTTCACGCTGATCGACGCCGTCGCCGGCGAGCCGCGCGCGCTGCCTTCGCGGGCCGTGCCCAGCGTGCACGCCGACGCCGACGGTACGCTCTGGATCGGCCTCAGCGACGGCGGCGGCCTCGTGCATCTGGACCCGCAGCGCGGCGTGCTGCGGCGCTACGTGCACGATCCGGCCGATCCGGGTTCGCTGTCGCACGATTTCGTGCAGTCGCTGACGCGCGGCCGCGACGGCAGTCTCTGGGTCGCGACGGTCGGCGGCGGACTCAATCGGCTGCGCGCGGGCGCGACGCGCTTCGAGCACTATCGGCACGATCCGCACAATCCCGGCAGTCTCGCCGCCGACGCGCTCGTGTTCGTCAGCGAAGACCGCGCCGGCACGCTGTGGGTCGGCACGCTCGATCACGGCCTGGATGAACTCTGCGGCGGCTGCGACACCTTCCGGCATCACGCGCACGATCCGGCCGACGCGCAGAGCATCGCCGGCGATACGATCAACGGCGTGCTCGAAACGCGGCGCGGCGATTTCTATCTGGCCTATCGCTCGGCCGGACTCGGCCGCTTCGATCGCAAGACCGGCCGCGCCACGCCGCTGCGTCCGCGCGACGGCGCCCTGCAAGGACTCGGCAACGATTCGGTCGCGGCGCTGCACGAAGACCGCAACGGGAGGCTCTGGGTCGGCATGCAGGGCGGCGGACTCGCGCTGCTCGAGGATCCGCGCGACCCGGCCTCTCCGGTGCGTCCATTCGGCACGCGGCAAGGACTGGCCGCCGATGCGATCGGCGAGATCGCCGAGGACGAGCGCGGCCTGGTCTGGGTCAGCACGACCGTCGGCATCAGCCGCATCGATCCCGACAGCGGACGCATCGTCAATTTCGGGCGCCATGCCGGCGCGCTGTCGCGCGGCTACTGGGCGCGCTCGATGGCGCAGCTGCCCGACGGACGCATCGCCTTCGGCGGTCTGGACGGACTGACGCTCGTCGATCCGCGCAGCGTGAGTCTCGCGCCGCCCGCGGCGCCGATCGTCACGAGCCTGCTGCTCAACAACGTGCCGGCGGAGCTGCGCTGGCGCGACGCGAATTCGCCGCTTGCGCGCAACCTGGTCCGCGGCGGCGACGTCGCGCTGCGCCACGACGACGACAATGTCACGTTCGAATTCGTGTCGCCGTATTTCGCCGGCGCGGAATCGCTGCGCTACGCGTACCGGCTCGACCCGCATGACGCGCGCTGGATCGAAGCCGACCACCGCCGCCTGTTCGCGACCTATACCGACCTTTCCGCCGGCAACTATCGGCTGCGCGTGCGCGTGCGCCGCGATGCCGAGGACTGGATCGCGCAGGAAGGCGGCGTGACCGTCGTCGTCGCGGCCGCGCCGTGGGCCTCGCCCTGGGCGTTCGTGCTGTATGCGGCGCTGGCCGGCGCCGGCGCGTTCGTCGTCGCGCAGCGGCTGCGCGCGAGCCGGCGCGCGCGCGAACAGGTGCAGGAACGCATCCAGCTCAGCGAGGAACGCCTGAAGCTCGCGCTGACCGGCAGCGGCAGCGAACTCTGGGACATCGACCTGCCGAGCGGCCGCATGCACCGCGAGAACCGCATGGAGCACGTCGCCGCGACCGCCGACGCGGCGGAACAATCCCTGTCGGGTTTCCGGCCGTTCGTGCATCCCGACGATCTGGACGCGTTCGAGGCGCAGCTTGCGGCGCACCTGCGCGGGCAGACGCCGGTGTTCGAGGCGAGCTACCGCACGCCGGACCGACAGCAGGAATGGGTCTGGCTGCTCACGCGCGGACGCGTCGTCGACGTCGACGAACGCGGCCACGCGCGGCGCATGAGCGGCATCACCCAGGACATCACCGCGCTCAAGCGCGCCGAGGCCGCGCTGCGCGCGCTCAACGAGGAACTGGAGCTGCGCGTGGAGCGGCGCACGTCCGATCTGCGCGCGGCCAACGTCGAGCTGCAGCACACGCTCGACCGGCTCACGCTGACCCAGCGGCAACTGCTCGAATCGGAAAAACTCGCCTCGCTCGGCGGCCTCGTCGCCGGCATCGCGCACGAGATCAACACGCCGCTCGGCGTCGGCATTACGGCAGCCTCGCACCTGGCCGAGGAAGCGACGCGCCTGACGCGCCTGCTGCAGCAGAACCGACTCGGCCGCGGCGATCTCGATCGCTTCCAGCAGACCGCCTGCGAAAGCGCGGAGATGATCCTGCGCAATCTGCGCCGCGCCGACGCGCTCGTGAAAAGCTTCAAGCAGGTCGCCGTCGACCAGTCGACCGAAGACCGGCGCGTGGTCGAACTCGGCGCCTGCGTCAGCGAGATCCTGACGACACTCGGTCCCACGCTGAAGAAGACGCCGCATCGCGTCGAGCTGGTCTGCGCGCAGCCCGTGGTCTGCGAGACCGCGCCGGGCGCGCTGTATCAGATCGTGACGAATCTCGTCATGAATTCGCTGATTCACGGCTTCGCCGACGGACGTCCCGGGCGTATCGTCGTCGCCGTGGCGCGCGACGCGGGTGCGGTCGCGATCGATTACCGCGACGACGGCGTCGGCATGGACGAAGCGACGCGCGCGCGCATCTTCGATCCGTTCTTCACGACGCGGCGCGGGCAGGGCGGATCGGGACTCGGCATGCATATCGTCTACAACCTCGTCACCCAGTCGCTCGGAGGGTCGATCCGCGTCGACAGTGCGGCGGGCCAGGGCATCGAGGTCGCCATCCGTTTCGGCGGCGAGCGGCATGGCGCGGGCTGAGCGCCTCGGCCGCCGCCTCTTCGCACGCGTGGCCGCCGCGATCGCGTGCGTCGCGATCGCGGCCGGTGCATTGCCGTTCGCAGCGCCGGCGGCCGCGCGCGTGGAAACCGAGGCCGTGCGCTTCCGCAACTACGACGTCGAGGACGGCCTGTCGCACGGCCGCGTCAGCGCGCTCGCACAGGACCGCAGCGGCTATCTCTGGATCGGCACGCGCGACGGCCTCAACCGCTTCGACGGCAAGCGCTTTCGCATCTACCGCCACGATGCCGAAGATCCGGACAGTCTGCCCGACAACGTGATCATGTCGCTCGCCATCGGCGAGGACGGCACGCTGTGGATCGGCACCGCCGGCGGCGGGCTCGCGCGCTACGACGAGGAACGTGATCGCTTCCAGACGTTCCGTGCCGGCATCGCGAGCGGCCTCGCCAACGACTACATCCGCATCCTGCAGCCCGCGCCCGGCGGCGAACTCTGGGTCGGCTGTTTCGGTGCGACCCTGCAGCGATTCGATCCACGCCGCGGTCTGGCGCGCGACCTGGTGCTGGGACGCTTGCCGGAGCTGCAGCGCGTCCATCGCGTACTGACGTTGCCCGACGACGCCGGCTTTGCGTTCGTGGTCGAGGACCGCCTGCTGCTGTGGGACGGCCATTCGACGGCGCTCAAGTCCCTGTTCGCACCGCAGCCCGGCGAAGTCGACCCGAACCTCGAATGGGCCGTGATCGACCAGGACCGCCGGCTCTGGCTCGGCAATCTCGACGGCACGCTCGTGCGCGCCGATCTCGACGGCAACGTGCGCGCGCGCTATCGGCCGGGCGAGGGGCTGCGTTCGGGCGGCGCGCGCATCCTGCTGCAGACGCGCAGCGGCGACATCTGGCTCGGCATGAGCAGCGGCATCGCGCGCTACGACGCTGCGAACGACCGGTTCGTCGAAGTCGTGAACGACGATTCCGATCCGATCAGCCCGCCGAGCGACGTCCTGCTGCTGTTTGAGGATCGCGACGGCCTGCTCTGGGCCGGCAGCGCCGCGCGCGGCGTCGGCATGCACGATCCGGCGAGCGAGGCGATTTCGGTCTACCGCCGTCGCGCGAACGATCCGATCTCGTTTCCGCCGGGCGCGGTGCAGGCCGTCGCGGCAGCACCCGACGGTACCTTGTGGCTCGGCTACGGCGGCGGCGGACTCGTCCATCTTCGGCCCGGCGGCGGCATCCTGCGGCGATACCGCCACGAAGCCGGCGACGAGGCGAGCCTGGCCAGCGACGCGATCGCGGCGCTCGCATTCGGACGCGACGGCTCGCTGTGGATCGGCCACGACAATCACGGCCTCGACCGGCTGGCGCCGGGCGCGACCGCGTTCCGCCACTACCGCCGGCGCGCCGGCCAGCCTTCGTCATTGCCCGGCGATCTGATCAACGACCTCTATGTCGACGCCGACGACACGCTATGGGTCGGCAGCGACGGCGGCGGGCTCGGCAGCCTTTGCGGCGGATGCGAAACATTTCAGACGTATACATTGGGCGGCGACCCGTTCGACCTGTCGGTCGCGACCGTCACCGGCATTGCCGAAACGCCGGATCGCGCGATCTGGTTCGGCCTGTTCGGCGGCGGTGTCGCGCGTCTCGCGCCCGACCGCCGGCAGGTGCGGCGCTTCTCCGCCACGGCGCCTCCGGGCGCCGGGCCGCGCAACGACGTCGTGCGCGTCGTCCACGCGAGTCGCGACGGCAGTCTCTGGGCCGGCGGCAGCAACGGCCTGGACCGCATCGTCTACGACCGCGGCAGCGCCGTGCGCTTCGAGGTCCAGCCCTGGCAGACGGTCGACGGCTCGAGCAGCATCACGTGCATCGTCGACGACGACCGCGGACGCCTGTGGCTCGGCACGGTCGACGGCCTGATGCTGCGCGATGTGGCGGCAGCGCCGGCGCCGCGCCGCGCCGACCTGCTCAACGGACTGGATCGCCGCGGCTACATCAGGAATGCCTGCCGCGCCGCGCGCGGGCAGCTCTATCTCGGCGGTCCGCACGGTCTCGTCGTGTTCTCGCCGGCGCAACTGCCGTCGCCGCCGCCGATCGGCCCGCTCGTGCTCGATGAACTGCTGTTGTTCAATGCGCCCGTGCGTCCGCGGCCCGACGACGGCGACGCGCTGCTCAAGCGCACGCTCGCGCATTCCGAGCGCGTGCGCCTGGGGCATCGCGACGCCGTGTTCGGCTTCAGCTTCGCCGCGCTCGACTACCGCTCGGCCGATCGCGTGCGCTACCGCTATCGCCTGGACGGCCTGCATGCGGACTGGATTCCGACCTTGCCCGACCAGCGCAGCGTGACGTTCTCGGGCGTGCCCGCGGGCAGTTACCGCTTTCGCGTACAGGCGCAGCGCGACGGCGGCGAACCGCGCGAGACCGGCGTCGACGTCGCCATCGCGCCGGCACCGTGGCGTTCGGGCTGGGCCTATGCGGGCTACGCTCTGCTGCTGGCCTTCGCGATCGGCCAGGTGCTGCGGCGCAGCCAGCAGCGGCTGGGCTACGCGCGCCACGTCGCGGCGACGATACAGCGCAGCGAAGAAGCGCTGCGCCGCCTCAACGACGAACTCGAATCGCGCGTCGCGCAGCGCACCGCGGACCTGAGCCGCAGCAACCTCGAACTGCAGGCGACGCTCGACCAACTGCGCCGCGCGCAGCGCCAGCTCGTCGAGGCGGAGAAGCTCGCCTCGCTCGGCGGTCTCGTCGCCGGCATCGCGCATGAGATCAACACGCCGCTCGGCGTCTGCCTGACGGCGGCGTCGCATCTGCAGACGCAGGCGGCGCAATTGCGTACGCGGCTGACATCGGGCGAGCTGCGCCGGTCGGAACTCGACGAGTTCCAGCAGGCCGCCTGCGAAGGCAGCGACATCATCCTGCGCAACCTGCAGCGCGCCGACCGGCTCGTGCGCAGCTTCAAGCAGACCGCGGTCGATCAGTCGAGCGACGCCTGGCGCGAACTCGATCTGGAACAGTCCGTGCGCGATACGCTCGTGATGCTCGGCCCGGTGCTGAAGACCACGCCGCACCGCATCCAGATCGATGCGACGGAACGTCTGTTCGTGCACACCTCGCCGGGTGCGCTCTACCAGATCGTCAGCAACCTCGTGCTCAACGCGCTGCAGCACGCCTTCGTCGCCGGCCAGGTCGGCACGCTGACGATACGGCTGCTGCGCGACGGCGAGGAGTTCGGCATAGACGTCGCCGACGACGGCCGCGGCATGGACGAGCGCGAACGCGCGCGCGTGTTCGAGCCGTTCTTCACGACGCGCCGCAGCGAAGGCGGCAGCGGCCTCGGGCTGCATATCGTGCACAACCTCGTCACGCAGGTGCTCGGCGGGCGCATCGTCTGCGCGTCGGTCGAAGGGCGGGGCACGCGGTTCGCGATCCGCTGGCCGGCGCCGCGTCCGGCGGCAAAGGACGCCTGACGGGGGCGTCGAGAATCGTCGACAACGGCGGCTCCTGGAGGTTTCCCGACAGAAGCGCGTCGCGCTCAGTCGGGCAGGTTGCGCCGCAATGCGACGACGCTGTCCCAGTTCGCGAACAGCAGGTCGGTGAGGTCCGGATCGAATTTCGTGCCGCGGTGTTCGCCGATGAACGCGCGGATCTCCGATTCGGGCCAGGGTTCCTTGTAGCAGCGCCGGCTGCCGAGCGCGTCGAACACGTCGGCCAGTGCGGTGATGCGGCCGGCGACCGGAATGTCGGCGCCGTGCAGGCCGCGCGGATAGCCGCTGCCGTCCCAGTTTTCGTGATGGCTGATCGCGATGTCGGCAGCGAGGCGCAGCACGGGCCGGCGCGATCCCGCGAGCAGGCGCGCGCCGATTTCGGTGTGCGTGCGCATGATCGCGGTTTCCTCGGGCGTATGCGCGCCGGGCTTGTTGAGGATCGCGTCGGGTATGCCGATCTTGCCGATGTCGTGCAGCGGCGCGGCGTAGTTCAGCAGCTCGCAGGTCTTTTCGTCGAGACCGTGCAGACGTCCGAGCATCGCCGCGAGCAGCCCGACGCGGCGTACGTGGTTCGCGGTTTCCTGCGAGCGTGTCTCGGCCGCCCCGGCGAGCAGGTAGACCATGTCGAGCTGGCTCTCGAACAGTTCCTGGGTCAGATGCAGGTTCTCGAACGCGATCGCGACGTTGCTGCAGAACACCTGCATGAGCCGGCGGGCGACTTCGTCGATCGCGTGCGCTTCGCCGACGTAGAGCAGCGCCTCGGACGAATTGCTGTCGATGAAGTGCAGCACGTAGTGGTCGTCGCCGAATACGTGCTGCCTGTGCAGATAGGCGTTTCGCAGCGACTGCACGACATGGACCGGCAGTTTCTCGTCGGCGTTGCGTTCGACGTAGCGGCTGTAGTCGCCGCTCGCCGCGACGACGTGAAAATGATCGGGGAGCGCGCCGTTCGGGCGGCTGATGCGGCAGCACAGCGCGCCGCCTTCGACGCCGACGAGATCGGTCAGCTGTGCGAGCACGGTCGAGGCGAACTGATGCGGCTGATGATGCGCGAACACCTGGGTCGACGCGCGGATGACCTGTTCGAGACCGCGCCGGTTCGCTTCGATCGTGCGCATGTCGCGATACGCGCGCAGCGCGGCGTACAGCGTCGTCGCGAGCTTCTGCGCGGTCAGCTCGGTCTTTTCCTTGTAATCGTTGATGTCGTAGGCCGCGATGACTTCATGCTCGGGCGCCTGGCCCGGCTGGCCGGTGCGCAGCACGATGCGGACGAACTGGTTGCCGATCTGCTCGCGGATCGTGCGCACGAGATCGAGGCCGGCCTGTTCGGACTCCATGACGACGTCGAGCAGAACGACGGCGGCATCGTCGTGGCGCGCGAGCAATTGTTCGGCTTCGCGGCTGGAGAATGCGCTGATGAGTTCGAGAGGACGCTCGGCGAAGCGGAAATTGCCGAGCACGAGCCGCGTGACGTTGTGGACCTCGGGTTCGTCGTCGACGATCAGCACTTTCCACGGCGGCAGCGCGCGCGCCGGCTCGGCGGCGAATTCGAGGCGATCGTCCAACACACCCATGCGGCCCCTCCCGCAGGTGAGTCGCCGGCAGTCTACCCCAGTTGTCCGAGCTTGCGAGGGCGGGTTGTCGGAAATTCACGGATTCCCACGTTCACGGTCGTGAACGCGCGAATCGGGAATCGTCAGAAGCAAGAGGCGCGACATCGCGCTGCTACGATTCCCGATTCCCGCCGGATCACGACTTCCCGTGAAACAGCTCGCGGCCGATCAGCATGCGGCGGATTTCGTTCGTGCCGGCGCCGATCTCGTAGAGCTTCGCGTCGCGCAGCAGGCGGCCCGTCGGGAATTCGTTGATGTAGCCGTTGCCGCCGAGCGCCTGGATCGCTTCGAGCGTCACGCGCACGGCGTTCTGCGACGCGTTGAGCAGGCACGACGCCGGGTCGATGCGTGATTTGACGCCGCGGTCGAAGTCCTGCGCGACCATGTACGCGAACGCGCGCGAGGACTGCAGCGCGGTATACATGTCGGCGACCTTGGCCTGCATGATGCCGAACGTGCCGATCGGCGCGTTGAACTGCTTGCGCTCGCGCACGTAGGGCAGGGTGATGTCGAGCGCGGCCTGCATGAGTCCGATCGGTCCGCCCGACAGCACGAGACGTTCGGTGTCCAGACCGCTCATGAGCACGCGCACGCCTTCGTTGAGCTGGCCGACGACGTTCTCGGCCGGAATCTCGCAGTCCTCGAACACGAGTTCGCAGGTGTTCGAACCGCGCATGCCGAGCTTGTCGAGCTTCTGCGCCGTGGAAAATCCCTTCATGCCCTTTTCGACGATGAAGGCCGTCATGCAGCGCGAGCCGGCCGGACGCGGCGCCGTGCGCATGTAGACCAGCAGCACGTCGGCGTCGGGGCCGTTGGTGATCCACATCTTCGAGCCGTTGGCGATCCAGCGGTCGCCCTTGAGTTCCGCGCGGCAGCTCATCGAGCCGACGACGTCGGAGCCGGCGCCCGGCTCGCTCATCGCGAGCGCACCGACGAGTTCGCCGCTGCAGAGTCCCGGAATATACTTCTTGCGTTGTTCCTCAGTGCCGTTGTGGAACAGGTTCTGCACGCAGAGGTTCGAGTGCGCGCCGTAGGAGAGTCCGACCGAGCCCGATGCGCGCGAGATCTCTTCCATTGCGACGAGATGGGCGAGATAGCCGAGTTCGGAGCCGCCGTATTCGCCCGGCACGGTGACGCCGAGCAGGCCCATCTCGCCGAATTTCTTCCAGAGATCGGCCGGGAACAGATTTTCGCGGTCGATCAGGTCCGCGCGCGGGGCGATCTCCTTTTCGGCGAACTGGCGCACCGATTCGCGCAGGAGGTCGAGGTCTTCACCGAGGGGGAAAGGACGCATGCGGAAATCACCGGGTCGGGGCGCAGAGCCTCGATTCTAGCGTCGCGCCGGAAACACCGGGAATGGGCATGTCCATACTTTTGGCGGCCCCCCGCGGATGCGGCGCCGGAGGGTCGCCCCGGCGCCGCGCCCGACGTCAGCCCGCGGAGTGGATCACCGGGCGGCCGTTCAGCGGCTGGATCTTGCGGTTGTTGTGCGGATAGCGCGCGAGAAACGCGCCGAGCTGGTCCTTCGACATCGTCACCGGCGCGGCCAGCACGTACCACTCCACGTTTTCCGTCAGCGGCGGCGTCGTCAGCGAGCCGAGGTAGTGGTAGTACTCGTGCTTCTTCGGCATCAGCGCTTCGATGTCGATGTCACGGGCCGTCGCGGCATGCGCGGCCAGATCGTCGATGATCGTCTGGGCCGCCGCGTTCGCCGCGCCTTCCTGGAACATGACGCCGACCACCGCGAGACGGCCGTCCTGCGCCTTGAACACGAAATGGCCCTCGAGCGGATAGTGCCTGCCGTCGATCGTGTGCTCGCTCTGCGCGTGGAAATGAAACTGGGCGAGAGAAAAGTGACGCCCGCGGATCTGCGCCTGCGCCGCGTGCGTGTCGACCTGCACGGCATGGCCGTTGTCCTCGACCTTGTCGACGTCGTCGGACAGGCGGAATTCGAGCGCCTGCGGTTCGTCGCCCGAGGCTGGCGTGGCGCTGGCCGTGACGATGTCGATCGGAGACTGCGCGCGATCGAGCGCGGCGCTCCATTTTTCCTGATGGTCGTAGTCGAGCTTGCCCTCGTTCGCGAGGGCGGGTGCGGCGAGGCCGGCAATCAACAGCGCGAGTACTGCGGAACGCATGGTCGAACTCCGAGGGAAGGGCGCCGCGGAGTCTATCGGGGCGGGGCTGTGGTTCGCAGCGGACCGCAGACCGGCAGGCGACGGCCTGCCGGTCCTCAGGCATATCCGTCTTGCGTCACTGCCCGCGCATGCGACCCAGGAAGCGGGTCTGCTGGTTGCCCATGTGCGGCAGCTTGATGCGGCCGATCGCGTTGATGCGTTCCTCGGCCATGCGGTCGGCGGCCTTGTAGGTCGGAATGCCGTCGCGCTTGGCGATCTGGAAGATCTTGCCGAGGTTGTAGTAGATCGTGCGCATCATCCGCATCGCACGTTCGCGGTTGTAACCGTCGATTTCCAGCGACACGTTCATGAGTCCGCCGGCGTTGACCGCGTAGTCGGGCGCATACAGGATGCCGCGCGCTTCGACTTCGTCGCCGATCGCGTCGTTGGCGAGCTGATTGTTCGCCGCTCCGCAGATCACCTTGCACTGCAGGCGCGGCAGCGTCTTGTCATTGACCGTGCCGCCGAGCGCGCACGGCGAGTAGATGTCGGCCGGCACGTCGTAGATTTCATCCAGGCCGACGGCTTCGCAGCCGAACTCGTCGACGCAGCGCTTCACGGCTTCCTGGTTGATGTCGGTGACCCACACCTTCGCGCCCTGCTCGCGCAGCAGCTTCACGAATTCCATGCCGACGTGGCCGACGCCCTGCACGGCGTAGCTGTACTTGCCGACGTCCTCGTTGCCGAACTTCACGTTCAGCGCGGCCATCAGGCCCTGCAATGTGCCGAACGCGGTGAACGGCGAGGGATCGCCCGAGCCGCCATGGACCTGGTGCACGCCGGTCACGAATTCAGTTTCCTTGAGCACGTATTCCATGTCGTTGACGTCGATGCCGACGTCTTCGGCCGTGATGTAGCGGCCGTTGAGCGAATTGATGAAGCGGCCGAACGCGCGGAACAGCGCTTCGGACTTGTCCTTGGACGGATCGCCGATGATCACGGCCTTGCCGCCGCCGAGATTGATGCCCGACACCGCGGCCTTGTAGGTCATGCCGCGCGACAGACGCAGCACGTCGTTGAGCGCTTCCTGCTCGGTCTTGTAGGCCCACATGCGCGTACCGCCGAGCGCCGGACCGAGGACCGTGTTGTGGATCGCGATGATGGCCTTCAGGCCCGCGTCCTTGTTGTGGCAGAAAACGACCTGCTCGTGGCCCGTCTGAGCGAGGGTTTCAAAGATCATCGACGTACTACTCCGGTGTGGAGACGCGGGATGGCGCGGGGAAGGCGCTGAACGTGGCGCACCAACTTCGCGAACATCCTGCGCTAAGTGGCTGAGTGAGAAGGGGTACGCACAAACGCCGGCAAGAGGGGGCGGGCGTCGGCGGCGCGTAGTGTAGCCGCGAGTGCCGGTGGGTGGAACGCTCTAGCCGCCACGGTCGGGCAGGACCGCAACAACTCGTGCGGCGCCGTGCCGAAAAGCAGCGTTTGCTTCAACGCGGACCGCGCGCTTCGTTCTTCCGGAGCCGCCTGCGAGGAAGCGGCGCATGACTGCGCCGTGGAAACGTCGAGGTTTTTCGACGTTCCCTTGGGTCAAGGGAGCGCCGAACGCGAGCGGCGCTCGCGTTCGGCGCAGGTGTGGATGAGGAGCGGCACGGCAAAGGGGCGTAACGCGAATGCTGCGTTGCAGCTCAAGGAATCATGATCTTGTTCGTTCGCGACTTCTCGGGCTTCGGCGCGGGCTTGCCGGCCTCGTCCTCGATCGTGCGCAGGCTCACGTCGTCGGCCCAGATCGTGCCCGCGTCCTTGAGCAGCAGGCCGATGACGACGTTGTGCACGTCGTGCGGCACGGTCACCGCCACTTTGACGGTTTTCCACTTGTCGACAGTGCCTTCGATTTTCTCGCCGAGCACCTGGTCGAGCACGTCGCCGGTGCTGCTGGTCAGGTTGATGTAGGGGTAGAAACCGTCGGGGCCGACGTTCTCGGTACGCAGCTGGAAGCGGAACTCGACCCGGCGGCCCGCGATCGGTGCGGCGGGAACCGCCTGGTCGAGCGCGCCGTAGTGCTGTTCCTTGATGCGCGTCAGCCGGAAGCTGCGCTTGCCCTTGACCTGGATGTCGCCGACCGTCGTGAACTCGTAGGCGTCCTCGCCGGAATGCTGCAGCGCGCGCCAGCCGCTGACGACGTCGTGGACCGTGGCCGGTTCCTCGAAACCCGGGTTCTTGAGCCGGATGTCCTTGGCGGACGCGGTACCGGCGGCGGCGAGGCCGAGCAGCAGGGCGGTGCGAAACAGCATGCGTGACTCCGGAAAATGACGGGCAAAGCGCAATCATAGTGCGTCGCCGCGACGCGTGCCGCCTCCGTCAGCGCGACACGGCGGGCTTTCATTCGTCCGGACAACCGCCGGGCCGGCGCGACGGCGCCGCGGGCTACAATCTCCCCCCTGCGCCACTTCGCCCGGAACGACGATGAGCATTCCCGCCAAACTCGTAGCCACGCAGGATCAGGCCGCGCCCGCTGCGCCGCTGCGTTTCGTCACCGCCGCGAGCCTGTTCGACGGGCACGACGCCGCCATCAACATCATGCGGCGCCTGATCCAGGCCCAGGGCGCGGAGGTCATCCACCTCGGCCACAACCGTTCCGTCGAAGACGTCGTGCGCGCCGCGCTGCAGGAAGACGCCGATGCGATCGCGCTGAGTTCTTACCAGGGCGGCCACGTCGAATACTTCAAATACATGGTCGACATGCTCAAGGAACGCGGCGCGGGTCACGTGCGCGTGTTCGGCGGCGGCGGCGGCACGATCACGCCGGAGGAGATCGCCGAGCTGCAGGCCTATGGCGTGGAGCGCATCTACCACCCCAACGACGGCATGCACATGGGCCTGGTCGCGATGATCGAGGACGTCGTGCGCCGCGCCGGGCAGGGCCGCAGCCAGCGCATCGCGGCGCAGGCGACGCCCTCGGGCGCGCAGCCCGCGCTCGACGACGAGATCGCGATCGGCCGCGTGCTCACGGCGATCGAGAACGGCGACTACGGCGACAGCGAACTCGCGCAGCTGCGCAGGGACTGGGCCGCCGGCGAATCGCGTTTCGCGCTGGCCGGCCGTGGCGCGCCGGTCGTCGGCATCACCGGCACCGGCGGCGCCGGCAAGTCGTCGGTCACCGACGAACTGCTGAACCGCTTCCTCGCGAGCTTCCCCGACATGCGCATGGCCGTGATCTCGGTCGATCCGACGCGGCGCCGCACCGGCGGCGCGCTGCTCGGCGACCGCATCCGCATGAACGCGCTGCGCAGCCCGCGCGTGTTCATGCGTTCGATGGCCACGCGCCGGCAGCACGTCGCGACGAACGTCGTGCTCAAGGATTGCATCGCCTTCCTCAAGGGCCTCGGCTACGACCTCGTCATCGTCGAGACCGCGGGCATAGGCCAGTCCGATTCGGAAATCGTCGACCTCGTCGATTTCCCGATGTACGTGATGACCAGCGACTTCGGCGCGCCGAGCCAGCTCGAGAAGATCGACATGCTCGACTACGCCGAGCTCGTCGTGCTCAACAAGTTCGACAAGCGCGGTGCCGAAGACGCGCTGCGCGACGTGCGCAAGCAGTGGAAGCGCAACCGCACCGCGTTCCAGATGAAGGACGAGGATGTCCCGGTCTATCCGACGATCGCGAGCCAGTTCAACGATCCGGGCGTCAGCTGGATGTTTGCGAATCTTTGCCGGCTGCTGGCGGCAAAGATGGGCATCGGGCATCGGGAATCGGGAGTCGTGAGTCCGCGCTGCGATTTCGCGCCGGAACTCGACACCTCGCTGAAAGAACCGCGCGCGACGGTGCTGATTCCGGGCCACCGCGTGCGCTATCTCGCCGAGATCGCCGAGCAGGGGCGCGGCGTCAACGCGACGATTCTTGCGCAGGCCGAAGTCGCCGACCGCGCCCAGTCGTACTGGCAGTCGCTGCGCGATCTCGACGACGCGAAGCTGCCGAAGGCGCTCGACCTCTACGCGGTCGAGCACCTGACCGACGGCGACGACCGCAGCCTGAAGACCCTGCGCCAGCGCTACAACGACGCGATCCAGTCGCTGAGTTCCGAGGCGCTGAAGCTCCTGCGCGAATGGCCGGCGCGGCTGAAGTCGGTGACCGACGAGGTCAACGAATACCAGGTTCGCGACAAGACGATCCGCGTGGAGAACTATCGCGAATCGCTGAGCCACCAGAAGATCCCGAAGATCGCCGCACCGAAGTACCGCAGCTGGGGCGAACTGCTCGTGTTCCTGCAGAAGGAAAACCTGCCGGGCTACTACCCGTACACGGGCGGCGTCTATCCGTATCGCCGCACCGGCGAGGATCCCATCCGCATGTTCGCGGGCGAGGGCACGCCCGAGCGCACGAACCGCCGCTTCCACTACCTCAGCGTCGGCCTGCCGGCCGCGCGCCTGTCGACCGCGTTCGACTCGGTCACGCTGTACGGCGAAGACCCGGCGATCCGCCCCGACATCTACGGCAAGATCGGCAATTCCGGCGTCAACATCGCGACGCTCGACGACATGAAGAAGCTCTACTCGGGCTTCGATCTCTGCGCGCCGTCGACGTCGGTCTCGATGACGATCAACGGACCCGCGCCGATCATCCTCGCGATGTTCATGAACACCGCGATCGACCAGCAGGTCGAGAAGTATCTGCGCGAAGACGGCGCGCGCTGGGACGCCGCGCGCGAGAAGATCGACGCGCTCTACGCCGGCCGCAGCCGTCCGCAGTACGGCGGGCTGCTGCCCGACGGCAACGACGGGCTGGGTCTCGGGCTGCTCGGCGTCACCGGCAATCAGGTCGTCGATGCGGAAACCTACGAGCGCATCAAGGCGCAGACGCTCGCGACGGTGCGCGGCACCGTGCAGGCCGACATTCTCAAGGAAGACCAGGCGCAGAACACCTGCATCTTCTCGACCGAGTTCGCGCTGCGCATGATGGGCGACATCCAGCAGTATTTCGTCGACCGCAACGTGCGCAATTTCTACTCGGTGTCGATCTCGGGCTATCACATCGCCGAGGCCGGCGCGAACCCGATCAGCCAGCTCGCCTTCACGCTGTCCAACGGCTTCACCATCGTCGAGTACTACCTGGCGCGCGGCATGAAGATCGACGACTTCGCGCCCAACCTGTCGTTCTTCTTCAGCAACGGCATGGACCCGGAGTACACCGTCATCGGCCG
>NZ_DATIGT010000072.1:0-6411 GCF_035481375.1 Tahibacter sp.
CGGGTGGGCTGCGCATGGCCCGAACTGGACGGCGAAACCCATCCCCGCCCATCCCCGCCGATATCCGTCCGGCCCGTTGGGCGTTCGGAGCGACCAGAATCTGCGGTTCCGAGCAGTCGTCTTTCACTCCTTGAAGGGAGCTTCCACCAGCTCGCCAGGGCCGCCTCAGTGCGTCTGATCCAGCGACAGCTGCCGCTGGTCGCGCTCGTACCAGAAGTTTTCCAGCGGGCGGAACACGCTGCAGCAGGTCATCGGGCCGCGATAGATGTGCAGCGACACGGCGACGTCGTTGTCGCTGGGGTTGCAGATGGTGTGGTACTCGTGCGGCGGGATCAGGCTGCCGGCGGAGCCGGCGCCGGCGATCATGGTGCCGCGGGATTCGAAGCGGTAGCGGTTTTCTTCGTTGCCGGTCATTTCGTACGGCGTGATCTCCAGCAGGCCGTACCAGACGCCTTCGACGCACCACATGCCGGCGTGGTCGTGGATCGGCGTGCCCTGGCCGGGGCCCCAGGTCATGGCGATGACGCTGTAGCCGTGTTCGTCACTGCGGTAGAGCTCGCGTCGGGCGTAGTGGTCGCCGACGGGTTCGAACACGCAGTCGGGCAGGCGGACTTCCGGGTCGCGAATCAGGCGGCACAGGGTGTGGCGCAGTTGATCGGTGATTTCGGTCGGACAGTCGCGGCAGATGGCGGCGTCCAGCGCGTCGACGAGGCGCTGCGCGCCGGGGAACTGCAGGGTCAGCATGACGGGGTCCGTAGGCGATAGCGCGGCGATTTTACAGCCGCGCCAGGAACTGCGCGATGGCGGCACCGAATCGGGCGATGTCGACGAGGAACGCATCGTGTCCCTGCGGGCTGTCGAGCGCGACGAAATCGACCTCGGCACCGCTCTGGCGCAGGCCGTCGGCAATTTCCTGCTGCTGGCTCAGCGGGAACAGGATGTCGGTTTCCACGCCGATCACCAGCGCGCGCTGCAGACGGATGCGCGCGAGCGCGGCGCTGACGCTGCCGCCGTATTCGCCGATGTCGAACCAGTCGCTTGCGCGCGACAGGTACAGATAGCTGTTCGGGTCGAAGTTGCGCACGAAGCGGCGCGCGTGGCCGATCAGGTAGGACTCGATCTGGAATTCCGCGGCGAAGGGTTCTTCGTCGCGCTGGTCGGATTCGAGCCGGATGCGCGCGAAGCGCCCGACCCACTCCATGGCCGACCGATACGTGATGACGCCGAGCTTGCGCGCGATCGACATGCCGGCTTCGGGGTACTGGTCGTCGGAATAGTGGCCGTTGTTCCACTGCGGATCGAGCCTGATCGCCTCGCGCTGCAGCGAGCGGATCGCGATCGCGAACGGCTGCGCCTGCGGCGCCGTCGAAATGCTGATGTGGCTGCGCGCGCTGTCCGGATGCAGGGCGAGGTAGGCCAGCGCGGTCATGCCGCCCATGGAGTTGCCGAGCAGGCAGGCGAGCCGCGTGATGCCCAGGCCGCGTACGAGTTCGTGCGCCGCGTTCGCGGCGTCCTCGAGGGTCAGGTCGGGAAAGTTCAGCCGATAGGGTTCGCCGCTGGCGGGGTCGATCGACGCGGCACCCGTGGAGCCCTTGCAACTGCCCAGCGTGTTCACGCAGATCACGTACCAGCGGCTCGTGTCGATGTGTTTGCCCGGGCCGAGCATGTCTTCCCACCAGCCCGGGGTGTCGTCGTCCGCGTTGGACGCGGCGTGGGCGCTCGGCGAAAGGCCGGTGAAGATCAGGATCGCGTTGTCGCGCGCGTCGCTGAGTTCGCCCCAGGTCTCGTAGGCGAGGCGGGCGGCGTGCAGGCGGCCGCCGCGCTTCATCGGAAACGGCGTGGCAAGGTCGAAATAGCGGCGGGCGTCGCCCATGGCGTCGTCGTCAGGCTGCGGCGGTGCGCGGAGGCGGCGAATGTAAACTCATGCCCTGGCCAATCCAAGGCTTGTCATACGGTGTTTCGGTCTATCGATGTTCGCGAATTCCCGTCCGGTCGACAGTCGCCAGAACGGCGTGCACGCGCGCCTCGCGATGCTGGTGCAGCGTCATCTCGATCATCCGTTCCGCCGGCCCGTCGCCGAACACTCGCGCCGCGCGTTCGACGAACTGGCCGAACGCGTCGACGGAGACCCGCGTCCGCGCGTGCTCGACGCGGGCTGCGGCACCGGCGCGAGCACGCGGCAGCTCGCGCGGCGGCACGCCGGAGCGCTCGTCATCGGCATCGACAAGTCGGCGCATCGCCTGGACAGCGGCCGGCGCTCGGCGCCTGAGGTTCCGTCCAATGCGCTGCTCGTGCGTTGCGACCTCGTGGACTTCTGGCTGCTCGCCGCGCAGCGGCAGTGGCGCTTCGCCGCGCAGTACCTGCTGTATCCGAATCCATGGCCGAAACCCGAGCACGTGCAGCGGCGCTGGCCCGGACATCCGGTGCTGCCGTCGCTGCTGGCCTGCGGTGGACAGATGGAACTCCGCACAAACTGGAAAACGTATGCGGAGGAGTGGGGCGTCGCGCTGGCCCTCGCCGGCATCGCGTCGCGGCTCGTTCGCTGCGACGATCCGGATACGCCGGCATTGACGCCGTTCGAGGCGAAGTACCGGGCCTCGGGCCATGATCTCTGGCGCGTGCTGGCGGACTCGACAGTGCTGACTCCGTCGGTCGGCACCCGGGAAAAACCTCAAGTCCGTCGGGAAATTTCGCCCAAGTGACGGAACTACAATCATTCTTCACCGTATCTGGCTGTTCAAGCTCCGGACGCACCGGTAGATTGGCCGCGAAGTCCGCAGCGGCACGGATGCGATGCCGCAAAGGGGGCGACCGATGAAAGCGTCAATGCGCGCACTCGCCCGCCGGGGGCTGGGGTTGTCGTTCCTGTTGCTCGCGCTCGCCGCGGCGCCGTGGAATGCCGCGCTCGCCCAGGTCACCGTCACGATCAACGGCAATGTCGCCCATGCCGACATCAGCCTCGTCAGCGGGCTGCAGACCTATGACGGCGAAGTCACGATCACGTTCGACTCGCCGACCGACCTCACGGCCGCCGGACTGAACCTCACCGCCCAGCTCGTCAATCCGACCGATCCGGCGATCACGGCGCGGCTGCCTTCGGGCGTCAGCGTCGATCCGGCGTTTCCGGTGCTCATCACGGTCGAGCCCACGGCGATCGAGCGCATCTTCGCCTCGGGCATGGAGACCGGCGAGACGGGCGAGGGCAACCTGCGTTTCGTCAACGCCTACGATTTCGAGATCCACACGCACGAGCTCGTGTTCGTGCCGGGTACGTCGTATCGCGTGTTCAAGGCGCCGCTGTCGGGCGCGTTCTTCGACATCACGGCCGACGTGACCAACGGCAGCGTGCGCGGGCGCGGCCGCAGCGGCGGCTTCTCGCAGTTCATGATGGTCAGCGACACGCGTGCGGAAACGCTGCTGGGTCTGCCGGTCATCGCGCTCGGCAAGCTCGTCGATCTGGAGCTGCGTCTCGTCGCCGCGATTCTCGGCAACGTGCTGCGTCTGGAACTCGCGGGGCTGCTGACCAATGTGCAGCTCGCGCTGCTGTCGCTGAACTACGCGACGGCGCTGGTGCAGATCGATCTGTTCATCCTGCGCGTGAACCAGGAGGCGGGCACGGGCATCGCAAACGTCTGGCGCTCGCAGCGCGACCTCGTCAACGATGCGGGCGACCTCGACGGCCTCGCGCGTTCGCTGCGCTACAGCATCGCGCGCCTCAACGGCGGCCCCTGAGGATCGCGGAGGACCATGCCGGCGCGCTTCAGTGCCTATCCGCCGGATCGTGCCGTCGTCGTGCGCGTGTTCGACGACGGCACGCGCTACAGCGTCGGCCGCGCGCCGGGCTGTGAGGTCGTCCTTGATCACGGTTCGGTGTCGCGGCATCACGCCGAGGTGTCCGCCGACGGCGAAGCCTGGCGGCTGACCGATCTGGGCAGCAAGAACGGGCTGCGCGTGGACGGCCGGCTCGTGTCCGAGGCGGTGCTGAATTCGCCGACCTGGTTTGCGATCGGCGACGTCTATTGCTGGCTCGAACCGCTGAGCGCGGAAACCGCGCGCGATGCCGCGGCATTCGCCGAGGTTCGCCGCTCGACCTCGCGTGCGTTGTCGCAGCAGTTGCAGCCTGCACTCGGCGTCGATGCCTTGTTGCGGCAGACGCTCGACGCCGTGCTCGAACTCTCGCAGCTCGAACGCGGCTTCGTGCTGTATGGCTCGACGGCGGAGACGTTGAGCGTGCGCGCCGCGCAGGGCCTCGCGCGCGACGACCTGACGCATCGCAAGTTCGCGGGCAGCGCCGGTTCGCTCGAACGCTGCATGGCCGAGCGGCGCAGCGTCATCTGCTGCGATACGTCCGACTCGCCCTGGCTCGGCGCGCGGCCGAGCGTCGTGCTCGGCGGCATTCGCGCCGTGGTCTGCGTGCCGGTCGTCTTCGGCGACGAACTGCTCGGTGCCGTGTATGCGGACAGCCGCAATCCGGGGCCGCTCCTGACCGAGTTCGACCTCGAACTCATCGAAGGTGTCGCGCAGCAGGCCGGCGCGGCGCTCGCCGCCGCGCAATTGCGCGGTGCGGTCGACGCGCTGCTCGACGCGGCCGGCGAAGCCGGCATTCCCGCACCGCGCTGGGACGAAATCCGGCCGCGCTAGGACTGCTAGCGGTACGCCCGGGGTTCTGCGCTATCGTGCGCGCTTATGAGCGACCTTGCGGCAGGAACGTCCGGTATCGATGTGCGGGCCACCGTGACGGGGCTGATCGTCGCGTACGAATTGCGTATCGGCGAAGTCCTCGACGGCCGGTTTCGCGTCGACGAACTGCTCGGCGTCGGCGGCATGGGCGTCGTCTACCGCGCACGCGACCTGTCGCTCGACATCGACGTCGCGATCAAGCTGCTGCGCCCGGAACTCGCGCGCAAGCCCGAAGCCTTCGAGCGCTTCCGCAACGAACTGCTGCTCGCGCGCCAGGTGTCGAGTCCTCACGTCGTGCGCATCCACGACATCGCGCGCGACGGCGAGCGCTGGTTCATCAGCATGGACTTCATCGACGGCGAGTCGCTGGAGCGGCGGCTGGAACGTGCCGGTCCGCTGAACGTCGACGCCGCGCTCGCGCTCGCGCGCGGGCTGCTCGCGGGACTGTCCGCGGCACATCACTGCGGCGTCGTACACCGTGACCTGAAGCCGGCGAACATCCTGTTCGACCGCAACGACCGGCCGACCATCACCGACTTCGGCGTCGCGCGCAGCCTCGGTGCGACCGGCGTCACGCAGACGGGCCTGATCATCGGCACGCCGGAGTACCTGTCGCCGGAACAGGCGCGCGGCGAGGCGGTCGACGGGCGCAGCGATCTGTACACGGTCGGCCTGATTCTTTACGAAGCGCTGAGCGGCCATCTGCCGTTTTCGGGCGGCACGCCGGCGGAAACGGTCATGCGCCGGCTCGTGCGTCCGCCGCCGTCGCTCGCCACGCGCCGGCCCGACCTGCCGCGCTGGCTGCTGGCTTTCGACGAGCGCCTGCTCAAGCTGACGCCGGCGCATCGCTTCGCGAATGCCGACGAGGCGTTGCGCGCGCTCGACCAGCAGCGCCTGCCGCCGTCGCCGCAGCGCCGGCGTTCGCTGCTGCTCGCCGTGCTCGCCGTCTGTGCGCTGCTCGGCACCGTCGAACTCGTGCGGCGCCAGTGGCCGGCGTTGCGCGCCGGACTTGCGACGGCCGAGATCGCTGCGCCGACACCGCGCGTCGCGGTATTGCCGATCGCGGTCGACCGCAACGACGCATCGCTCGCGCCGCTCGCACGTGCGATCGAGGAACACGCGCGTTATTGGCTGCGCGACGACGGCGCGGTTGCGGTCGCGACGCGCGAGCGCGTGCTCGCGGCGCTCGCGCGCGCGGCGCCCGATCTCGACGGCGATGCGCTGGAACGGCGGCTGCCCGAGGTCGCGCGCGCCGCCGGCGTGACGCAATGGGTGCGCGGCAGTCTGCGTCGCGACGGCGACGCGTTCGTGCTGCGTCTGCAGCGCGATGCCGCGCTTGCGGCCGATGCGCTGCCGTCGGTGGAGATTCGCGGCGCCGACGCGGCCGCGCTGTTCGCGGCCTATCTGCAGGGCTTCGCCGCCTTCGCGACATCGGCGCCGCCGATGCTGCCGGCACCGGCCGCGTCGGCCTACGGCGAGGCGCTCGCCGCGCTCGACGCGCGCGAACCGGCGGTTGCGGCCGAGCGGCTGCAGGCCGTCTCCGGCGTGGTGGCGACGAGCGCGCTGCTGCAGCTCGCGCTGCTGCAGGCCCAGAGCGACGCGCGCGAGGAAGTGTCGGTCGAAGCCACGCGCGAGCAGATCCGGCAGACGCGCGCCGAGGCACGCGACCTGGCCGGCCGCCTCGCGCTGGCGCAGGCGACCGACGCGCCCGAGGAACGCGCGAATCGGCTC
>NZ_DATIGT010000073.1:0-7738 GCF_035481375.1 Tahibacter sp.
TCGTCAGATCGAACGCCGGCGACGTCGCCACGATCGATCCCGCAAGCGGCGCGCCGTAATAGCCTTCACGCGCAAACGCACAATAGTCGGTCAATCCACCCTGCCGGATTTCCACTCCCGTCGGCTGTCCCGTGGACCCCGAGGTGTAGAGCACATAGGCACTGTCATCCGCGTCGATGACGACATCGAGCGCTTCGTCACCGTAGCCCGCCAGCCACTCCGCATCGCTCGCCGCGTCATCGACGAACACGGTATCGAGTCCCGCCACCGGCAACACCACGCGCCGACTGTCGAGCAGCACCACCGCAATCCCCGCGTCCGCGACGATCGCCTTGAGCCGCTCCGCACTCTGCCGCGTATCCAGCATCACGTACGCCGCACCGCTCTTCATCACGCCCAGCAGCGACACGATCAGCTCGACCGAACGATCCAGATGCACGCCGACGCGCGTGCCGCGCCCCTGCCCCTGCTCGCTCAACAGCTGCGCGAGCCGGTTCGACGTCGCATCCAGCTGCGCATAACTCAGCGACACCTCGCCGCAACGCACCGCGATCGCATCCGGCGTGCGAACCGCCTGCGCCGCGAACTGCCGCACGAGCGAGGTATCCCGATGCAGCGCGCTCGAAGGACCTTCGCTCAACGCCAGCACCGCGCGCTGCGCGTCGGCGTCGAGCAGCGGCAGAGTGCTCAGCGGCCGATGCGGTTCGGCGAGCACCCCGGCCAGCAGCCGCTCGAAGCCCGCGGCAAGGCGTTTCATGCTCGCGCGCTCGAACAGCGCGGTCTTGTAGCTGAGGCTCAGCATCAGCTTGCCGCCGATCTCCTCGCCGGTCAGGTCGAGGTCGAAGCGGATGCGTTCGCTGACTTCGTCGAGCGGCGTGATGTCGAGGCCGGGCAGCGCGAGCGTCTCGGCTTCCTGATTCTGCAGCACGAACTTGATCTGGCAGACCGGGCTGTAGGCCAGGCTGCGCTCGGGCTTCAGGTCTTCGATGACGAGATCGAACGGCACGTCCTGATTGCCGAACGCACCGAGCGTGTCGTGGCGCACGCGCGCCAGCAGCGTCGCGAAATCCGGATCGCCCGAGAGATCGGTGCGCAGCGCGAGCGTGTTGACGAAGAAGCCGATCAGCCCTTCGGTGTCCTTGTGCGTGCGGCCGGACACCGGCGTGCCGATGACGATGTCGGTCTCGCCGCTCCAGCGCGACAAGGTCGCCGCGAACACGGCCCGCAGCAGCATGAACAGGCTTGCGCCGTGCCGCTGCGCCATCGCGGTTGCGGCGTCGAGCCGCTCGGCGTCGAGCTGCCAGTGCACGGTCGCCGACGCGAAGTCCTGCTGCGCGGGACGCGGGCGGTCGAGCGGCAGCGCGTGCACGGCCGGTGCGCCGGCCAGGCGCTCGCGCCAGTAACCGAGCGAGCGTTCCAGCGCCGCGCCGCTGAGCGTGCGGCGCTGCCAGCTCGCGTAGTCGACATACTGCAGCGGCAGTTCCGGCAGCGCCGCGTCGCGCTGCTCGCGCGCAGCGGCATACAGCGCGACGAACTCGCGCACGAGCAATGCGAGCGACCAGCCGTCGACGGCGATGTGATGCACGGTCAGCAACAGCACGTGATCGTCGGCGCCGAGTCCCACGAGCAGGCAGCGCAGCAGCGGCCCTTCGGCGAGGTCGAAGCGGCGCTCGACCTGCTCGACCGCGAGCGCGCGCAGATCCGATTCGCGCGCCGCGTCGGCGGCGCTGCGCAGGTCGACGAAGCCGACGGCGATTTCCGCATCGGGCAGCACGTGCTGCACGGCGTCGCCGCCGTGCATGCGATAGACCGTGCGCAGGATCTCGTGTCGACGCAGCACGCCGTTCAGCGCCTGCTGCAGCGCGTCGCGATCGAGCGCGCCGCGCAGCCGCAGGGCGGCCGGCATGTTGAACTGCGCGCTGCCGCCCTCGAGCTGTTCGACGAACCACAGGCGCTGCTGCGCGAACGACAGCGGCAGCGGACCGCTGCGGTCGGCCGGCTCGATGGATGCGTAGTCGACGGCCGCGGCTGCATCGAGATGCGCCGCGAGTTCGCGCACGGTGACATGTTCGAACAGCGCGCGCACCGACGCTTCGCGGCCGATCACGCGCGCGATTTCACTGACCACGCGGATCGCGAGCAGCGAATGGCCGCCGAGGTCGAAGAAGCTGTCGTCGATGCCGATGGCCTCGCGACGCAGCAGGCTCTGCCAGATCGCCACGAGCTGGCGCTCGGTCGTCGTGCGCGGCGCCGCGTGGCTGCGCGGCCGATCCGGCGGCGCCGGCAATGCACGCTTGTCCACTTTGCCGTTCGGCGTCAGCGGCAGCTGCGCGAGCCGCACGTAGGCCGACGGCTGCATGTAGTCGGGCAATTGCGCGCGCAACTGGCCGCGCAGCGCATCGAGCGCGTCCGCGCCGTCGTCGGCCGTCGCGACATAGGCGACGAGCCGCTCGCCGCGCAGCAGCACGACCGCGTCGTCGACGCCGGCGCAGCCGCGCAGGCGCGCCTCGATCTCGCCGGGCTCGATGCGGAAGCCGCGCAGCTTGAGCTGGTCGTCGATGCGGCCGAGGAACCGCAACTGGCCGTCGCCGTCGTAGCGCACGCGATCGCCGCTGCGGTAGCAGCGCTCGCCGTCGATGACGACGAAACGTTCGGCAGTGAGGTCCGGTCGATTCCAATAGCCGTCGGCGACGCTGCGGCCACCGATGTACAGCTCGCCCGGCACGCCGGGCGCGGTCGGCTGGCCGGAGGCATCGAGCACGCGACAGCGCGTGTTCGCGAGCGGCCGGCCGATCGGCGCGATGCCGCCGTCGGTGCGGCCGGTCAGATCGGCAACGGTCGCGACGACCGTGGTCTCGGTCGGACCGTAGCTGTTGAGCAATTGCACGCGCGTGCCGAGCCGCGCGTTCCAGCGCGCAACCTTTTCCGGCTGCACGGCTTCGCCGCCGAGGATGCACAGGCGCAACCGCGCCGCGGCTTCGGTTGCGGCATCGTCGAGTTCGTCGACGAGCAGGTGCCACAGCGCGGTCGGCAGGCTGGCCACGTCGATGCGCTGCCGCGCCGCGAACTGCCAGAACGCGCCGACGCTGGACAGCGTATCGGCGTCGCGCAGCACGAGGCAGGCGCCGAAGCTCAGCGCCATGAAGCATTCCTCGACGAATGCGTCGAAGCCGAACGCGGCGCATTGCAGCACGCGTTCGCCGGGTCGGATCGCATAGTGCCGCTGCGCGGCCGTCAGGTAATGGCCGACGGCCGCGTGGCTGACCATGACGCCCTTCGGCGTGCCGGTCGAGCCCGAGGTGTAGATCAGATACGCCAGATCGCTCGTGCGCAGCCCGAGCGTGCCGCACGTCGGCGCCTGCGTCGGCGCGTCGTGCGTCAGGTCGGTGTCGACGCAAAGCGTCGTCGCGCCCGCGTCCGCGAGCAGCCCGGCCAGCGAACGCTGCGTCAGCAGCAGACGGACGCCGGAATCGGCGAGCACGCCGCGCAGGCGCTCGACCGGATAGTCCGGATCGAACGGCACGTAGGCCGCGCCGGCCTTCAGCACACCGAGCACGCAGGCCGGCAGGTCGAGGCTGCGACCGACGCAGATGCCGACGCGATCGCCGCGGCGCACGCCGCGCGCGTGCAGATGCGCGGCGATGCGGTCGGCGGCATCGTTCAGTTGTGCATACGTGTACTGTGCATCGCCGGCGACGACGGCGATGCGCCCGCCGTCATGGCGCGCCTGCGCCTCGAACAGCGCGTGCACGCAAAGGTCCGGCGCGGGCGCGGCGCCCTCGCCGGCCCAGGTGTCCAGCGTCGCGGCGTCCTCGGACGTCAGCAGCGGCAGGCGCCGCACCGGCAGTTCCGGCTGCGCGAGCGCGGCGGCGACGAGCTGTTCGAATGCGCTCGCCATGCGCTGCGCGGTCTCGGGCAGGAACAGGTCGTCGGCGAAGACCCAGTCCAGGCGCAGGAGGTCGCCGTCGGCCTCGACGGTGAGCTGCAGATCGAACTCGGCGCGCTCGGCGGCGGCCTCGATGCCGTCGACGGTCAGGCCCGGCAGCGCGAGCGCCGTCGATGCGTTGTTCTGCAGCACGAGCATGACCTGGAACAGCGGCGCGTGGCTGCGGCTGCGCGGCGGCTTCAGCGCGTCGACGACGCGCTCGAACGGGGTCGACTGATGCGCGAGCGCGGCAAGCGTGCCGGCCTGCACGCGCGCGAGCAGCGCATCGAACGTCGGCTCGCCGGACAGGTCCGTGCGCAGCACGAGCGTGTTGACGAACAGGCCGACGAGCCCCTCGACGTCGGCATGACGACGGTTCGCAACCGGCGTGCCGATGACGATGTCGTCTTCCGCGCTGTAGCGCGCGAGCAGCGTCGCGAACAGCGCCTGCAGCGCCATGAACAGGCTCGCGCCGCGCGCCTGCGCATGCGTCTGCAGCGCCGCAGCGGTCGTCGCGTCGAGGTGCCGGCGCAGCGCGATCGCGGCATAGCCCGGTTCAGCCGGACGCGGCTTGTCGAGCGGCAGGCCGTGCACGACCGGCAGGCCCGCGAGCGTTTCGCGCCAGAACGCCAGGCCGTCGCGACCGGCCTCGTCGTCGGCGGCCGCGCGTTCCCACTGCGCATAGTCGGCGTACTGCAGCGGCAGCGGCGGTAGCGTGTCGTCGCGACCGTGCAGCGCGGCTTCGTACAGGGCCGCGAATTCGCGCACGAGGATGTCGATCGACCAGCCGTCGCAGGCGATGTGATGTGCGGTGAACAGCAGCGCGTGCCGCGACGCGGCCAGCGACACGCAGGCGACGCGCAGCATCGTGTCGCCGGCCAGGTCGAACGGCCGCGCCGACTCGGCTGCGAGCGCCGCGCGCAGTCCGGCCTCGCCCTGCGCCGCATCGAGATGCGTGAGGTCGATGCCGGCGACCGGCACGTGCGCCGTCGCGCGGACGATCTGCACCGCGTCGCCGTCGTCACTGCGATAGACCGTGCGCAGGATCTCGTGACGCGCGACCAGCGCGTCGAGCGCCTGCTGCAGCGCGCCGCGATCGAGCGTGCCGCGCAGCCGCAGCGCCGCCGACACGTTGTAGTGGCCGCGGCGGCTGTCGATCTGCTCGATGAACCAGAGGCGCTGCTGCGCCGGCGACAGCGCGAGCGGACGCTCGCGCGATGCCGTCGGAATCGCCGCGATGCGATCGACCGCGAGCGTTTCCAGATGCGCCGCGAGGCCACGCACCGTCGGTGTCTCGAACAGCGCGCGCACGCCGACGCGGCGGCCGAGCGCGCGGGCGATCTCGCTGGTCGCGCGGATCGCGAGCAGCGAATGGCCGCCGAGTTCGAAGAAGCCGTCGTCGATGCCGACCGCGTCGCGCTGCAGCAGGCGCTGCCAGATCGCGACGAGTTCGCGTTCGACTGCGGTGCGCGGCAGCGCGCGTTCCTGTGCCGTGGCGGCCGGCTCGGGCAACGCGCGCCTGTCGACCTTGCCGTTCGCGGTCAGCGGCAGCTGCGCGAGCGGTACATAAACCGCCGGCAGCATGTAGGCCGGCAGTTGCTGCTGCAGCCGGGCGCGCAGTGCGGGCAGCGCTTCGACATCGACGCTGCCGGCGACCCACGCGACGAGCCGGTCGCCGCGCAGCAGCACGACCGCATCGCTGACGCCGTCGTGCGCGCGCAGCTGCGCTTCGATCTCGCCGAGTTCGATGCGGAAGCCGCGCAGCTTGATCTGGTCGTCGAGGCGGCCGAGGAACTGCAGCTGCCCGTCGCGGCTCCAGCAGACGCGATCGCCGGTGCGGTAGCAGCGTTCGCCATCGACGTCGACGAAGCGCGCGGCGGTAAGGTCGGCGCGGTTCCAGTAGCCGGTCGAGACGCTGCTGCCGCCGATGTAGAGCTCTCCGGGCACGCCCGGCGCGACGCGCGATCCGTTCGGATCGAGCACGTGGCAGCGCGTGTTCGCGAGCGGGCGGCCGATGCTGACGACGGACTGCGCATCGTCGAAACCGGTCAGGTCGCAGAGCGTCGCGCCGACCGTCGTCTCGGTCGGGCCGTAGCTGTTGAGCAGTTGCACGCGCGTGCCGAATCGTGCGGTCCACGCCGCGACCTTGTCCGGCTGCACGGCTTCGCCGCCGAGCACGCAGAGCCGCAGCGACGTCGTGCGCGCAAGATCCTCGTCGGCGAATTCGTCGACGAGCACATGCCACAGCGCGGTCGGCAGGATGATCGCGTTCAGCGCGTGCCGTTCGACGAAACGCCAGAACGCGAGGCTGTCTTCGAGTACTTGCGCATCGCGCAGCACGAGGCAGGCGCCCTGCGACAGCGTCAGGAAACATTCCTCGACGAACACGTCGAAGCCGAACGCGGCGCACTGCAGCACGCGCTCGCCGGCGGTCACGGCGTAGTGCCGCTGCGCCGCGGCCAGATAGTTCGTCGCCGCCGCGTGGCTGACCATGACGCCTTTCGGCGCGCCGGTCGACCCCGAGGTATAGATGAGATAGGCGAGATCGCCGGCCTCCAGACCGGTCTCCGCGCGCGTCGGCGGCAGCGGTGACGCCGCGGCGCACTGCGCCTGCCGCGCGTCGTCGTCGAGCAACCAGGTTTCCGTGCCGGCGTCGGCAACGAGCGCGGCCAGCGCCGATTCGGCCAGCAGCAGGGAAATGCCGGAATCGTCGAGGATGTAGCGCAGCCGCGACGGCGGATAGTCGGGATCGAACGGCACGTAGGCCGCGCCGGCCTTGAGCACGGCGAGCACGGCGACCGGCAGCAGCACCGAACGCTGCAGGCAGATGCCGACGCGATCGCCGCGCGCGACGCCATGCGCGCGCAGTACATGCGCGAGACGGTTCGCGCGTGCATCGAGTTCGGCATAGCTCGGCGCGGCGTCACCGGCGATCACCGCGCAGGCCGCGCCGTTCTCGCGCGCCCGACGCTCGAACGCGTCGTGGAGGCAGTCGTCCGCGACGAGCGTCGCGCCCTCGCCGGCCCAGCGCGCGAGCTGCGCTTCGTCGTCCGCGGCGAGCGCCGGCAGGCGGCTGATCGCACAATCCGGGTGCACGGCGATCGCGGCGAGCACGCGCTCGAACGCATCGGCAAGGTGCTCGATCGTCGCGCGGTCGAACAGCGCGTCGGCATAGTGCCAGCACAGTTCCAGACCGCCCTCGCTTGGCTGGGCCGTCAGTTCGAGATCGAACTTCGCGACCGACGCGTCACCGCCCTGCTCCATCCAGTGCGTGTCGAGACCCGGCAGGAGCAGCTCCGGCTGCGCGTCGTTCTGCAACTCGAACAGGATCTGGAACAGCGGCGACCAGGCGAGGCTGCGCTCGGGCTGCAGGCGTTCGACGAGCAGCTCGAACGGCACTTCTTGATGCTCGAACGCGTCGAGCACCGTGCGGCGGCCTCGCTGCAGGCAGTCGGCGAAACTCGGATCACCGCGCAGGTCGGCACGCAGCACGAGCGTGTTGACGAAGAAGCCGATCAACGGCTCCAGCGCCGCATGCGTGCGGCCGGCGACCGGCGTGCCGATCGCGATGTCCGCCTCGCCGCTCGCGCGGCCGAGCAGTACGGCGAGCGCGCTCTGCAGCACCATGAACAAGGTTGCATTGTGGCTTATGCCGAGCTGCGTCAGCGACTGCACGAGCGCCGGCGCAATGGCGCGGCGCAGTCGGCGTCCGCGATACGACTGCAGCGCCGGACGCGGCCGGTCGAGCGGCAGGCTGTGCACGGCCGGAATGCCGGCGAGCTGGCGGCGCCAGTAGTCGAGCCCGCGCGCGAG
>NZ_DATIGT010000074.1:0-2759 GCF_035481375.1 Tahibacter sp.
GCCGCCGCTCGCCGGATGCAGCGCGTTGGCGTCGGGCTGGCCGATCGTGCCGTGGATCGCGAAGCCGCCGCCGGCGGAACGGCCGCCGCCGGCGGCGATCACGCGATTCCCTGCGGCGATTGCCGGACCGAGTTTCCGGCCGGTTCCGTGGTCCGGCGTTTCGGCCGCCGCCGCGTTGCCGCTGAACAGGCTCGCGAGGAACAGCAGCGCGAGGCGTGAGGCGCGCCGCAGCACGGGCGGCGGCGCAGAGGATTCGATGGCGCGCATGGGAGGGCTCCTGTGCGCTTACTTGAGCATGACCGCAACGCCCTGGACTTCAGGGCTGAGCGTGCCGTCGCCGCCGGACGCGATCGCGACGATGCGGATCAGGCCTTTGGTGATGACGCCCGACGCGATTGCCGTATACGTCGTTTCCTTGGTCCCGATCGAGCTGAGGTCGATGCTGCCGACGAGCGTGGACCAGCCGCCACCGGTCTGCTGGTAGTTGACGCGCAGCTGCGAACCCGCGCTGCCGGCGACGGCGACGTGCACGACCATCTTGATCTGCGTGTAGTTCGCGACGTTGACGACGTGGTACTCGCTCGCGAACGTCGAGCTCGCGCCGAGGCTCGTGAACGTGTGTCCTTCGTCCACTTCGACCCACATTTCGCGCGCGTCGACGTAGGCTTTGTTCGCCGCGTCGGTCGATGTCGTCGGCGTGGCCACGCTCGTGATGCGCTGGCTGTTGGCGGAAAGACCGGTGCTGAAGGTATTCGTGCCGGTGAAGGTGTTCGCGCCGCTCTGGTACGCGATCGTGGCCGGCAGCCGTGCGGCGTTGACGGTCGCGCTCGACGCGTTGATCGCGGCGACGACATTCGTGCCCGCGGTCGCGGCGATCGTCGGATTCGGATAGCTGCCGGTCAGATCGCCGCCGGCCGTACCGGTGGCGGTCACGGCGTCGACATAGCTCTTGTTGGCCGCGTCGGTCGATGCCGTCGGCATGGCCAGGCTCGTGATGCGCTGGCCGTTCGCGGACAGGCCCGCGGTGAACGTGTTGCTGCCGGTGAAGGTATTCGCGCCGTTCTGATACGCGAGCGTGCTCGGCAGCCGTGCCGCGCTGACGGTAGCGCCCGAGGCGTTGATCGCGGCGACGACGTTCGCGCCCGCGGTGGAGGCGATCGTGGGATTGGGATAGCTGCCGGCGAGATCGCCGCCGGCCGTGCCGGAGACCGAGATCGCATCGACGTAGGCCTTGGTGGCTGCATCCGTCGCGGCCGTCGGCGCGGCCACGTTCGTGATGCGCGAAGCGTTCGCCGAGAGCCCGCTGTTGAAGGTGTTCGTGCCGGTGAACGTGTTTGTTCCGGTGAAGGTGTTCGTGCCGTCCTGATAGGCGACGGCGGCCGGCAGCCGCGCGGCGTCGAGCGTCGCGGTCGACGCGTTGATCGCGGCGACGACGTTGGTGCCCGCCGTGGAGGCGATCGTCGGATTGGGATAGCTGCCGGCGAGATCGCCGCCGGCCGTGCCGGAGGCGGCTATCGCGTCGACGTAGCTCTTGTTCGCCGCATCCGTGGACGCCGTCGGCGTCGCGACGTTCGTGATGCGCTGACTGCCGGCGGAAAGACCTGCGGTGAAGGTGTTGCCGGCGGCGAAGACGTTGGTCTGGCTCAGGCGGGCCATGTCGCCCAGCGCGACGCCGCTCAAGGTATCGGCCGACAGGGCGTTGCGGCTGCGGATCGCATACGGCGCGAGACGAATCGGCTGCCGCGGCAACAGCGTCGTGTACGTGCCGGACGCCGAGCCCGGGCGCACGCGCAGTTCGAGATAGCGTTCCTGGTCGACGAAGAGCGCTTGGCCGAAATCGAGATCGACCGTGAACACGCCCGCGTCGACGGGCACGTCGACGAGGTCCGGCGTACACCCGAGCACGAGCGGGTCCGACGGTGCGGAAAAAAGGCAGACCTGCAGATCGTAGAGTCCCGTCGCCGGGATGCCCGCATCGGTGAGCTGGCCCTGGTAGGTGAACGCGGTGCCGACTGGAGCGGCGGCGGCGCTGCCGGCGAGAACGGAGCCCAGCAGCAGCGGCAGGGCGGTACGACGAAGAGACATGATGACGGTTCCGGAGGCGGGATGAGGCGCTTGAGCCATGCAACTGTGAAGCCAACGTGGAGACGCGCCGGCGCCGGGCCGCCGTGCGCGGCGCCGGAGGCCGGCCCGTTTCGGGAATGGCAGGGGGCGCAGTGTATCCGGCGGGCGCGCCGTGCGTTGCCGCCGTGCCGGTATGCGCTCCGCGTGATGGGCTCGACGTTCCGGACATTTTGCGATCGACGCGCGCGCCCGCATGCCTAACCGCCAAGCCAGGTCGGCGCCGATCGTGCGAAGGTGTCTGCGACGCGCGTCGGAGGCCTGCAGGGACGACGCCCGCAAACGGACATTGCCGCAGACGTAGCCCTCCGCACCGACGTCACGCTCGCGCCCGCCGCGCGTGCGGTGATCGGTGGTTCGTCGAACGAATTCGGTGTCTTTCGCCGCGATACGTCGTGGCGGCTCGTTGCCGCAGGCCAGTGCGCCTCCCCGTCGCGCCGGGCCTCGCAGCGAAATCCATCCGGGTTCTCCGTTCGACGAACGGCCGAGTCGCCGTGCCGGCGGCGCGGATACCACCTGTTCCTGGGAGGGAATCACCATGCAACGCACTGTCCGGCCGGCGCTCGCGCGCCGGTTGTTAGCATCCTTTTGTCTGTGTCTCGCGTCGGCGGCGCCGCTATTCGCGGCGGCGGCCGGTG
>NZ_DATIGT010000075.1:0-12792 GCF_035481375.1 Tahibacter sp.
CGTCGGCGAGCCGGTCGTGTCCATCGACAACGCGGCCGCCTGGTTGTTGCCGACGAGCACGAAGGTCGCTCCCGCGTTGACGGCGTTGGTGATTTTCTCGGTGAACGAACAGGTACCGCGACGCACGTAGGCGACCGAACCCGTGAAGTGGCCGGCCGGAATCGCGGTGCCTGCCGTGCAGGCTTCGAGATTCGCCGGATAGCTCTTGACCGGCTGACTCACGAACGCCGAGCCGACTGGCGTCGTGCTGCCCTGCGCCGCGTCGACTTCGGTCGTATTCGCCGGCGGCGTACCCGGACCGGTCAGGCTCAGCTTTGCGCGAACGTTCTCGTCATGGGTCGAGGCCGCGACGGTCAGGGTCCACGGACCGAGATGGTTGACGGCGCCGACCGGATTCGGCGCTTCGGCGCGCGTATTGCCGGCCGATGCAGCAACGACGACATCGGCATTGACCGCGTCCAGGAACAGGCTGTCGAAATCGCTCCACGGATCGCTGCCACCGGAGATCGAATAGTTGATGACGTCGACACCGTCGGCGATCGCGTTCTCGAGCGCCGCCTGGATATTCGCGCCCGGACAATCGTTGGTCGGGCAGGCCTTGTACTGGCGGATCGAGGCGCACGGAGCGACGCCCGACAGGTTCGTGTACGGCGCCGGTATGACCGGAGCCGGCGTCGAACTCGCGGTCAGCGTGTTGCCGGCCGCGGTGCTGGCAGTGTGCACGCCGTGCCCGCCGTCGCTGGCCTGCGGGTTCGCGCCGTTGCAGGCGCCCGTGCCGCTGTCGGTCGCGCTGCAGTCGAGCGCGACGAGCTTCGGCGTACCCGCGCTGAAGCCGCAGGTCGCGTCGTTGGCGAACGAGGGATGGTCGGAGTTCGCGCCGCCGTCGACGATGCCGACCGTCACGCCGAAGCCGCGCGTTCCTGCGCCGCCCGGAACATTGACGCCGCTCCAGACCGTATCGGCGCCGATGAATGCCGGACCGCGGAACGTGTCGAGCGTCTCGACGCCGGCCTCGCGGATCGCCTTCACGCCCGGCAGGCTGCGGACCGTGCCGGCTTCGGCCGACGACAGCATGGCGGCGAGGCCGTTGCGCGTGACCGCGTAGTGGTGCGTCGCCGTGACGCTGCGACCCAGTGCCGACGACATCGACTGGAGGCGCTGCGCGCGAATGTCGGACAGGAACTGGGTGTAGGCGACGGCGGCCGGACTCTTGGTGTCGAGCTTGCGCTGCCCGTTGACGGACGGCGCCGTGGCTTCGTGCGCATTGGCGCCACCGGTGTAGTACAGCAGGCCCGGCTCGTTGAACGTAATGATGTAGCTCTTCAGCGCCTCTGCCGTCATCGACGACTGCGCGGTCGCCACCGGCAAACTCACCATTCCCCCTGCCAGCACCACGCCAATGACCGACGCCAGCGCCGTTACGCGAATCGACTTGCCCATGAAACCTCCCAGCACAGGAAAAGAACGGCCGACGCCTGGTCGCCCAGGCCCGGCCGGCACACGGAAGAACGCGGGTTCGCTACAGCGGGATCGGGCCGTCGTCCATGCCTGGAGACTCGACAGGAACCACCGCGAAATTCGCTCCGCGGAACGGTGAATAGCACCGACGCGCGCAACATCTCAATCTGCACTGCGGCAGCGAAAACATACGGAACGGTGCCGAACGGCTGCGAATGTCGTCAAAAATGACACGCCGCTCGGACAGCCGGACTACCGTACTCAGCCGACAGGCCCATTCGCACTGGGCGGGAGGTGCATGCAGGTCGAACGAACGGCACGCGGAGGCGGCGGCACCAGGCGCTGCCTGCACGTCGGTTCCGAGGCAAATCAGTGACATCGTTGCGCACGCGCGCACTCTGGCGACGAGAAACGGCCAGAAACAAGAATTTTCCATACTTACGCGAACTTATGCGCGGATTTCGCACGTCCGCCAAGCCGACGGATCGCCGCAACGATGCGATGCGGTCCTTCCAAAAAAAACCCGGGCAGATGCCCGGGCTTTTTTCGATGAGACCCGCTCGCTGCCGCCGCCCGGCTTTCGCCCGGCGGCGGTAGAGACGCTTACTTCTTGCTGCGCGCCGATGCCGGCACGCTCTCCGGCGTGATGCCGGCGCCTGCATTCGGAACCGGTGCGCTGTTCACCGCACCCGCCGTGATGCTGACCGTGTCGATGCCGATGTAGCTCGAGTTGGCACCGGACGGGCCACCGTCAGTCACGAAGTAGCGAAACGCGATGCGCCCCTGACCCGTCACCGGAAGGCCGTTGCTCGTGTTGAGCGTGAACTGCGCCCAAGTACCCGGGTAGCCGTTCGCGCCGGTGGCGTCGTTGTTCGTCGTCAGGTTCGGATTGATCGTCTTCAGCACGGTCGGGAACGCCGCGAGCGCCGCTGCATCGGAGGCGATACCCGTGCACGAGGTGCCCGGCGGCGGACACAGACGCACTTCAAGGCGATCCGGGAAGTTGATCGGCGTCGGGACGCGGGTCCAGAAGCTGACCGACGACACGGAGTTGAACGTGATCTGCGGCGTGACGAGCCAGTTCGAGATCGTGCCGGCGCCCGTGGTGTTGTTGAAGTTCGCGCCGATATAGGCATCCGGCGCACCCGCCTGCGACGGGAACACGTCGGTCGAATTGCCCTGGAACCACGACGTACCGCCGACCGGGCTGCTGTTGTTCGCGGTCAGCCAGCCCAGACCACCGATGGCCGTGATGTCGTCGAAGCCCTGATCGACCGTGACACTCGGAACCAGTTCGCCGAAGTTGTTCGCGAAGATGCCGTCGCGCGTACCGGCGACCGACAGCGTCAGGCGCTCGACCGGCAGCGTGTTGTCGCTCGGCGTCAGCACGACGTGGCCGAAGGTCATCGGGACGGCGGTCGACGCGCCGTAACCCATGTTGACGCCGATGGACAGCGCCTGCGTACCGCCGCCGACCACGGTGAAGTTGGCCGGGGTGATGGTCACGATCGGCGCGCCGGTGGCAACCATCGGCACGTAGGTCGCGGTCCAGGTCGTGCCCGACGCCACCGTGCTCTTGACCGTGCGCGTGAACGAGCACGAGACGTTGCAGGCCGCATCGCGCATCGACGGCAGGTTCAGCGTCTTCGCGGCGATGGAGCCGCCCGACGGGTTCGCCGCGACGAAGTTCGCGTGCGTCTCGTTCATCGTCAGCGCGGCCTTGATCGCCTTGGTCAGGTCGACGCGGCCGTTGCCGACGTCATCCGGATCCCACGCCGACGAACCGTCGTCGTCGAAGCCCGGCACCTTGGCGGTCATCTGGAGCGCGGACTTGACTTCCATCGGCGTCCAGGACGGCTTGGCGGCGCGGACCAGCGCTGCAGAGCCGGCGAGATGCGGCGAGGACATCGACGTACCGCTGAGGAAGCCGTACTGAGTCGGATCGGCGAGTGCTGCGTAGATCTGCACGCCCGGACCGGTGATATCCGGCTTCGTCACGTTGCCGGCGGCCGGAACCGGACCGCGCAGGCTGAAGTCGGCGAGCACGTCGCCGCGCTTCTGCGTCGGATCGAAGCTGATCGTCGCCGTCGACGGATTCGCCGCGATGAAATCGCGGATCGCATCGCCCGGGGCCTGCACGACGCTGTACGCCGGCGTGCCGGCGGGCACGCCCGTCGTGTTCATCGACAGCGGACCGGCCTGGTTGTTGCCGACGAGCACGAAGGTCGCGCCCGCGTTGATGGCATTGGTGATTTTCTCGGTGAACGCGCAGGTGCCGCGACGCACGTAGGCGACCGAACCGGTGAAGTAGCCGGCCGGGAACGGCGTGCCCACGGTGCAGCCTTCGATGTTCGCCGGGAAGCTCTTGATCGGCTGGTTCGTGAAGGCCGTGCCGATCGGCGTCGTGCTGCCCTGCTTCGCGGCGACGCCGACCGTGTTCGCCGGCGGCGTGCCCGGACCGGTCAGGCTGACCGTCGCGAGGATGTTCTCGTCATGCGTCGACGCGGCGACCGTCATGGTCCAGGGGCCGAGGTGGTTGACCTGGCCGACCGGGTTCGTGATGGTCGCGCTGGTATTGCCGGCCGAGGCCGACACGATGATGTCGGCATTGACCGCATCGAGGAACAGACTGTCGAAGTCGTTCCACGGATCGCGGCCGCCGGAGATCGAGTAGTTGATGACGTCCACACCGTCGGCGATCGCGTTCTCGAGCGCGGCCTGCAGGTCGGCGCCCGGACAGGTCGTGCCCGGGCAGGCCTTGTAATGGCGGATCGAGGCACAGGGAGCGACGCCCGACATGCTCGTGTACGGCGCCGGGATGACCGGCGCCGGGACCGAACTCGCGGTCAGCGTGTTGCCGGCCGCCGTGCTCGAGGTATGCACGCCGTGGCCGTCGTCGGTCGCTTCCGGATTCGCGCCGTTGCAGGCGCCGGTACCGACATCGGTCGCGCTGCAGTCGACGAAGCTGCGCAGTTTCGGCGTACCCGCGCTGAAGCCGCAGGTGGCGTCGTTCGCGAACGACGGATGATCGGAGTTCGTGCCGCCGTCGACGACGCCGACGGTGACGCCGAACCCGCGCGTGCCCGAGCCGCCCGGCACGTTGACGCCGCTCCATACGGTGTCGGCGCCGATGAAGGCAGGGCCGCGGTAGGTGTCGAGGGTTTCGGAACCGGCCGCGCGAACCGACTTCACGCCGGGCAGGTTGCGGATCGTGTTGGCTTCGGCGGCCGACAGTTCGGCAGCGATGCCGTTACGCGTGATCGCGTAGTGATGCGTCGCCGTGACGCTGCGGCCCAGGGCCGAGGAGATCGACTGCACGCGCTGCGTGCGCACGTCGGACAGGAAATTGCCGTAGGCGACGGCGGCCGGGCTCTTGGTGTCGAGCTTGCGCTGACCCTTGACCGACGGAGCCGTGGCTTCGAGGGAATTGGCGCCGCCGGTGTAATACAGCAGGCCCGGTTCGTTGAACGTGATGAGGTAGCTCTCCACTGCCGCGGCCGTCGTGGACGACTGCGCGGTCGCCACCGGCGAACTCACCACACCTCCAGCCAGCACGACGCCGATCATCGACGCCAGTGCGGATACGCGTATCGACTTACCCATGAAACCTCCCAACACACAGACACACGAAAAGAACGGCCGACACTTGACCACCCGACAAGTTACGGCCGGCGCACGGATGAACGCGGGATCACGACGAAGGGACAGTGCGTCGGAGTGGCGAGAAACTCCGGGCATTCCGTCCTGAGGCAGCCACAACATTCGTCCAGACAATTCTTATAGCACTGGGTACGGACAGGTCACAATCTGCGCTGCGGCAGAGTCCGGAAAAAGGCTCCCGAGGCCGCCGGACGACTGCCGAACTCAGCCGCAAGACCTACGATCCAGCGAAATTGACTAGTTCCAAAGTCGCAGTCGAGCGCAGCAACGCGGCGCCGTCCGGACAAACTCAGGCGCAGAAAAAATCGTCGACGTCGCCCAGCTCGCGCGTGATCGGCGACGGCGGCAGGCTGCGCAGGAACAGCTTTCCGTACGGACGTGTCGTCAGACGCGGATCGCAGAGCACGAGCACGCCGCGGTCGTCGACGTCGCGGATGAGCCGGCCGGCGCCCTGCTTGAGCGCGATGACCGCCGAAGGAATCTGCCACTGGACGAAGGGATTGCCGCCGGCGTCGCGCATCGCGGCGAGCCTGGCTTCGAGCACGGGATCGTCCGGTGCGGCGAACGGCAGCTTGTCGATGATGACGCAGGACAACGCTTCGCCGGCGACGTCGACGCCCTCCCAGAAACTCGCGGCACCGAGCAGCACGCCGTTGCCCGACGCGCGGAATCCCGCAAGCAGTTGATGGCGCGGCGCCGTGCCCTGCACGAACAGCGGATAAGGCTGCGAGGCCAGCCGCTCCGCCGCGCGGCGCAGTGCGCGGTGCGAGGTGAACAGCAGGAACGCACGCCCGCACGAGGCGCGGAGCACCGGCAGCGCCGCGTCGACGACGCGGTCGGTGAAGTCGGGGGCGCTCGGGTCCGGCAGGCCGCGCGGCAGATACGTCAGCGCTTGGCGCGCATAGTCGAACGGGCTTGAGAGGCTCAGCGTGACCGGGTCATCGAGGCCGAGCTGGCGCGCGAAATGGCCGAACTCGCCGGCGACCGACAACGTCGCCGAGGTCAGTATCCACGCAGCCCGGCTCTGCTGGCGCAGGGCGCGCAGCGGCGGAGCGAGATCGAGCGGCGTCGCATTGAGCGAGAAACCCTGGCTCGTGAGTTCGTACCAGTGCACCCAGTCGCGCGCCGAACCGTCGAGCACCTGATCGAGCTTCTCGACGAGCCCCTGACAGCGCTCGTGCATCGTGGTCAGGCCGCGCGAGCGTTCGGCCTGGGTGGCGAGCGCGGCTTCGAGCGTGCGCAGCGCTTCCTGCAGCTCTCGCAATTCGGCCATTGCGAAACGGTCGTCCTCGATCGCCGCGAACGCGCCGCGCTGCGGCAGCTTGTCGAGCGCAAGCCGCACGCGACGCAGCACCGAGGTCACGTTCGCGATCGGCTCGCGCAGCACCGCGAACGCGCCCGTGACCGAGCCACACTCGGCTTCGGCGTCGCTGCCGAGTTCCTGCAACTGCCGCGCGGAAAAACTCACCGAGAAAAACTGCCCGGCGAGATCCGGAATCTGATGCGCCTCGTCGAGCACGAACGCGTTCGCGCCCGGCAGGATTTCGCCGAAGCCTTCCTGCTTGATCGCGAGATCGGCGAACAGCAGATGATGGTTGACGACGACCAGGTCGGCTTCCTGCGCGGCACGCCGCGCCTTGACCACGAAGCAGTCGTTGAACATCGGACAGTCGGCGCCGAGGCAGTTTTCAGCAGTCGAGGTGACGCGCGGCCACAGCGGCGAATCCTCGGGCACCTCGGCGATCTCGTTGCGGTCGCCGCTGCTGCTGCGCCCGGCCCAGGCGCGCAGCGCCTGCAGTTGCGCGACCTGTTCGCGCGACGCCAGGCGGCCGTCCTTGTGGGTCTGATCGAGCCGGTAGAGGCACAGATAATTCGCGCGCCCCTTCAGCAGCGCGGCCTTGATGCGCGCACCGGTGACTTGCCGCACGCGCGGCAGGTCGCGGTGAAACAGCTGGTCCTGCAGCGTCTTCGTGCCGGTCGAGACGATGACGCGCTTGCCCGACACGATGGCCGGCACGAGGTAGGCAAAGGTCTTGCCCGTGCCGGTGCCGGCTTCGGCGATCAGGATGTGGCGCTCGGCGATCGCCTCGGCGACCGCTTCGGCCATTTCCTGCTGCGAGGCACGCGGCGCGAAACCGGGCACTTCGCGCGCGAACGGTCCTTCCGCACCGAGCAGGTCGCGGACGTCGTGCGTCACGCGATTACAGCCGTTGGCGCGGCGGCACCTTGCACGCGGCGACCTGTGCCTTCGCGCTCGCCGAGCTGGCTTCGTCCTTGGCGACGCGGCGCGTTTCCACGACGGTCTGCCAGTTGCGCGCACACAGGCTGCCCAATCGCGGACCGAGCTCGAACGAACGCCGCGCGAGCGCTTCGGCATCGGCGTAGCGGTGCAGGCCGATCGAGAGTTCCGCCTTGAGCTGCAGAATTTCCGGTGCGTCGGGCGCGAGCTTGAGCGCGCGGTCGACTGCGGCGATCGCGTCGACGAAATTCTGCGCGGCTTCGAGATCGCCCGCCTGCTTGAGGAAGCCGTCGACGGCCGGATCGCGCAGCGGCTGCACTTCGACCGACGACGCCGTCGCCTGCCCGGCCTGACGTATCGCGAGCACGAGATCGCGGTCGGGCCGCACGCCCTTCTTTCCGCTCTCGCTGCCGCTGCCCGCGCCGCCGCAACCGACCAGCATCGCGAGCGCCGCCGCCGCGACCGTCCACCGCCATTTACCGCCGCTGCGTTTCATCGTTGACCTGCCCATCCGTCGAATTCCTCGAAATTCCGTCGAAGACGGCATCCGCGTCATTGCGGATCGCCGCCGAACCATTCTCGCAAACGCTCCATTGTGCACCCTTGCTCCTGCTCCGGCACGTAGCCCGCGACGAACGGGAGCTGGCGCGCGCCGGGACAATCAGCCTCGGTGCGCTGCCCGGATTCCGGGTTGACCCAGGCCAGCTCGATGCCCTGGCTCAGGTTCAGATCGAGCGGCCGCGTCGGCAGCGCATCGAACAGCGACATCCACACGCGCAGCGCGCCGGTCGCGCCGACGAGACCGGTCGGCTTGTTGTCGTCGCGGCCGACCCAGACCACGGCCAGGTGATCGGCCGTGAAGCCCGCGTACCAGCTGTCGCGCGAGTCGTCGCTCGTACCGGTCTTGCCCGCGCTGTTGAGCGTCGCGAGCGGACCGTTGCCGACCGCGCGCGCGGTGCCGCGCAGATTGACCTGCTGCATCGCATAGGTGACGAGGCGCGCGGCTTCGACATAGTCGCCGGCGCCGGGCTTGCTGCCGTAGCGCCGCAGCGGCTTGCCGTCGCGATCGAGCACGCCGCGCACGGCGATGACCGGCAGCGCGTGCCCGTCGGCGGCGAAATACTGATAGAGCTGCGCGACCTCGATCGGCGACAGGTCGACCGCGCCGAGCAGCAGCGAGGGATTCGGATTGATGCCGCGAAAACCGAACGATTCGATGAGCGCCCGGACGCGGTCGACGCCGACGAGCATGCCGAGCCGCACCGTCGACAGGTTCCACGAATTGGTCAGCACATCGATCAGCGCGACCCGCCCGTGCGCGGTCTTGTCCGCGTTCTGCGGCATCCAGTTCTTGCCGTTGGGCTGCGGCAGGCTGACCGGCGCGTCCTCGACGATGCTCGCCAGCGAATAGCGCTGCGGCTGGGCGAGCGCGGTCAGGAACACGAAGGGCTTGACCAGCGAGCCGATCGGCCGGCGCGCGTCGAGCGCGCGGTTGAAGCCGGGCTGGTCGGGCGCGCGGTCGCCGATGACCGCCTGCACCTCGCCGTCGCGCGCGCCGGTCACGACGAGCGCCGCCTGCGTGTCGTCCTGCTTCTTGCCGAGCGCGGCGAGGCTCTCGCGCAGCGCCTTCTCCGCGGCGAGCTGGGTCGCCGGCACGAGCGTGGTCAGCACCGACAGGCCTGCGCCGCGCAGCGCGGCGTCGTCGTAGTCGCGCTTGAGCTGCGTGCGCACGAGATCGAGAAAGGCCGGGAAGCGGTTGCGCGGCAGTCCCGGCGTTTCGGAAATGCCGAGCGGGACGGCCTTCGCGCGGGCCAGTTCGTCGGCGTCGATCAGGCCCGTGTCGGCGAACTGCTGCAGCACGAGATTGCGCCGCGCGAGCGCGCGGTCCGGGTAGCGGCGCGGATCGTAGTAGCTCGGCCCCTGCACGAGGCCGATCAGCAATGCGACGTCGGGCGCGCGCAGGGTGTTGAGCTCGCGCCCGAAATAGAACTCGCTCGCCGCGGCGAAACCGTGCACGGCCTGGCCGCCCTGCTGGCCGAGGAAGATCTCGTTGACGTAGGCCTCGAGAATGCGGTGCTTGTCGTAGCGCGCCTCGATCAACAGCGCGATCAGCGCCTCGTTGCCCTTGCGCAGGAAGTTCTGGCCGCGGTCGAGGAACAGGTTCTTGACGAGCTGCTGGGTCAGCGTCGAACCGCCCTGCACGACATGGCCCGCGGCAAGGTTGGCCCAGCTCGCGCGCAGGATCGCGATGAAGTCGACGCCGTGATGGTGCTTGAAGCTGCGGTCTTCGACGGCCTGCAGACCGGTCACGAGCAGCGGCGGCATCTGGCCGAGCTTCGCGACGCGGCGCTCTTCCTGCTCGGCGCCGTACAGCGTCGCGATACGCGCCGGATCCAGGCGTACGCGCTCGAGCGCCTTGCCCGTGTCGATGTCCCGGATGGCCGCCACGCGCGAACGCGCGATCGCGACTTCGACGCGGCGCGCCTTCTCCAGACCGTCGAGCGAGGCGAACGCGCGCCGCGAGATCACGAAACGGTCGCCGTCGCGCATGAAGCTGCCCGGCGACCGCGCGCCGGTGACCTCGTCGTAGCGCGCGGCTTCGAGTTCGACCGTCAGCGTCGCCGCATCGAGCGGCATGCCCGGTGCGATTTCCAGCGCGCGCGCATAGATGCGCGTCGGCGTTTCCCAGGACAGGTCGTCGAACCGTTCGCGCACCTGCGCGTCGAGATACAGCGCGTAGGGAACGGCGAACGCGACGACGAAACCCAGGCCGAACCAGAACGGCGCGCGCAGCCAGCGCCAGAGCAGACGCGCCAGCTCGGCGCAGCGGGAGAGAAATGCCAAGGTGGAACCCAGACCGGTGGAGGCTGGCCGCCGCAATCGCAATCGCCGCGCGACGGCACCCGAATCAACGCCGTCCACCGGAACGGCGGCGCGGCCGGCGCAGTGTACCCGAAGCGACTGACCCGCTGGCGCCGGCCGCAACGGTTTCGTAGGCGGCGCCTATCCGCGATAATCCGGGCCTTTTCGCGTGCGCGGATCGGCTCGCACAACAAGGACTTAACGAATAGTGCCCCTGCTCTCCTCCGCTGCGCCCCGTGCCGCCCTGATTGTTCACGGCGCCCCTGCTGCCGCCGACTGGTGGCGCCTGCTGTTCGACCGGCTGCCCGACGGTCTGGCCGTCGCGACGACGCTGACCGCGGATGTCCCGGCCGACGTGATGCGCATCGGGGCCGCCGCCGCGACCGACGCCGCACTGATCGACGCAGGCCGCGAGCGCTGGCCCGGGCTGTCGCTGATCCTGCTGCGCAGCGGCACGCACGTGCCGCCGTTGTGGACCGAACGCCTGCTCGCGGCACTGAGCGCGGACGACGTGCTCGTCGCCAGCCCGCTCGACAACGCCGGCGACGGCTGGGATCCCTGCCCCGGCGCGCACGCCGGGACCGACCGCATCGACGCGCTCTGCCATGCCTACGGCCGCGGCCTCGCCATCGATGGCGGCGACGTGTCGGCGCTCGCCAGCGCCTGGCATGGCGGCCTGCTTGCGCGGCTCGATGCCGAGTCGCGCGGCACCGGCCGCCGCGTGCGGCTCGATCATGTCCATGTCGCCGCGCCGTCGGCACCGAAACGCCGCGACGCGGATTCCATGCCATCGCGAATCGGCGAACTGCGCAGCCGCCTCGCCGTCGCACTCGAACAGTCCGATTTCACGCCGGCCCGGTTCGGCCGCGACGGCCGACCGGTCCTGCTGCATGTGCTGCACGGCTGGGGCGGCGGCGCCGAACGCTTCGTCCGCGATCTCGCCGCGAGCGATACGACGCACGCGCACCTCGTCCTGCGCGCGCGCGGCGACTTCACGCGCCGCCGCTACGGCGAAGTGCTCGAACTCCATGACGGCAGCCTGCTCGGCCCGCCGCTGCGCGAACTCGCGCTGCCCGCGCCGATCGCCGACACGGTGGCGCAGCATCACGACTGGAACGCGTTCTTCGGCGACGTGCTGACGCGCTACGGCGTCGACGCGGTCGTCGTCTCCTCGCTGATCGGCCACAGCCTCGACGCGCTGCGCAGCGGCCTGCCGACGCTCGTCGTCACGCACGACTGCTATCCGCTGTGGCCACTGCTGCACCGCGACTTCGGCGATCCGGCGCTCGCGTTCGACGCGGCCCAGCGCGCCGCCGACCTGAAGTCCGCCGACGAAGGCTTCGAATTCGCCAGCCGCTCGCCGGACTACTGGCAGCTCCTGCGCGACGCCTATGTCGCCGCGCTGCGCGCGGCCCGCGCGCGGCTCGTCGCGCCGAGCCGCACGGCGCTCGCGAACGTGCTGCGCCTGGCGCCCGAACTCGGCGAGCTGCCGTCGCGCGTCATCGCGCATGGCACGGCGCCGTTCGCCGAAGCGCTTTCCGACACGCCCCCGCCGGCCGCAACGTCGCGCCGCGGACTGCGCCTCGTCGTGCCGGGCCGCGTGCGCCGCGGCAAGGGCGCGGAACTGCTCGAAGCACTGCTGCCGCAGCTTCCGCCCGAGGTCGAACTCGTGCTGCTCGGCGCCGGCGCCGAAGGCCATGCGTTCTTCGGCCGCAGCGGCGTGCACGTCGTGCTCGACTACGCGCGCGAGCAGCTGCCCGCGCTCGTCGCCACGCTGAATCCCGACGCCGCGCTGATCCTGCCGACCGTCGCCGAAACCTTCAGCTATACCTTGTCGGAATGCTGGAGCCTCGGCCTGCCCGTGCTCGCCACGCGCGTCGGCGCGCTGGCCGAGCGCATCGACGACGGCGTCGACAGCTTCCTCATGGCGCCCGATGCCGCCGCGGTGCGCGACGGCATCGCCGCGCTGATCGCGCAGCCGCAGCGCCTCGAGCGCGCGCGCGCCGTGCTGCGCGCCCGCGTGCCGCGCTCGCTCGCCGACATGAGCGCCGACTACCGCAGCGAGCTGCCTTCATCTGCGACGCACCCGGTTACGGCGCCGCAGGCCGCCACGCCGGCGCAGCTCGAACTCGGCGCGCTGCGCGCGCAGCTCGATGCCGTGCAGGCGGAACTGGAACGCCGCGCCGCCGTGCTGAAACAGCAGACGCGCGAACTCGACGCCCGCGCCGAGTGGGCGTCGGAACTCGACCGCGAACTGCGCCGCTCGCAGCGCGACGTGCGCACGGCGATGAACGAGATCGAACGCCTGCAGGACGACGTCGAGCGCCGCACCGAGTGGCTCAAGCGCACGCAGGACGACTACACCGCGATCGAGCGCGAGTTCGAGGAGCGCACGCGCTGGGCGCTGTCGCTGAAAGCCGAACTCGACCGCGCCTACGGCAGCCTCTCGTGGCGCCTGACCAAGCCTCTGCGCTACGGCATGCGCCGACTGCGCGGACTGCGCACGCGTATTGCGTTCAGCGCGACGCGCACGCTCGGCCTGTTCCGCCGCATGCAGGCCAGCCTGCGCCGCC
>NZ_DATIGT010000076.1:0-10690 GCF_035481375.1 Tahibacter sp.
CGCGAGCCAGCTCTGCCGGTCGCCGGCACGGCGCACATACGTCGCGTCGCCGCGCGGATTGACGATGCCGACGATGAGCTGCGCGGGCTGCGGCAGACCGTCGAGCGCGACCTGCATGCCCTTGGCACCGGCGACGTCCATCTCGGTCACGCCGATGTCGGCATAGCGCTGCTCGTTCGCGGTCTTCTGTTCGACGAGGCGCGACTGGGCCAGTTTCAGCAGGTACTCGCGCACCTTGCCGGCATCGGCGCGATAGCCGCCTTTTTCCTTGAGCGCCCAGCCCTTGTCGGTCTTCTCGATCGTCGCGACGACGGCCGGACCCGGTGCGGTCACGGTGATGCGCCGGACGTCGTTGATGCGTTCGGCGAGCCCCGGCAGTACTTCGCCGGAACCCTGCGCGACATCGGCCTCGGGCTTGCGCGAGAGACTGATCGCCGCGGCGATCGCGATGGCGGCGGCCGCGGCGATGCCGAGGCCGGTCACGGTTTTCGAGTTCATGTGGTTCATGGCGTTTTCGTGTGGTTCATGGCCTGGCTCCTCAGCCGCGCGCGCGCCGCGACTTCCAGCCGACGAAGCCCAGTGCCGCGAGGATCAGCAGCAGCGGCACGAGCAGGATGTTGATGAACTTCAGGCGCGTGCCGAGCGCGTCGATGTCGGCGTCGAGCTGTCGCCGCACTTCGCGCAGTTGCTTGCGAATCTCGACCTTGCGCTTGAGGAAGTTGTCGAGTTCGGCCTTCTGCTCGGCCGACAGCACCATCGCCTGATCCTGGCTTTTCGCGCTCTGGAGTTCGGTCAGCTTGCGCTCGGTCTCGCCGAGTTCCTGCTGCAGCTGCTTTTCCTTCTGGCGGAAGCTGTCGTCGGCCTTGCGCTTGAGCTCGGCGACCTTCGTGAATGGCCGCTGCGACGTCGCGCGCCCGCGGATCGAGATCAGGTCGGAATCGCCGGCGAGATTGTCGACCGCGTTGATCACGAGATCGCCGTTGTTCGCGAACGCATTCAGCACTTTCTGGCCGAAGAAATTCTGGACTTCGGCCCAGAGCCGGTCGCTGAGGATGTCGGTGTCGGCGAACACGACGACCGCATTGGACGCCTGGGCTTCGGCGAGATGGCCGGCGTCCTTGCGGTCCGGGAACGCGGTCTTGAAGCGGCCTTCGAGGCGTCCGGCGAGCACGAACGGCTGACCGCTCGGCTTGAAGTCGACGAGCAGTGTCGACGGATCGACGAGGAACTTCAGCCGGTCCACCGGAACGCTCATGGCCTGGTCGCTGGACTGGATCAGCGGCACGAGCTTCGACTGTGAATCTTTGGACAATTCCAGATAGCCCACGCTCGACATGTTGATCGAGTCGAGATTCGCCGTGATGACGTCGTCGGCGCTGAGGTCCTTGCGCGTGAAGCCGAGAATGCCCGGATGGCGCACCGGCGGCGCGTTCGGCGCGATGCTGATCTGCAGCGCATGGGCGCGGTCGAGCACGACCTTGTCGTGCGCATAGTCGAGCCCCCAGGCCTTGAACAGGGTCGAGAGATCCGACGACTTGTCGGCCAGCATCGCCGCCTGCGGATTTTCCGGATCGGCGCCGGCCTGGTCCTGCTCGGCGCTCGGATCGACGAACACGAGCAGATGCCCGCCGCGCAGCACGAACTGGTCGATCGCGTACAGCGCGTCGTCGCCGAGGTCCTTCGGATGCACGAGCACGACGACGTTGATGTCGCTCTCGATGGTCTTGAGCGCCGCGGCGTTCATCTGGCGCAGATCGAAGAACTGCGCCAGCTCGCCGTACACCGCCCAGGGCTGGCGCATCTGGCGCGTCGCCTGATCGAAGCCCATGGTCATCGGCAGGCTGCTGATGAAGCCGACCGCGGGTTTCTTGTTCGTGCCCAGATCGTGGATCAGTTTCGCGATGTCGTATTCGGCGAGATTCTCGCGGCCCGGATCGAACAGCGGAATCTTCGCTTCGCCGTTCGTGGAATTGCTGCCGTAGACGCCGAGGAACACGCTTTCGCCGGCCGGGCCGAACGGCAGGCCCTGGATGCCGGCGGCGACGGCGTTGTCCTCGTCTTCCGAGTAGGCGACCGGGTCGACGACCTTGAGCCGCACCTTGCCGTCGGAGCGCGCCGCGATTTCCTCGAGCAGCTCGCGCACGCGCGGATAGTAGGCGCGCAGCGCGCGCGCGCTCGGGTTGTCGGTGTCCGCCGTGCCCCGGTCGGAGAAGTACAGCGTGAGCTGGATCGGCTCTTCGAGCTTGCCGAGCAGGCTGCGCGTGCCGTCGGACAAGGTATACAGATTGCTTTCGGTCAGATCGAGCCGGACGCCGCGCAACAGCACGTTGCTGACGAGGACGACGGCGACGAACAGCAGGGCGAGTATCACCAGCGCGCTGCCGGTCAGGGTCTTGCGATTGAATGCCATGGCGGGTCCCTCCTCAGTCGGCCTTCTTCAGATCGATCACGACAGCCGTGGCGTAGAGCCACGCGACGATCGTCAGCGCGAAGTAGACGAGGTCGCGCAGGTCGACGACGCCCTTGGAAATCGCCTGGAAATGCGAGAACAGGCTGAGTCCCGCGATCGCGTCGACGATGCCCTGCGGCAGGAACGACTGGAAGAAGCCGAGCACCATCGGAAAGCCCGCCATCAGCAGCAGGAAACAGATGACGACGGTGAGAATGAAGGCGACCACCTGGTTGCGCGTCGCCGCCGACAGGCACGAGCCGATCGCGAGGAACGCGCCGGCCATCAGCAGGCTGCCTAGATAGCTCGCGACGATGACGCCGTTGTCGGGATCGCCGAGGTAGTTGACCGTGATCCAGATGGGGAAGGTCAGCGCGAGCGCGATGCCGACGAAGGCCCAGGCCGCGAGAAACTTCGCGACGACGGCCTGCCACATCGTGATCGGCAGGGTCAGCAGCAGTTCGATCGTGCCGCTCTTGCGCTCCTCGGCCCAGAGCCGCATCGCGATCGCGGGTACGAGGAACAGATAGAGCCACGGATGAAAGCCGAAGAACGGCTGCAGGTCGGCGCGGCCGCGCTCGAAGAACTCGCCGTAGTAGAACGTCATCGCGCCCGCGAGTATCAGGAAGATGACGATGAACACGTAGGCGACCGGCGTCGCGAAGTAGCTCGCGAGTTCGCGCCGGAAGACGGTCTTGACCGGATTCATGCGCGGGCCTCCGTGCCGTGCGGCAGCGTGATGCTGCGGAAGACTTCGTCGAGACGGCCGGCTTCGAGCTCGAGCCGGCTGACTTCGACGCCCTGCGATTTCAGCGCCTCGCTGATCGGCACGAAGATCGCGCGGCCCTTCTTCGGAATCGCCGTGATGCGGTGGTCGTGCGGGTCGATCTCGATCGTCTCGATGTCGGCGACGCGGGCCAGCGCCTCGCGCGCCGCGCCGGTGTTCGGCGCGGTCAGCGACACCGCGCCGTGATAGCGCGAGCGCGCCTCGAGTTCGGCCGGCGTCGCATCGGCGAGCAGCCGGCCGCCCGCGATCACGACGGCGCGCGTGCAGACCGCGTGCACTTCTTCGAGGATGTGGGTCGAGATCACGATGATCTTGTCGGCTGCCATCGCATTGATGAGGCCGCGGACTTCGTGCTTCTGGTTCGGATCCAGGCCGTCGGTCGGCTCGTCGAGGATCAGCGCCGGCGGATCGTGCAGGATGGCCTGGGCCAGCCCGACGCGGCGCTTGAAGCCCTTGGACAGCGTGTCGATCGGCTGCGCGAGCACCGATTCGAGCTGCAGGCGGCCGATCACGTCGTCGATGCGCTGGCGGCGGCGCTCGCCGGCGAGGCCGCGCACATCGGCGACGAATTCGAGGAACTTGCGCGGCGTCATCTCGCCGTAGCTCGGCGCGCCTTCCGGCAGATAGCCCAGCGCGCGCTTGGCTTCGATCGGCTGGCTCTCGACATCGAAGCCGCAGACCTTCGCCGCGCCCGAGGTCGGCGCGAGAAAGCCCGCGATCATCTTCATCGTCGTCGATTTGCCGGCGCCGTTGGGCCCCAGAAAGCCGAGCACCTGGCCGGGCTCGACCGTGAATGAAATGCCGTCGACGGCAGTGAACTGCCCGTAGCGTTTCGTCAGTTGTCGGGTTTCGATCATCGTCTCGTCACCGTAGGTCGGATGTGCGAATGGCTTCCCGCACCGGGCGACCATGGCCGGCCCGGCCGTCGCGAAAAACGCGAATCGGCTGGCGGCTCTGCACGGACGCCCGCGGTGTCCGCCGGCGCGACGGCGCTGCAGCGGAGCGGGAAACTCCGCAATGTACCGCAAAGCCGGCGAAAAGTTCCCGCTGCGGAAGCGGCAATACGCCGATGACCGGCGTTGACCGTTTTGACGTTGCCGGACTACAAGGCCCGGCATCCGCCGGACGGACCCGGCCCGCTCCGCAAGCGACGACGGCATGCGCATCCTGCTGGTGGAAGACGACGACAAGATTGGCCGCTACGTGGCGCAGGCGCTGCGTGCCGAAGGCTTCGCCGTGGATCTCGCGACGGATGGCGACGACGGCCTGTGGCAGGCCGAGAGCGTCGACTACGACGGCGTCGTGCTCGACCTGATGCTGCCGGCGCGCGACGGCATGAGCGTGCTGCGGCATCTTCGCCGCGGCGGTTCGACGACGCCGGTGCTCATCCTGACCGCGCGCGGCGGCGTCGACGATCGCGTATCCGGACTCAACGCCGGTGCCGACGACTACCTCGCCAAGCCGTTCTCGGTATCGGAACTCATCGCCCGCGTGCACGCGCTGACGCGGCGGCGGCGGCCGCACATGAGCAACCTGCTGCGCTACGAGGACGTCGAGCTCGATCTCATGGCGCGCCGCGCGACGCGCAACGGCCGCCGCGTCGAACTGACGCCGCGCGAATTCGCGCTGCTGGAATTGCTCGCGCTGCATGCGCCGCGGCCGGTCAGCAAGGCCATCATCATCGAGAAGGTCTGGGATCGCTGCTTCGACTCGGAAACCGCGCTGGTCAATGTGCACGTTTCCCATCTGCGCAAAAAACTCGAACTGCCGGGACAGCCGCCGCTGATCCGCACGATACGCGGCGTCGGCTTCGCGCTCGGCGCCGAACCGGCGCTGCCGTGACGCGCAGGTGGCTGCGCACGGCCGGGGCCTTCGCCCTCGCCTTCCTGTCCGTGTCGGCGCTGTACTGGTTTCTCGTCGACCCGCACTGGCTCGCCGGCCGCGGCGAATCCGGCATGCCGGGCAACGTGCGCGCGCAGGCGCTGTTCGCACTCCTCATAGGGACGCTGTCCGGCCTCCTCGCGTGGCTGCTCGAGCGGCGTGCGCACGCACCGCTGCGCGCACTGCAGGACGAACTGCAGCGGCTCGATCCGGGCAACGTGCTGCATCGCCTGCGTCCTCCGGACGCGCCGGAACTGCACGCGCTCGCCGGCGGCATCAACGATCTGCTGAGCCGCGTGCATGTCGCGCTCGGCCAGCTCGACCGGTTCGCGGCGCAGGTCGCGCACGAACTGCGGCTGCCGCTGACGCTCGCGCGGCTGCGGCTCGATCAGGCCGCGCCGGACCTGCCCGACGCCGTCGCCGACGAACTCGTCGCGGAACTCGAACGCCTGACCCAGTTCGTCGACAAGACTCTGCTGCTCGCGAAGGCCGAGCAGGGAAATCTGCCGCTCAAGCGCGTGCGCGTCGATCTGCGCGCGCTGCTCGCGCGCATCGCCGAAGGCATCGCGCTGATGGCCGAAGCCGAAGACCGCACGCTCGAACTCGACGACGCGCCGGCCTGGATCGCGTTCGACGCCGACTACACCAAGCAGATCGTCTACAACCTGCTCGCCAATGCGCTGCGGCACGGTAGCGGACGCATCCGCGTGCGCCTGCGCACCGGCGGTACACGCGTCCGGCTCGTCGTCGTCAACGATCTGCGCGCCATACCGGCGCGACAGGGCAGCCTCGGCAGCGGCCAGCGCATGATCGCAGCGCTCGCGGCGCTGCATCGCGGCATGCACGTGCGCTATCGCAGCGACGGTCACCACTACCTGGCGCGTGTCGTCGTCGACGCGGCGGCCGATTGAACAGTACGCGCGCGCACGCTCAATCTTGAAGAAATCTTAAAGTTCACTTGGCGACCGCAAGCGGTCGCTTCCTGCGACGCTCGACCGCGCACGGCTGCGGCCGAGGGATGCGGGCATGAGAACGGGCATGAAGAAATCGTCGGGATTCACGCTGATCGAGCTGGTCACCGTGGTGGTCGTCATCGCGATACTCGCGGCGTTCGCGGTGCCGTCGTATTCGAACGTGATCAGAAGCAACCGCGTGTCGAATCAGGCGAACGACCTGCTGACCGCGGTCAACCTCGCGCGCAACGAAGCGGTCACGCGCGGCACGCGCGTGACGGTCTGTGCTAGCGCCGACGGCGCGTCCTGCGATTCGGGCGGCGCCTGGCGGTCGGGCTGGATCGTCTTCACCGACGGCGGCACCGCGGGCCAGCTCGCGGGAAACGACCAGTTGCTGCGTGTCTGGCCGGCGATCGCGCCCGGCGATTCGCTGAGCGCGGACGCGGCGTTCGTGAGCTTCGGCAAGGAAGGGTTTTCGACCGAAAACGACCTGACCTGGACGTTCGTGCCACGCGACTGCAACGGCGACCAGCGCCGCACCGTGCATCTGCGCGGACTCGGCCGCGCCGAAACCGCGCGCGGAGCCTGCGCATGAACGCCGCGACCGCGTTCCGCCGCGCGCCGCGCGCCGCGGGCTTCTCGCTGCTCGAAGTGCTCGTCTCGATGATCATCCTGTCGATCGGACTGCTCGGGCTCGCCGCGCTGCAGGCGTTCTCGATCAAGGCCAATCAGAGCGCGAACTACCGCACGCAGGCGACCGCACTCGCCTACGACCTGCTCGATCGCATGCGCGCGAACCGCAACGAGCTGATCGCGGGGCGCTACTTCACGAACTACGGCTCGGCGCCCGGCAGCTGTCCCGACACCGGCGGTACGCCGCCGTCCACCGGCGCCGCCTCGCGCGACGTATACGACTGGAAATGTGCAATCAAGGCCCAGCTGCCGCTCGGCGAAGGCGCGGTGCGCATGCCCGGCGGCACCGTCGTCGTCGCGATCCGCTGGACCGACGCGCGCTGGAGCAACGGCGCAGACGCCACGACCGAATTCACGCTGACCTCAGCCCTATGACCATGCCGATCGCACCCCCGCGCCGCACCGCCGGCTTCTCGCTGATCGAAATGATGGTCGCGATCGCGATCGCGGCATTCCTGCTGCTGGGCATCACGCAGGTGTTCAGCGCGAGCAAGAACAACTATCTGAGCCAGGAGGCGCTCTCGCGCATCCAGGAGAACGCGCGCTTCGCGATGATCCGGCTGCAGCGCAGCGTGCGCATGGCCGGCTACCTCGGTGCCGGCAACGACCTGAACCGTCTCGCCGCGGGCAACGCGTCGAACTTCATCAATCACCTCGCGCCGAACGGTGTCGACGCGACGCTGTTCCAGCATCGCTTCCATCGCTCGATCGAAGTCTTCGACGCGAACGACAGCAACGACGGCGCCGAACCGCAACCCGGCGGCGCCGGCAGCTGGACACCGGCGCTGCCGCCGGCGATCGCCGATGCGGCGCCGCTGACCGGGTCGGACATCCTCGTCGTGCGGCATTTCAGCGAGGAAAGCATCCCGCTGGCCGGCTTCAACACGACGAACGACACGCTGATCGCGCTCACACCGACCTTTCCGGACGGCCGGCCGTTCGTCGCGAAAGGCATCTACGGCGTCGGCAACTACCGTTTCGCCGACGTGTTCCAGGCGAGCGCGGTCAACGGCGTCCAGCTGTCTGCGCCGTACGGCGCGTCGAGCAATCCGGGCAACACGTACCAGTTCGACGCCGCGAACTCGCCCGGCAAGACGTGGCGCGGCGACCGCGAAGTCGAATACGGCCTGCAGGCCGGCAGCGGCCAGCGCTGGTGGAACGCCGAGTTGCATCGCGCCGAATACACGGTCTATTACGTCGGCCGCGGCGCGAACGGCCAGCCTGCACTGATGATGCAGACGCTGCAGGAGTCCACGGGCCAGCTCGAGAACCGCGAACTCATCGACGGCATAGAAAGCCTGCAGGTGCTCGTCGGCATCGATACCTCGACGCCGGCCAACGACGGCGCCGACGTCTATCGCACGGGTGCGCAGGTCGCCGCCGGCGCGGCCTCCGACGCGGATCGCGACGCGCGCTGGCGCAGTGCGCGCTCGCTGCAGATCGGTCTGCTGCTGCGCAGCCCGGCGCCGTTCGTAAGCCCCCGCCCGACCGAACCGGCGCTCACGGTGCTCGACCGGCGCATGACGCGGCCGAACGACGGCTACCTGCGGCAGACCTACCAGACCACCGTTTCCCTGCGCAATCGCGTGAGTAACTCGATGTGAATACCGTATCCGCTCGCCGTTTCCGCGCGACGCAGCGCGTCGCGCCGCGCGTCCCGCACCGCCAGCGCGGCGCCGCGCTGTTCGTCAGCCTGATGCTGCTGATCCTCGTGACGCTGCTCGCGCTGACCGCGTCGCGCATGACGGTCCTGCAGGAACGCATGTCCGGCAACTACAAGAACCAGCAGGACGCCTTCCAGTCGGCCGAACGGCAGCTCACGCGCGGCGAGGCCGTCGTGCTCGATCCGCTGCGCCAGCCCGATATCGCGTTCACGCAGATAGACAACAGCAACGCGCTGCCCTGGACGCCCTGGTACGCGGACGGACCGACGACAGCCGACGAAGAGGTCACGCGCGTGCGCATCGGCCAGTCGCTGAAGTTCGGCACCGATCCGATGCGCGAGCCGAAATTCTTCGTCGTGTCGGCCGGGGCGCCCGGCGCCGACACGACGGCGACGTCGGCCGTGCAGTCGACCTATGTCTATTGAACCGCAGCGCACGACGAGCCGGAGCAACGCAATGACTTTCTCACGATGGCACTCCCTGCTCGCGGCAGCCGCGCTGGCGCTGCTGGCCGGCCTCGCCGCGGCGCCGGCACGCGCGGCGACGATTCCGATCTCGCAGTCACCGCTGTTCACGGCGACCGGCCAGCCGCCGCTGATGATGATGGTGATGTCGCGCGACGAGCAGTTGTTCATCAAGGCCTATACCGACTACACCGACCTCGACAGCGACGGCCTGCTCGATACGACCTACCAGAACCGCTTCAGCTATTCGGGCTATTTCGATCCGGATCTCTGCTACGCCTACGGCAGCGGCCAGTTCAAGGCGACCGCGGCCGCGAACAACCACCAATGCGGCGGCAGCTGGAGCGGTAATTTCCTGAACTGGATCACCATGAGCCGGCTCGACATGCTGCGCTTCGTGTTCTACGGCGGCTACCGCTCGACCGACGCCGCGACGACCGTGCTCGAGCGTGCGCACATTCCGTCGGACCTGCATGCCTGGGTCAAGACCTACGGCGGCAGCGACATCGCGCGCTACACGCCGTATTCGAGCGCGACGTCGTTCTGCAACGCGTCCTTCAGCAACACCGGCGTGCCGAAACTGCGCGTCGCCTCGGGCACATGGACCGAATGGGCGTCGACCGCACTGAACCAGTGCAACTGGAAGGAAGACGCGAACAACGACGCGAAACCCGACAGCCCGCCGCGCGCGACCGAGCTCGACGTACGCGTCGAGGTCTGTGCCGGCGGCACGGGCGCGCTGCGCGAATCCTTCTGCCGCGAATACGGCACGGCCGGTATCTTCAAGCCGGCCGGCCTGCTGCAGGAATACGGCGAGAACCGCTCGATGCGCTTCGGCCTCCTGACCGGATCGTATTCGGCGCCGCGCAGTGGCGGCGTCGTCCGCCGCAACATCGGTCCGATCGCCGGCAACGGCACGGCCACGGGCTGCGCGGCCGGCGACGAGATCGATCTCTCGACGGGCCGCTTCTGCAATCAGGGCGACGGCGCCGAAGGCGTCATCAACACGATGAACCGCCTGAAGCTGCTGACCTGGAACTATGCGGCGTCCTGGACCGACTGCAACACGTACAGCATCCTCAACCGTCAGGGCTTCGGCTCGCCGAACCTCAACAATCCCGGCACGGCGGCAAACGGGCGCAATTGCAGCGCCTGGGGCAATCCGATGTCCGAGATGTACGCCGAAGCGCTGCGCTATATCACGGCAGAAACACCGTCGGCGACGTTCAACGTGACCGGCGACCTCGCCGGCCTGCCGGCCCCGGCCTGGAAGGATCCGTACCGCAGTCCCGACGACGGCGGCAACGCCTATTGCGCCAATTGCAGCATTCTGGCTTTGTCCACCGGTCTCAACTCCTTCGACAGCGACGAAATCCCGAATGTCGCCGCACTCGGATCCGGCGCCGTGGCCGCGACCAACGTCGTCGGCGCGCGCGAGCAGGTCAACGGCAGCTACCTCGTCGGCCGCGGCGGCGCCACGCCGCTCGGCGCATCGCTGAACACGCACGAAGACCTCTGCACGGCCAAGTCGATCACCGCGCTCGCCGACGTGCGCGGCATCTGCCCCGACATTCCGTCGATGGAAGGCAGCTATCTGCTGAGCGGCCTCGCGCACAAGGCCTACACGACCGACCTGCGTCCGAACCTGACCGGCCCCGACGGCAATCCGAAACCGGCCACGTACAAGAACAAGGTGCAGACCTACGCGGTCTCGGTGGCCGAGAACCTGCCGACGTTCCGCGTGCCGCTCGGCAGCAGCAGCCTTTCGCTCGCGCCGCTGTGCCAGGCCCACAACGCCG
>NZ_DATIGT010000077.1:0-9720 GCF_035481375.1 Tahibacter sp.
CCCGCCACTGGTCGGGATCCTTCCTCATGCGCGACATCGGGTCCGGGCGGCACGGTCTGGCCGGGGCGGCGCGATGATAACCTGCACGCCGTTCCGACCTCATAAAGACGGCCGCCGCGCCGCAGACCCGCACGGATGAGCGAAATCCTGATCGTGTATTACAGCCGCCACGGCGCGACCGCCCAACTGGCCCGTCATGTCGCCCGCGGCGTCGAGGAAGTCGACGGCATGCGCGCACGCCTGCGCCAAGTGCCGCCGGTCGCACCCGTCACCGAAGTCGCCGCGCCGCCCGAACCCGAGGCCGGCGCGCCGTACGCCATGCGCGAGGATCTGCGCGACTGCGCCGGACTCATCCTCGGCAGTCCGACGCGCTTCGGCAACATGGCCGCACCGCTCAAGCATTTTCTCGACGGCACCGGCGCCGAGTGGGCCTCGGGCACGCTCGTCGGCAAGCCCGCGGCGGCGTTCACGTCCACGGGCACGCAGCACGGCGGGCAGGAGTCGACCCTGCTGTCGATGCAACTGCCGCTGTTGCATCACGGCATGCTGATCGTCGGCCTGCCGTTCACCGAACGCGGACTGTCGGCGACGCGCGACGGCGGCACGCCCTACGGCGCGAGCCACGTCGCCGGCAGCGGCGGCGACCGCGCGATCAGCGAGGTCGAGCGCGACCTCGCACGCGCGCTCGGCCGGCGCGTGGCCGATGTCGCCCGCCGCCTCGGAGCCGCGCCATGACGCCGCGCCATCTCGGACTCGCGATCTGGGCCGGCCTCGTGCTGCTGCATCTGCTCTGGCACGGCTGGCTCGCGCCGCCGCTGAACGGTTCGCCGCTGCTCGCGATCGCGCTGACCGTCGTGCCGCTGCTGCTGCCGCTGATCGCGCTGCGGCGCAGCGTCGGCCGCGCGCTGCTCTGGGTCGGTATTCTGGGATTGTTCTACTTTTGTCACGGCGTCGTCGCCGCCTGGGGCGAGCCGCGCGTCCGCGCGCTGGCGCTCGTCGAAATCGTGCTGTGCCTCGCGCTGATCGCTGCGCTCGGCTGGGGCGCGCGCGGCTACAAGCGCACGCCGCGCGCCTGAGGAGACTGCCGCATGACCTTCATCCAGAGCGCCGCCGAACTCGGCAATCAGTATCGCGACGATCGCGTGCTGCGTTCGCAGCTCGCGCGCAGCCTTCCGGCTGCGATGCGCGAGGGAATCGCGCCGGAACTCGATGAACTCGGCGCACACGCTGCCGACGCGTGGCGCCGCGCGCGCGAACGCAGCGCGCCGGAGCCCGTCCTGACGCAGTGGGATTCGCAGGGACGCCGCATCGATCGCATCGAACTGACGCCGGCCTGGCACGAATCGCGCGAGATCGCGGCGCGCTTCGGCCTCGTCGCCGCGGGGCACGAAGACACCTATGCCGAGCACGCGCGCGTGCACCAGTTCGCGATGGTGTACCTGCATCACGTCGCGAGCGCGTTCTTCACGTGCCCGCTCGCGATGACCGACGGCGCCGCGACCTGCCTCAAGGCCGCCGCAAATACCGAACTCCTCGCGCGCGCCTGGCCGCGTTATCTGAGCCGCGATCCGCAAACCTTCTGGATCTCGGGCCAGTGGATGACCGAAACGCCGGGCGGCTCGGACGTCGGCAACAGCGAGACGGTCGCGCGCAGCGACGAATCGGGCCGCTGGCGGCTCTACGGCCGCAAGTGGTTCACCTCGGCCGTGCAGGCCGACACCGCGCTCGCACTGGCGCGCATCGACGGAGCCGGCGACGGTGCCGATGCGTTGACCCTGTTCTACCTCGAACCGCGCGATGCCGACGGACGCTGGCGCGATCTCGCGATCAACCGGCTCAAGCCGAAGCTCGGCACGCGCGAGCTGCCGAGCGCGGAGACGGAACTGCTCGGCGTTCCCGGCACGCCGGTCGCGGGCGTCGGTCACGGCGTGCGCGCGATCGCGCCGATGCTCAACGTGACGCGCAGCTGGAACGCGGTCTGCGCGATCGCGACGATGCGCCGGGCGATCGCGCTCGCGCGCGACTATGCGACGCGGCGCCGCGCGTTCGGACGGCTGCTGATCGAGCATCCGCTGCACCAGACCACGCTCGGCGGCATGCAGGCGGATTTCGAGGCGGCGTTCCAGCTGACCTTCCATGTGGCCGAGCTGCTCGGCCGCGCGCAGCACGGCAAGGCCGACGCGGACGAGGCGGCGCTGCTGCGCCTGCTGACGCCGCTCGCGAAACTCTGGACCGGCAAGCTCGCCGTGGCGCTGTGCTCCGAGGCGATCGAATGCCTCGGCGGCGCGGGCTATATCGAGGACAGCGGCCTGCCGCAGTTGCTGCGCGATGCGCAGGTGCTGCCGATCTGGGAAGGCACGACGAACGTGCTGTCGCTCGACGTGCTGCGCGTGCTGCGCAACCCGGCCGCCTTCGGCGCGTGGCAGGCGGCGTTCGATGCGCTGCTGCAGACGGTCGACGCGACCGGCCTGCAGCCTGCCGCGGCAGCGCTGCGCGCCGGCGCGGACGAACTCGCAGCGCGGCTTGCGGCGCTCGCCGCGCAGCCCGAACGCCTCGAAGCCGCCGCGCGCGAACTCGCGCTCGCGCTCGCACGTCATTTCGCCGCCGCGCTGCTGCTGCGCCAGGCCGCATGGTCGCTCGCGCACGAGAACGACGAGCGCGCCTGCGCCGCCGCGCGACGCTTCGTCGCCGGCTGCACCGGCGCGCCGGTCGCGCAGGCCGACGACGATGCGCGGCTGGCACGCGACGCCTGAGCGTCCGCGTCACCGCTGCCGCCGATGAGCGACGACCTTCCGAAGCATCTCGTCGGCGTGAGCCGGTTCCTGAGTCTCGTGCTGCGCCACGATCCCGGCGCGATCGGCCTGACGCTCGACACACAGGGCTGGGCCGACATCGGCACGCTGCTCGCCCGCGCCGCCGCGAGCGGCAAGCCGATCGCGCGCGCCGACTTCGACCGCGTCGTCGCGCACAACGACAAGCGCCGCTTCACGCTGAGCGAGGACGGGCTGCGCGTGCGTGCGGCGCAGGGCCACTCGGTCGAAGTCGAAGTCGAACTCGACCTCGTTCCGGTCGCCGCGCCGCCGCCGCTGTATCACGGCACCGCGACGCGCTTTCTCGATGCGATCCTGCGCGAAGGACTCAGGCCGCGATCGCGCCGCCACGTGCATCTGTCGGCCGATATCGCAACCGCTCGCGCCGTCGGCGCGCGCCACGGCAAGCCTGTCGTGCTGCGCATCGATGTCGCCGGCGCGCTCGCGCTGGGGCTGCCGTTCTTTCGCGCGGACAACGGCGTCTGGCTGACCACGCGGGTGCCGGCGTCGCTGCTGGCCGTCACGAGCGAACCATCCGACTGACGCCGCGCAGCGCCTTCGTTCAATACAGCAGGCGCGCGTCGGTCGCGCGCGCGATGTTCACGGTCACCTGCGAATCGCAGAACGGCGCGTCGCCGCGCCGCATGAGCACGCGATAATTTCCCGGCGGCACGGCAGCGGCGTCGATGTCGAAATCGAAACCGCCGCGCGTATGTGCAGGGTCCTTGTGGAACATTTCCAGCTCGGGACGAACCGCATTCACTGAAGCGCGCAGCGCGTACGCGCCGTCCGGCGAAGACAGCATGAATTCGAGCGGCGCATCGGGCGCGGCGCCCTTGTGAATACTCCAGCCGATCAGGCGCACGGCCGGTAAGTAGTCGAAATACAGGCGCTTGTTCGCCGGCACCCAGTCGAGATTCACGATGTCGAGCGAACAGGTTTCGCCGGCTTGCGGACTGACGAAAGCCGCCGGCCGCAGTTCCGGCAGCGGACGCAGATCGAGCGCCCGCCACAGGCAATAGCCGACCGCCGTGAGACGGCCGACGCGGATACGCCCCGGCGTCTCGCGACCGCGACGAGCACGACGACGACGAGCGCCGTCGCCCAGGTTGCCGGGCGGCTCGCGACGACCCAGAGCAGCGCGACCGTCAGCGCGAACAGCAGATGAAATCCGACCTGGAAACCCGAGACGGTATTTTCCCAGCCGTACGGCAGCAGGCTGCCGAGCGCGACGACAAGCGCCTGCCGTTTCGACAGGCCCGCGCCGCGGCGCGTATCCGTGACGCCGTGCGGCGCGGCATCGGTCAGAACCTCGGTCACGCGACTTTCCCCTGAATCGTCGACGATCCCCGAGCATAGCGTTTCGGACCGACGCGCCGCATCGATGCCAGCCACGCAGGCGAACGTCGGCGCGCCGCATAATGCGCCGGCGCACCACGGCCAGGCCCCCTCGATGAATCACCTCAGCATCGTCACGACCGGCGGGACGATCGACAAGATCTATTTCGACGACAAGTCCGAGTATCAGATCGGCGCACCGTACATCGGCGAAGTGCTGCACCAGCTCGGCGTCGCTTTCGCGTTCGACGTGATTCCGATCCTGCGCAAGGACAGCCTGCACATCACCGACGACGACCGCGAACTCATCCGGCGCACGATTGCGCAGCAGCCGCACCGGCACGTGCTGGTCACGCACGGCACCGACACGATGGTCGAGACCGCGCGCGTGCTGCAGTCGGTCTCCGGCAAGGTCATCGTGCTGACCGGCGCGCTGAATCCCGCGCGCTTCCAGGGCTCCGACGCCGTGTTCAACATCGGCTGCGCGATCGGCGCGCTGCAGTCCTCGCCCGACGGCGTCTACATCGCCATGAACGGCCGCATCTGGAACCCGCAGACGGTCCGCAAGAACCGCACCGCGAACCGCTTCGAAGCAAGCTGACGCGCGCGCTTCGCCTTCGTCTTTGGAGCGCCTGGGTCAAGGCGGCGGCCAGTGCTCGCGACGCGAGCGGCCGGCAGGGTTGGTCCCGCAATCACCGCTCGTCGCAGCGGCCCCGCCAACGAAGCAACCCCCGGCCGCAGGGGCGGCCGAGGGTTCTCCCGTTACTGACGCCGGCCCGTGCGCCGGCGACATTGCATGGCGTTGGCCGTAACGAACCACGCCAGACCGGAACGGCACGCAGCAGACTGCGTGTGAACCGGGCTCCTCCCCTCCGAGGATGGCTGCGCGTCAGCCGCGGCTGGACGCGCGATGCGTGAGGCAGCCGCCACGGCCGCGCTCGGAATTTGGTCCGGCAAACCCCTGCCGCTCGGAAGAAGCCGTAACCGCGGCACCCGCCGCGGCTACGGAACGTCCCGTCGGGCGTCCTGCCCACTCCCGGCAATCCCGCCGGAAGGTTCGGCGCGGGCTTCATGCCGCGCGCCGAGTTCATTTACTCGTAATTGCGCTCAGAACTGGATCGACCACTGATTGATGTAACCGGTGTCGCCCGAATACAGGTCGGTCACCTTGAGCTGCCAGGTGCCATTGCGCGGAGAACCCGAGGTGTTGACGCTGTAGGTCGCGACCACGTTGTCCGCACCGTCGCTGGAGCTGCCGCTCTTCAGACGCGTGCTCGTGCCGTTCGGCGCGATCAGGTCGATCTGCAGGTCGCCGCGGTAGGTGTGCACGATGTTGACCGCGACCTGCGTCGTGGTCGAACCGTTGCCGCTCTGGCCGCTGACCGCGATCGGGCTGCTGACCGAGCTCGAATCCGGGATGGTGTAGTCGGTCGTGTTCGTGAACGGACCGCCGCCACCGCCGCCGGCCGTGTAGCTGCCGGTCAGGCTGACGCCGGAATAGGCGCTGTAGCCGCGAAGCTTCACGTAGTACGTGCCGGCCTGCGCCGTCGCAATGGTGCAGGTCTCGTTGTTGCCCGACTGGTACGGGCGGCAGTCATAGCTCGACGTCGTCGGCGCCGAGCCGAACTTCACGTACATGTCGGCATCGCCGGTGCCGCCCGCCATCACGAACTTCAGGCCCGTGGCGCCGGCCGGAACGACCATCGTGTAGGTCGTCTCGGAACTGGCCGCGCCGGACAGGTTGGTCTTGGCCACGCCGTTGCTCAGCGCCGTGCCGCCACCGCCGCCCGAGGACACGGTGACCGACTGGGTCCTGGTGTTGGTCGCGCCGCCGTTGTCGGTGACGGTCAGGGTCACGGTGAACGTGCCCGCCGCGGAGTAGGTCTTGCTCGGGTTCGCCGCGGTCGAGGTCGTGCTGTCGCCGAAGTTCCACGCGCGCGACGCGATCGAGCCGTCGCTGTCGGTCGAGCTGTCGGTGAAGTTCGCGGTCAGGCCGCTCGTCGTCACGCTGAAGTTCGCGACCGGCGCGACGTTGCCGCCGCCGCCGACGGCGGCCAGCGTCTTGGCCGCATCGATGATGCCGGTGCCGCAGCCGCCGGTGCAGGTGCCCGGCAGCGGCTTGGCGTTGTTCTTGATCAGCGTTTCGATCTGGTCCGGCGTCAGCGACGGATTCTTCGACAGCATCAGCGCGGCGAGGCCCGCGACGTGCGGCGAAGCCATCGAGGTGCCGGCGTAGAACGCGTAGGACTCGCTGCTCTGCGTGGTCGTGCCCGAGTTCAGCGTCGACAGGATGTCGCCCGCGCCGCCGCCGCCGTCGCCGCCCGGCGCCGACACGTCGATGAGCGCGCCGTAGTTGGAGTAGCTCGCGCGGCTGCCGGCCTTGGTCGTCGCGGCGATCGAGATGACGCCGTTGCAGTTGCCCGGATCGAAGCCCGACACATTGGCGTTGTCGTTACCCGCGGCGATCGCGAGCACGGTGCCGCGCGAACGCGCCGCGTTGATCGCGTTCTGCTCGGTCGCAGAGCAGGCGCCCTGGCCGCCGAGGCTCAGGTTGATGACCTTGGCCGGAGTCGCGTTGGCCGGCACGCCGGAGACGCTGCCGCCCGAGGACCAGATGATCGCGTCGGCGATGTCCGCGATCGAGCCGCCGCACTTGCCGAGCACGCGCACCGGCTGGACCTTCGCGTTGAACGCGACGCCGGCGACGCCCTTGCTGTTGTTCGCGATCGCCGCGACCGTGCCGGCGACGTGCGTGCCGTGCCAGCTCGAATTCGACGAATACGGCACGCCGCATTCGTTCGTCGCGAACCAGTCGCCTTCGTCGTTCGGGTTCGAGTCGCGGCCGTTGCCGTCGCGCGCGGTCGTCGAACTGGAAATGAAGTCGTAGCCGGCGACCAGTTGGCCCGAGAGATCCGAATGCGCCGCGATGCCGGTGTCGATGACGGCGACGACGACGCCGCTGCCGGTCGCCACGTCCCAGGCCGACTGCACGTTCATGCCGCCGGTCGCGTTGAACATGTCCCACTGTTCGCCGTAGCGCGTGTCGTTCGGCACGAACAGCGCCCGCACGCGCTTGTTCGGCTCCACCTTGCTGACATTGGGATTCTTCGCAATTTCCACCATGACGCGCTCGGCGTCGACGGCGACGGCGCGCGAGCCGGTCGGCGCGGCGACGCGGATCAGCACGCCGCCGGTGGCGAGTTCGCGCTCGATGCCGAGATTCAGTCCGAGGTCCTTGCCGACGCGCGAGACGTCGCCGGCGGCGAGGCTCATGGCCTGCGCCGAGGCCGTTTCGGTCCGCGCGAGACGGCCTTCCTGGCCGTTGTAGTAGACGATGAAGCTGTCGACCTGCTCGCCGGGCGCGGCCACGGCGAAATTGACGCGCCCGGCATAGGCCGAACGCTCGGCTGCAGTGATACCCGCGGCCTGCGCCGAAACGGCTGCGCCGAGCAATGCCAGCGCCAGCGCACTCCGACGAATACCGCGTTGCGAAGCTACTTTCACGACTGAACCCCCACCGGAATTAGGAAAGATCGGGCTGGCTGGAAAACCAGCCCCCGTGAATCGCTCCCGTCCGCTCGCCGCGCACGTCCGCCGTCAGGACCGCCCCGTCGCGGCCCGTCGTGGGTAGTTGCTGTGCTGATGGACCGCAGCGCCTGCTCAGGGCGCTGCTGACCGGTCCTCGCGAGCGTGCATCCGAAACCCCCCGGTTCCGAAAACGCGGGGCAACCTACTAAGGCTGTAACCGTTCGTCAATCAAAAACCGCCGCTAAGTGATTGATCCATCACGATTTGTAATGCGCCGCAACATATTTGTACGGACAAATTAACAATTCTACGAAATGCTTCGGATGCGGCGCAGCCCGCGCCGTAGTTGACGCTGGACACCGTCGGCCGGCGCATGGAAAGTGACCCAATTTGTCAGAAAGCGACGCTTTCGCGTCTGTTTCCTGAACGACCGGAATTTTCGGTCCGGCCGCCGTTTGCGGCCGAACTGCGCGGACGCCGGCAAGTCATCGTCACCGACCGGCAAACGGCAGCGGCTGATGAGAGCGGCCTCTGGACTGAGGAGCGACGAACCGGGCTCGGCCTTTGGGCCGAGCGCAGCACTATAAGGAAGGAGCGCGACGCAAGCCGCCCGTCCGAGGCACCGCGGTCGCGAAGTCAGCGGCGCTTTGCACCGAGCATGCGGACCTGTCTGGGCCGGCGGAACCACAGGATGATGGCGAGCGCGAGCAGTATCGGCAGTGCGTAGACGCCGCGCGTCGCGAGCCGCTGCGACGAGTTCAACGGTTCGCCGAACACGTAGTCCATGGCCACGGCCGGGTCCGCCACGATGCGTTCCTTGGCCGGCTCGAACGCCTTCGCGGCCCAGCCGCGGCCGAGATCGCCGAGCGCGGGCACCTTGCCGAGCATTTCGCCGCTGACCATGAGCCCGGCGACGAGCGGCGCCTCGCGCATGGCCGAACGCCGCATCAGCGGGCCGATTTCCGGCAGCGTGCTGGCGCCGCCCCAGAGCAGGCACTGCCACAGCAGCGTGAGGACGAACACCCCTATCGCGAACCAATGCAGATACTTGCGCATTATCGACTTCTCCACACTGTGCCGGGCCGATCGACCGACCGGCGCGAAGCTTGGCGGCGGCTTCCGGCGAGGTCAACTGTCGCCGCCGATGAGGGCTTCGCGGACCGGACTGCGTTCTCGGTCATTACCGAAACCGCCGCACGCGTCCCGCGCAATGCCCCGAGACATGTCCTCAGAGACCCCCGCGAACTCACGCCTTGCAGGCACGCCGCATGCACGCAGCGGCGACTTTTGCCGCTCCGGCGCACCTTGTGCAGGTATGCGGAACGTCGCCGTGCCGCCCGGCCCGACGCGACTGGAACCCCTTTGCCCTCTGGATCAAACTGTGATTGCACGCACGTCAGTCCGTAACCGCACGCTGCATGCTGCGTTCCAAGGCGCGGCGGTCAGCGCGCCTCCAGGAACGACACAGGGCAATCGGATGGCTAAGCAGGTCATCGAAACGGGCACATCGGCGGAGGATCTGCGCTCGCCGGCCGGCCCGCTGCACGATCTGCGCCCGGGGGGGCATCGATGAGCAACCAGGGCAGTCGGCGCACCGACGCTGCCGCGCGCGACCAACTGCGCGAACGCTGTCTCGCACTCGTGCGCCGCTGGCAGCCGCTCGCGCAGGGCGGCTGGGACCGCAACGCCGCGCGCCAGCTCGGCGACGAACTCGATCAGGTCGCCGACACGAGCGAGCGTCTGGGTCTCGACAAGCTCAACAGCGATGCGCTCGAACTCGCGGCGTATCTCTGCTCGTTCATCGACGACGCCCTCGTGCCGAATGCGCGCGACCTGGAGCGTCTCGCGAACATGGTCGAGGCGCTCGGCGCCGATCTGACAGATCTGTCCGCGACGACCAAGGCCGCCGTGCATACGTTGCCGAGCGCGCGGGTCAGCGCCGAAATTCCGGTCGTGAAGACGAGCCAGGCGTCGCCGCCTGCCGCGCCGACGCCGCTGATTCCGCTCGCACGGCAGGTCCCCGCATCGCCGGCCGCTGCCGCAC
>NZ_DATIGT010000078.1:0-23256 GCF_035481375.1 Tahibacter sp.
GGCAAGCCGGTCGCTGGCCTCGAGCGTCGCCGCCACTGCGGCATCGCTGCGGCCCTGGCCGTGCAGTTGCACCGCTCGTCGCAGACTCGCGAGTGCCTGATCGCGCGCCGGCTGCTCCGGCGGCGTCACGGCGAGCGTCTCGACGGCGTCGATGGCAGCGGCCGCGACGTCGGCCAGCGAACGCGCCGGCAACACGAGTTCGCGGCTGGCCAGCGCGATCACGTCGCTGCCGACGACACGGCCGACGCGCGTGACGAGGCGACGGTTCGCGTCGGCGTCGGGCAGGCGCAGTCCCGCGTCGAACACGCGCGTCTCGCCGGCGGCGAGCGCCACGCGCCAGGTCACGCTCGTTGCGGTCGACGAGGTGATCGCCGGCCGCACCGTCTCGGCCTGCACGCCGGCCGGGAGTTCCAGCGTCACGTCGACTTCGAGCGCCGCGCCGGTGTTCGTGACGCCCGTGCGCAGCGGCACGTAGGCCTTGCCGACCGGCGAAGCTCCGACCGGCGGCGCAACGTGCGCAAGACTGCGGCGCAGCACGTCGGTCCATGCCGCCGCCTGAGCCGTGTCGGCGAGACTTGCCGGCAGGTCGAACGCGAGCACCACGGTGCGGCCCGCGCCGTAGGTGTGGCGGAACGCCGCCGGCGTCGATGCCGCATCGCCGAAGCGCGCCTGCACGAGCGCACCGGTCGCGGCGTAGCGTTGTGCCGCACCGCGGCTCAGATAGCTGCCGCTCGCAAAGATGCCCCCGTCCGCGACGATGACGCCGACGTCGTTCGCCGCGAGTTTCTCGACGAAACTCACGCCGAGCAGCGGATCGAGCATGGCGTTGCGGGCCTGGTGCGCGCCGTCGACGATGAGGCCGTCGCCGCGGAACACGGCTTCGCGCAGTTCGTCGGCGAGGCGATAGGCGAGCGGTGCGGCGCCGCCGCTGATCCAGTACGTCGTATAGCGGCCACTGCGCAGTGCCTGTTCGAACGCATCGGTCGTGCTGACGACCGCGTGCTCGATACCGAGTGCGGACAGCAGCTGGTCGATCTGCGTGACGCGGCCGGCCGTGCAGACCGGATCGTCGACACAGTTCGCGTCTTCGCAGCGCACGAGCACGAGCACGCGCGCCGCGGCGTTCAGACCCTGCTGCAGCGACACCGACGCCGTCGGCGCCGTCACCGTCAACGGCTTCTGCGCGAGCACACGATCGCGGCCTGCGGCCGTGATGCCGAGCACGGCGGTGTAGCTGCCGGCCGGGGCGTTCGCGATCCAGTCCTGCACGAAGGCGGCCGGCGTCGCGCGCGGCGCATCGACGCTGCCGCGCCAGGTCCAGAGCACGGTCTGCGCGGCGGTGTCGACGACACTCAGATACACCGGCAGATCGTCGACATCGGCGTTGCCCGTGTTCGTGATCGCGGCCTGCAACTGCGCCGCGGCACCGCTGACGACGCTGGCCGGCGCGACCTCGAGCGTGCCGCCGAGACCGTCGCCGGTGTCGTCGGGCGAGCCGACGCGATACGTCGCTTCACGCTGGTCGAGCACGCGGTTCGCGCTGTCGAGCAGTTGCTGCACGATGCGGTAGTCGCCTGGTGCGACATCATCGAGCGGACGCAGCACCCGGAAATCACGCAGCGCGCCCGGCACGAGCTGGCGCAGGGCATGACCAAAACTGTACTGCTCCACATTGCTGGCATCGTAGACGCGGACGAGCAGGGTCAGATCGTTCAGCACGACGTTGCTCGACAGGTTCTGCGCGCGCGAGTGGATCTGCGCGTCCTCGCTCGCGCGATAGACCGGCTTGTCGGTCCAGACGCGCGAGGTCGCGCTGCCGGCCGTGTCGGCCAGCACGCGGAAGACCGTCTCGGCGCGGGCGAGCACGCGGCCCTCGGCGTCGAGTTCCGCGACGGCACGGTATTCGCCGGGCACGCGCGTACCGATCGGGAAACTGTCGTCGCGCCGGTATTCGGCGTCGGCCGGCACGCTCGCGCCGGCGGCCGACAGGGTCGCCACGAGCACGCCCTGCGCATCGAGCACACGCACGCTCAGGCGGCCGTTGGTTTCGCCGGTCGTTCCGCCCTGCAGCCGCGTCGTGACAGCGGCCGTCGTGTTCGGTGCGTACTCGGGCAGATCGGTCGCAATCTGCGCCTGCACGAGACCGGTCACGTCGATCAGCGGCACTTCGATCGGCACCTGGATTTCCTGCCCGGCGAAACTGTTCTCGAAGGCAAGGAAACCCGAGTCGAGCGTCTTGCGCCGTTCCCCGTACTGCAGGTCGTCGAGGTTCGTGTCGAAGCAGATGGCCTCGCCCTGCGGACCGATGTCGTTGAGCGACCAGACGTGTTCGGTGCGTCCGCCCGGCAGCGACACGACGGCCTGCGGCGCCTTGCTCATGCCGGTCAGCGACTGGCCTGGCGCCGTCACGAGATGCGCGCGCGCGCCGATGCGGCCGCAGGTCACCGGCATCTGCCAGATGAACTCGTCGGTGTGGTTCCAGATCAGGATGCGGTTGCTGAAGCGGTCGAAGGCCAGATAGTCGATGTCGGTCAGGTCCGGCGACACGGTCAATGCGTCGAACACCATCGACACGCTGCGCGTGCGCGGATTGATCTGCGTGAGTACGTGCTCTTCGCCCTGCTGTCCCACCTTGGTCCAGCGGAACGGCGCGAGGTACAGGTTCTCGCCGCAGTCGGCCGTGATGGTCGGGTTGTCGTCGCCTTCGAACGTCGGCTCTTCGGTACCGTCGCCGGCCGAGTACAGGTCGAACACCGCGCCGTCGGGCTTGATCATCGCGATCAGGTGATTCGTGTTCTGCACGTAGACCGTGTCGGCGGTGTCGACCGTGATGCCCTGGGGACCCGGCAGGCCGCGCGTCGCGACGATGCTCGAACTGCCGTCGGCAAGGATCTTGAACAGCTTGTCGGTCGCGGCGACCAGCACTTCGCCGCGGCTGTTGACGGCGATACCCGAGACGCCGGCGGCGTCGAGCGTCGCGAGCGTCGTGCGGCTCGCCGCAAGATCGACCTTCACCACATCGACGACGTTGCCGCCGCGCTTGTTCAGCAGATACAGATTCTCGGCATCGTCGATCGCGAGGCCCTTCGCGAGGCTCAGGCCCGTCAGCAGCGTCGAGGTGACGCCCGCCGGCGTCGTCTTGTACAACTTGGACGTGTCCACGTAGTACAGGTTTCCACTCCGGTCTGCGATCAGGCCTGACGGCTGCGAGATCGATGCGAGCTTGCGTGCGAGTCCGGTTTCCACGCGTGAGATCGCATTGGCCGCCGCGCCGGAAACGCCGAGGCACATGGCGAGCGTCTGGTCGCCGGGCGGCAGGGTGCTGCGCGACGCGGCGAGTTCGCCGCTGGCATGCGCGCCGACGTGGACGAAGTTGGTCGGCGTACCTTCGACATCGCCGCGCCGCACTTCCACCTTGAAGTCGCCGCCGTAGGCGGGCGTCCAGCTGCCGAAGTCGATCTCGGCGAGATCCGCGCTCGCCGGCAGCGCGGCCATCGGCCGCGTGACGCGATGCACGACCGTGCCGGGCGCCGGCGGTTCGGCCGCCTGGGTCACGCGAATCCGCCAGAGGTTGCCGTTGTTGTGCGCGAACAGCGTGCCGCCGCCCGCATCGACGACGCCGCTGATGGTCGTGGTGCCGAGCTGCGACTTCACGCGCAGCAGGTCGACGCGACCGTCTGTGCTCACCTGGTTCATGAGCCCGGAATCGCGCGCGACGGCGATGCGTCCTTCGCTGCCGATGTCGATCGCGTTGATGTTGTAGAGCCCCTGCGCGACCGGCTCGATGTGAGCGTTCGCGTAGCGCACGATCGTGCCGCTGATGCGGTTGCCGATGTACACGTCGCCGTTGGCCGCGACATCGATCGCGCTCGGCGCGCGGATGCCGGCACTCAGCGTGGTCCACAGCGGCGCCGCGAAGCGCAGCAGCGCGGCGTCTTCTTTTTCGACGACGACGGGTGCGCCGTCGAGGAAAACGATGCCCTGCGCGTTCGGCGCGCCGGTCAGTTCGCTGCGCGTGCCGTCGGCGGCCACGGTGTCGATACCGTCGGTGCGCGTGATCCAGAGCTTGCCGCTCGCATCGAACGCGAGCCATCGCGGCTGCGCGCTCGCCGCGATGAACTGCGCGGCCGTACCGGCGCGGTCGAGACGCACGACGCTGCGCGCGCCGTTGTTGGCCACGAGCAGGCGGCCCTGGGCGTCGAACACGAGACCCATCGGATTGATCAGGCCGGCGTATTCCGCCGACGTGTTCAGCGCGGCATCGAGCACGAGCAGACGGCTGTTGGTCTTCTCGGCCATCGCAAGGCCGCCGTCGGCCGCGACGGCGATGCTGCCGAGCAGATAGTTCGTGATCTGCTTGAGATCGCGCAGCGCCGTTCCGTTCCAGGCGCGTACCTTGCTCACGCTGTTCTCGACGGCGACACCGACCGTATCGACGCCGCGCTGCGCGAGCTGATCCGCCTTGAAGTTCGTGGTCAGGAACTGCGGATAGCCACCGGGTGCCGCACCGAACAGCTTGTCGTTGGAATCGACGAAGCGCAGTTCGCTGCCGGTCCAGACGATGCCATACGGAATGCGGAAACCGCTGACCGTCGACTGCAGGCCGCCCGCGGCGCTGTAGAGGCTGACGCGTTCGAGCGACGTGCCGACCGTGATGATGCGGCCGCTGCCGTCACGCGCGGCACCGTTCACGCTGCTGAGCCCCGTGAGCAGGCTCGTCGTCGCGCCCGTCGCCGGATCGATTTCGTACAGCACCGTGCTCGACCAGAGCAGCACGCGGCCCGCTGCCGTCGTCGCGAGGCCGCTCGGAGCGCCGCTGACGCCGTGGCGTACTTCGCTCAAGCCGCCGTCACGCGCGACTTCGAACACCTTGCCGGTGGACAGCAGCACGTAGACCTTGCCGCTGCCGTCCGACGCGAGGTCATAGGGCTGTGCGGGGAGTTCGACCAGCGTGGTGAAATTGCCGCCCGCATCGAGGCGGTACAGACGCTGGGCACCGGCGTCGCGCAGCACGTAGTCGCCCGCGCTGTCGACGGCGATGTCCTCGGCGTCGAGCGGCAGCGTCTTCACGAGCGCGGTGGCACCGCTCGTCGGGTCGAGGCGTACCACGTCTTTCGCGCGCACGGCGGCGAGGCCGCCGTGCGGCGGATCGAGCGCGAGCGCGTCGAAGGCGGCGACCGAAAGCTTGCGCGGCAGTCCGCCGTCGATGACCGCGACCGAGTCGGCATTCAGCACGAACAGCCGGCCACCCGGTTCCGCCACCACCGTGGTCGGGCCCTGCAGCGCACTTTCCACGGCGCCGAGCCGGCGGCCGTCCGGTGCGAACGTCGCGATGCGATACGTGCCGCCTTCGGTGACGTGCAGATTGCCGGTGCCGTCGACGGCGACGCCGTGCGGCGAGCTCAGACCCGTGGCCAGCGTCGTCGCCGTCGCGCCGTCGATGCGCAGCAGCCTGGTGCCGCTGATGACGTAGATCGTGCCGTCACCGCCGACCGTCAACGCCTCGGGCGAATCGAGGCCGGTGGCCTGCACGACGACGCGGCCGTCGCGTTCGAGCCGGCGCAGCGTGCCGTCGCCGTTGAGGCTCAGCAAGGCGCCGTCGGCGGCATAAGCCAATGCGACCGGCGTCGCGACGACGCCGCGCGCGAACAGGCTCGCGGTTCCGTCGGCGGCGATGCGCTGGATCGCATCGTCGCCCTGCGTGCTCACGTAGAGCTGGCCGTCGCTGCCGAAGCGCAGATCGGCCGGATCGTTCAGGCCCGTCGCGAACGTGCTGCGCGTGCCGTCGGCGGCGATGCGCACGATGCTGTTGCTGCCGCTGTCGGCGACGTAGAGCAGTCCGTCGCTGCCGCGCGTGATGCCGCGCGGCTTGTTCAGACCCGTCGCGAAGATCGTGATGGAGCCGTCGCGCGCGACGCGGGCCACGGTGTTGTCGCCGTAGTTCGTGACGTAGAGATTGCCCGCGCTGTCAGGCACCAGCGCGAAGGGCTGGGCGAAACCGTTGCGCCAGAGCACGGTCTCGGTGCCGTTCGTCTCGCGGCGCACGAGGCGCGTCTCGTCGACGCTGACGCCGTTGTCGAGACCGACGTACTCGCCGACGAGCAGCAGCTCGCCGCTCGCGAGCGCCGTCAGTGCCGCCGTGCGCGTGAGGCGATTGAGCTGCAGCGTCGTCGCATTGCCCTGGTCGCTGACGCGATACAGCGTCTTCGTCGACGTGCCGACCCAGAAATTGCCGGCCGTATCGCGCGCGAGCGCGTTCAGCGCGATCGAGCCGCCGGTCGGCAGCGCCGCGTGCACCGAGGCCACGCCCTGCGGGTCGAAACGCAGCACGCGGCGCGCGGCGGTCTCGAGCGTATACAAATTTCCATTGTCGTCACGCACGAGACCGCGCGCGTTGCTGCCGAGCGGGGCGCCGTCGAAGAACGGCTCCGGCGCGGCGGACAGCGCGGTGCGGCCGTCGGGGTCGAGCGCCTGCAGGATCACGCTGAGTTCGGCCGAACCCGGCGGCAACTCGCGATTGCCGATGTTGGCGAGGCTCGCGCGCAACTGCACCGGCACGGTGCCGGCCTGCAGCAGCGGCGGTGTCGCAACGACCGCTCCGGACAGCATCGGACCCGCGTCGATCGTGAACGTGGCGGAACCTTCGGCACGCACGCGGCCCGCGCTGTCGCTGCCGCGCGCATGCACGGTGTAGACGCCGGCGGCCTGGCGCTGCGTGACCCAGTCCATCTCGATTTCGCGGCGGCTGCCCGGCGGGAAGCTGATCGGCAGGTTCGGCGGATTCTGTCCGGGTCCCGTGCTGTTGGCCTTGAGCAGCTTCACGACGATGCCGTTCGCATCGATGATCTCGGCGTCGATGATCAGCTCGGCCGCAGTGTCCGACGCATTGCGCACGCCGATCTCGATTTCGATCTCGCGACTCGGCGCATAGACCGGACGATCGGTCGCGACTTCGTCGAAGAAGATGCCCTGACCGTTGGCCGGCACGAGTTCGATGTTCAGCGTGCTCGCGCCGATTTCCGGCAGCGACACGGTGACGTTGCGGCTCAGATAGCCGGCCGCGGACACCTGTACGACGAAGTTCGTGCCGGCGATTCCGCTCAGCGAATAGCGTCCGTCCGGGCCGCTCGCCGCGGTCGGACTCTGTCCCTGGATGCTGAGCATCGCGGCCGCGATTGGCGCGCCGGAATCGACGTCGCTGACGAGACCGCTCAGCGTGCTGCTCGTGGCGACGGTCTGCAGCGGCTGCGCGCCCAGCTCGTTGATGCCGCGCGCGAGCAGCCCCTTGAGGTTGAGCGTGCGGCGTCCGTTCGCACTGAGGCTCAGCGCGAATTCGCCGGCGGCGCGGTTCATGAACTCGAAGCGGCCGTTCGCCGCGGTGGTCACGCTGCTCGCGCCGAGCAGCACGCTGACGCCGGCGAGCGGCTGCTGCGTGGCGGCATCGACGGCCGTGCCGCGCACCGTCGCGTTGGCCGGCGTGGTGCTGCCGGCATACAAAGTCGGCGAGAACACGCCGCGCTCGCCCGGCATCAGGATCAGGCTGCCCTGCACCGTGTTGTACGGATCGAGCATCACGGCGACCGGCACGTTGCCGGCCGGAATACCGGTGATTTCATAGCGGCCGGCCGCGTCGGTGATCGCGTTTTCGGTACCGGCCGTGACCGTCGCGTCTTTCAGCAGGCGTCCGCCGCTGTCGCGCACGACACCGGACAGCGACGCCGTCAGCGGCGCCGGCGTCAGTGCAACCGTGCCCAAATCCACTTCGTCGCCGGCGACCGCGGTCGCGTTCACGCTGCGCGTCGCGTAGCCGAGCCGGCCCAGGCGCAGCTGCAGCGGACCGGCGTCGAGACCGGCCAGCGTGAAGCGGCCGTCACTGCCGGTCGTGGTCGCGAACGCCGCGTTGCCGACGAGGCTCACGAGCACGTCCGGCAGTGGCTGGCCGTTGCCGCCGTCGGCGACGAGGCCGGTCAGCGCGGCGCGCTGTGGCGGCGTCGTGCGCGCGGCGCTGCCGAGTGCGCGCAATGCGAGCGCGGATACGTAGGGATCGGCGCCGCTCCAGCTGCCGTCGGCAGCCTGCGCCGCGGCGAGGCCCTGCACGAGCGGATCGAGCACGGCGGCGTCGGCGGTCTGCGAACTCAGCGCGATCAGCGCGAGCGCGTCGTAGAGCACGTCGCCATAGCGGCCGTCGGGCTGGCGCTGCTGCAGCAGCCAGCTGCGCGCGGCGCCGGTGGTCGCACCGACGTCATGGCGATCGGCCCAGGCCTGCGCGGCACTCAGCACATACGCCGTAACGTATACATCGCTGTCCGGGCCGAAGCCCCAACCGCCGTCGGCGTTGCGCGACGCGACGAGGAATTGCAGCGCCGCGACGACGGCCGTCGCGTGCGTGTCGCCCGTCCCGGCGAGCGCCTGCAGCGCGAACGCCGTGTCGTACGGATCGCCCGGAAACCCGGCATACAGGCCGAACCCGCCGTCCTCGGCCTGTGCCGCGACGAGCTGCGCCCGCGGGGCGCTCGCGTCGCGCCCCGCGGCGGCGAGCACCTGCGCACGACGCGCGGTGAATTCGACGGAGTCGTCGGTGTCGGCCTGCACGAGATCGACCGTGGCGGTGGCCGGCAGATCGAACAGATCGAGCGCGAGCACGGTTTCGGAGCGCGTCTGCAGCGGCAGCGCGATCGCGGCGTCTTCACCGGCGATCGTTCCGTCCGGCGCGACGCGCGCAGACAGCCAGGCCTTGCCGCGTTCGATGGGTGTGGCCGGCGACTGCGCCGCGGCGAGGCCGCAGGCGAGTCCCAGGCTGGCTAGCAGAAACAGGCGTAACAACGGTCGCAGCATGGCTGCCCTCGGATCGATGGATGCACGATGTCGGCGCAGCGCACGGCACTGCGGACGCGCCGCGGACAAATCACGGCTCGTCATCGGGCCAAGCAACGGAACTGCGCGGAAACTGCTATCAGGCAAATGCGGCAGAGTTCACGATGACAAGTTGCGCCCTGGTTCTTCGTCCTCGGCCCACACAGTCCGAATACGGAAGCCGCCGCCATGAATCCCGCCCGACGTCGCTGGACGTCCGCTCTCGCCGCCGTGATCGCCGCCGCCATGGGCGGCTTTTCGCGTTTCGCTCGCGCGCAGCACGCGCACACGCACGCGAAGCCGCTGCGCCGGCTCGACCTTTCGCCACCGGCGCAGGCCGAACCACGCGCACTACGTTTGCCGGGCCAGAGCGGACTGCTCGCCGACGTGGATCTGGCGCGGCCGCTGGAACTCACCGCAACGATCGGCTGGGAGCCGCTGCTGCCCGGACCGACGTCCGACGTCTGGCAATACGCGGGCACGACGGCCGACGGCCGCGCCGTCGCGAATCCGACGCTGCGCGTGCGGCGCAACGCCATGCTCGACGTGACACTGAAGAATCGTCTCGGCGACGACACGACGATCCATTGGCATGGACTCATGGTCGACGAACGCAACGACGGCAGCGGCCTGCATCCCGTGCGTCACGGCGAGTCGCAACGCTATCGCTTCAGCGTGCACAACCGCGGCGGGCTGTACTGGTATCACGCGCATCCGCACGGCGGCACCGGCGAGCAGGTGCATCACGGTCTTGCCGGATTGCTGATCGTCGAGGACCGCGACGAACTCGCGCTGCGCGAAGCACTGGATCTGCGCGCGGGGATCTCCGATTTCCCGCTGCTGCTGTCGGACAAGCAGTTCGGCCTGCGCAACGCGATCAAGTACGAACTCGGCGAGGACGACTGGATCGGCAACAAGGTGCTCGCGAACTGGTGCGCCGATGCGCGCCTCGACGTTCCGCGGCGGGCGTGCCGGCTGCGTCTGTGCAACGCATCGAACGCGCGCGTCTACAAGCTCGTGTTCCGCGCGGGACGCCGCATCCTGCCGTACTGGCTGCTCGGCACCGACGGCGGACTGCTCGAAAGGCCCCTGCGCACCGATCAGGTCTATCTCGCTCCGGCGCAGCGCGTGGACCTGCTTATCGACTTTTCCGCATTGCGCTCGGACGAGGAAGTACTGATGCTCGGCGCGGACTACGATCCCATGGAAAACGACGGCGGCATGGCCGCTGCCGATCCGATGCTCGAGCATCCGGGCGCCCCGCCGATGGGCGCCGAGCAGACGCTGCTGCGACTGCGCGTGGCGGCAGGCGAATCGCGAACACTGCGTCCGCCGGCGCACCTGTCGACCCTGCCGGCAGCCGACTTCGCGACGGCCGCGCCGCGGAAGCTGAAACTGTGGATCAATGACGCGGGCCGCTGGCTGATCAACGAATGGAACTTCCATCTCGATCATCACAACCCCGCGTTCGAAGTGCGGCGCGGAAGCCTCGAGATCTGGGAACTCACCAACGCGATACGCAGCATGCCGCACCCGTTCCACGTGCACGCGTTCCAGTTCCGCGTGCTTTCGCGCAGCGACAGCCCGGCGCAGATCCGCCGCCTCGCGGTGGATCGCGACGGACGCACGCCGCAGGACCTGGGACTCATGGATACGGTTTTGATCTGGCCCGGGGAAACCGTGCGCATCGGCCTGGATTTCTCGCAGCCGTTCTCCGGCAGGCAGTCCTACATGTTCCATTGTCACAATCTGGAACATGAGGATCAGGGGATGATGGTCGCGTTCGACGTGGTCGATTGATCAAAGAAGAGAACCCTCCCCTTGAACGGGAGGGTTTCTGCATCGCGGGTTTCTGCGGTTCAACCGCCCAGCTTGCACTTGAGCCACGCCCGCGCGAAGCGCAGCTCGCGGTCCACCGTCGGCACCGAAATGCCGAGTTCGTGCGCGACTTCCTCGCGCTTCATCCCGAGCAGATACGTGAACTCGATGACGTCGCTCTTGCGCGCATCGCGCGCGCGCAGCAGATCGAGTGCGTTGATCAGCAGCAGACCGAAAGGTTTTTCCTCGGCCGGCTCGTCTTCCGCTTCGGCGAGCGGCACGTAGACGAGCCCGGCGCCGTTTTTTTCGGCCCCCAGCGAACGCGACCAGTCGATCAGCAGATTGCGCATCGCGACGACGACGACGCCGAAGAAATGCCGGCTGTCGCGCCACTGCGGTGGTCGTTCGAGCAGGCGCAGCAGCAGCTCGTTCGCGAGTTCGGCCGGGCCCAGCGCGATGGAATTTCCGAATTGCCGCAGATAGCGCGTGGCGATCGCGAGCACTTGGGGGTAGACGATGTCGGTGAGGCGCCGGACGGCAGCCTGATCGCCGCGGGTCCATGCGTGGAGCAGTGCGGTGAGATCGTGCCGTTCCGCGACGAAATCAGGGGTTTCGTGGGTCATGGGATTCCGCGAGCGCCGCGGCGCCGTTCCACGGAATCCGATCGGCAGCATTGTTGACAAATTGCTTCCTGCCCGAGCCATGACGTAGCGCCACGGTGGATGCTGTCACGGCATTTTTCGGTGCTTTCTGCCGAGCCCGCTGGTTCGGTCTCGCCGCGGCGTGCGGGCCGATAGGAAACTGCGTCGTTTTTCGTGCGCGCTCGCGACACTCCGGTGCGGACGATCGCTGATAGGAGCCTGCGTCCCGGGACGTTGTGCGTAAGAGGCGGATGACGCCAGACGCGCTTTGATCGGGGTATCGGGAAGCGGGCGAACGTCCGTGGCGATCCTTTCCACGAGCAAAGACGATCGGCCCGCCGAGGGCCGCAACCTATCCCTGTGGGAACGAAGCATGAAGCAGAAGAACAGAGCGCTGCGTTGGCCGGACCGGCTGATGAAAGCCGTGTCGTGCGTTGCCTTGCTGACATTCGGTGCGACGATCGCGCAACCGACGGTCGCGGTGGTGCGTGCCGACGCGCAGAAACCCGTGCCGTCGGTACCGCGCGCGCGCAGCGTCGTGCAGCAGATCGGCGATCTCTACATCGAACTCGAGACGTTGCTCGAGCGCATGGATCGTCGTCTCGACGGCAAGTACGAATTCGACTGGCAGAACGTTGCCGCGCGTTCGACGCCGATGCCGGCACCCGGCACGGCGGCGCGCGAAGATCTGCGCGAGCTGCAGGCGCAACTCGACGGCATCGCCAGCCGTCTGCAGGCACTGCAGAAAACGGCAAACGGATACTTCGACGCAACCGGGGACAGCTTGCGCGAGCGAAGAGCGCCGGCAGCGGCCATCGATCGATTGCAGGCGACGGCGTCGGTGTACCGGGGACGCCATGAAGCGCTGACGGCAAAGCTCGACGCCGTTCGCAATGCGACGTCCGCGGCTGGCTATCGCAGCGCCGTCGCCGACGCGCATGCATTCCTGGAGCGGCATTCGTCACGGCCACTGCGTGCGTCGCACGATCCGCAGAAGCTCGCCTTCGGCCCGTCCAGGCAGCTCGCACGCAAACCGATCGCGGATGCGGCCGAACTGCGCCGCGCGCTCGGCGCGGAGTCCGTACTGAATGCAACGTCGCCGCCGGGCCCCAGCAGTCTCGCCGCGACGGAGGACGTGCAGCTCACACCGGACATCCTCGCGAAAGCCAACGCGCTCGGCCGGCAACCGCTGCCGATCTATCAGTGGGTTCGTAACAATGTGAAATTTGCGCCGACGTACGGATCGATACAGGGATCCGACTACGTGCTGAAGACGCTGGAAGGCAATGCCTACGACCAGGCCTCGCTGCTGATCGCGCTGCTGCGTGCGTCCGGCATCAATGCGCGGTATGCGTACGGCACCGTGGAAGTACCGATCGCCCAGGTCAAGAACTGGCTCGGCAACGTCACGACGGCCGAAGCCGCGCTGCAACTGCTCGGCCAGGGCGGCGTTCCGGCCGTCGGCATCGTTCAGGGCGGCACGATCACGCACGTCCAGATGGAACACGTCTGGGTCGAGGCTTACGTCGACTACATCCCGTCGCGCGGCGCGCGGCACGTCGCCGGCGATACCTGGATTGCGATGGATCCCAGCTTCAAGCAGTTCGACTATCTCGCGCCGATCAAGCCGAGCGACGCGGCGACGCTGGATATGTCGCAGTACGTCGCGACGCTGCAGTCGTCGGGCGAGGTCGACGCGACGGCGGGCTGGGCGCGCAATCTCGCGCACGATGCGTCGAACGCACAGGTTGGCAACGCGCTCACCGCGTATCGCAATTTCCTCGACGTCGAAGACGCGCAGCTCAGCGAGATCACCGGCGGTCGCGCCGTGCGCGTGCAGACCGCGACCTATCTGGCCGCAACCTTGCCCTACACGCTGAACTCGGTCGCCAATCGCTGGAGTGAGCTACCTGCCTCGCTGCGCTGGTCGTTCGAGTACCGCATCGACGGCACGACACTGCTGTCGCGCGGACTTCCGGCGCTCGCCGGCAGCCAGATCGCGGTCTCGTTCGAGCCGGCATCTGCCGCGGATGCGGACCTGCTGCGCAGCTATCTGCCCGGAACCGTCGATGATCTCGGCGACCTGCCGGACGCCGTTCCGGCCGGCGATGCGAATCTGCGCCCGGTGCTCGCGGTGAATCGAACGGCCGTCGCGTCCGCGCCGGCACGCGCGCTCGGCGAGGAGCTGATCGCGACACTGCGCCTCCATCGTCCGGGCCAGGGTTGGTCGCAGAGCCAGAAGACTCTGATTGCCGGCGATTATCAGGCGGTCAAGCTCGACCTCGGCGTCCTTGCGGCAGCGGATTTCGATCGTGTCAAAGCGGATTCCGAATTCCTCGGCGACAAGATCGCGGGACAGGACTACACGGGTCTCGACACGCATCTCGTCGGCGGCATTCCGCTGCAGGGTGTTCTTCTGTCGTATTTTGCACATATTGATAATGTGAGCCGCATGCTGGGCGGCTGGACCGACACCGTGTTCCAGCGCCTGCCGAGCTATGGCTCGGTCAGCTCGACGTCGGTCGTCACGAAATGGATGGGGATTCCGATCGACTACAGCCCGCAGGGACTGACGCTCGATATCGATCACCTGTCGCACGCGGCGGTCGATCGCGCGAACGACCTCGACCGGACGCGCATCTTCAATCGCAATGCCGGCGCGCTCGCGTCGACCTACGAGCATCTGGTTCTGCAGTGGGGCCTCGCCAAATCCGGCGAAACACCGCAGGCGACGAGCGCGGTCAAGCTGCTCGCGGCCGCGCAGGCTTCGGGTCAGCGCGTCTTTCACGTCACCAACGCCAACCTGCAGACGGCGCTGAACGCGATGACCCTGCCGGCATCGGTCGAGACGCGCATCGCCGAATTCGTCAACGCGGGCTATACCGTCGACGCGCACGAATCGACCGTGAGTTTCGGCGGCACCACCTCGGCGGGTTACGTGGCGATCGATCCCACGACCGGCGCGGGCGCGTATCTGATCGCGAGCGATGCGAACGGCGGCTACGTCGACCGCACCGGCATGTTCTACGCGGGCGTGGCCGCGGGCGCGCTGCTCATGGCGCTGATGGCCGGCGCGTTCCTCGCTGCTCCGGTGATCGGCCTCGGCGCCGTGCTCGCCATCGGTGCCACGCTCGCACTCTTTGCATTGATCACGGCGATCATGGCGGCCAATCCGATCGCCTGCGACGGCAACGGCGAATGCGGTCCGGCGCCGGACGATCCGGGCCCCGATGCGGAGATGCGCAAAGCCTGCTTCATCAAGGGCTTGATGTCGGGAATCGCCGGCGCGGCCACGATACTTGGCACCGCCACACCGCTGGGACAGGGTTTCACGGCATTCCTGCTGCTGGTCGGTCTGGTCGACCTGTTCGCGTTCGGTGCGGTGGACGATCCGCCCTATGGCGACTGCTTCGAAACGCCGAGCAATCCGTCGCTCGCGTCGCTGCGCACAGACGGCACACGTACGTGCAAGCTGGCGAGTGCGGTCGCACCGACATCGCCCGGACGCGAAGTGGCCATGGTCCTCTGACCCGTTCGCGGGATTTCCTGACCTGAAATTCCGCCGGCGGCTCGCATCGCCGCCGGCGGAATCCGGTTCCTTACTGCACTTCCTCGACCGCCGTGCGCTTGGCGCGCCGGATCAGCCAGGCGACACCGCGCAGGTCGGCGATGCCGACGAGTGCGCGATTGAGATTGTTGTACTTGGATACACCCGCGCCGCGCGCGCGGTGATTCACCGGCACGCTGACCGTCTTCCAGCCCGAGCGCTGCATCAGCGCAGGCAGGTAGCGGTGCATGTGGTTGAAGTACGGCAGCTCGAGGAAGGCTTCGCGCTCGAACAGCTTGATGCCGCAGCCGGTATCCGGCGTCGAATCGCGCAGCAGCCGCGAGCGGATCGCGTTGGCGATCTTCGACGCCCAGCGCTTGCTGCCGGTGTCCTGGCGGTTGACGCGCCAGCCCGCGTAGAGCTTCACGTCGGCCGGACCGGTGTCGCGCGCGGCGATCAGCTTGGGGATGTCGGCCGGGTCGTTCTGGCCGTCGCCGTCGAGCGTCGCGATCCAGCTGCCGCGGGCGGCCTTGACGCCGTTGCGGACGGCCGTGCTTTGTCCACTTTGCGATACGTGCCGGATGATGCGGAGTTCCGGCACCTGGGGCTTGAGTCCCTGCAACACCGCGAGGCTGTCGTCCTTGCTGCAGTCGTCGACGTAGACGATTTCGAAATCGTGGCGGCCGCGCAGCGCGGCGACGATTTCGTCGATGAGCGGTTTGACATTGTCGCGCTCGTTGAACACGGGCACGACGACGGAAAGCTGAGGCATTGCGGGAGTCCGAAGCGGTTCGCGGCGCGCATTATCGCCGCTGCGCGCCCGCGGCCCAAATCGATCCGGCCGGCGGGCGGCGCGCCGTCGCGGTCCCGCGCCGCGCGCTCAGGGCGCGCCGGCGGCGATGTCGGACGCGCCCTCGAGACTGCGCCGCCAGCCCGCCTCGAGCGCGTCGAAATGACGCGCGTCGGCGGCGACCAGCGCCAGCGTGCCCTCGGCCATCGGTACCGCACGCACGTGCATGCCGTCATCGACGTAATCGCCGCGACGTTCCTTGTGCCCTGGCAGGAAGAACACCGTGACCGGACCTTCCTTCTCGGGCATGACCATGTGAACCGAGCCGATCACGCCAACCGGGCAGGGCTGCGCATAGCTGACGCCTGCCGGCGGCGGACCGGCGAGACGCACGCCGCGCTGGCGGAAGCGTTCCTCGATCGCGGCGACGGCGAGCGGCGTGTGCGTGATCAGCGCTTCGGGTTCGTGCTGCAAATGGAGTACGAGCTGGCGCGGCAGCGGAGAAAACAGGGCGAGCTGGTAGGCGACGAGGCCGACCGTCGCGACGACGGCCGCGGCCGCCGCAGCCCAGCTCCAACGGCGCCGGCGGCGCACGCGCAGGCCACGCTCGCTCGTCGTCTGCGACAGCAGGATGCGCTCGGCGAGTCCGTCGGGCACGGGCACGGCGAGCGAGCGCTTCAATGCGAGTTCGAACCCCAGCGCGCGTGCATGATGCGCCGCGCAGCCGGCGCAGCCGCGCCGGTGTTCCTGCATCTCGGCGCTTTCGTGGCGCGGATCCGGGCCGAGCTGGCGCCGGTAGTCGAGGCAGTTCATGCGCTGGCCTCGCCGCGTTCGCCGCCGAGCAGGGTCTTGAGCTTCTGTCGCGCGCGAAACAGCTGGGTCATGACCGCGGCCGCGCCGAGGCCGAGCTCGCGCGCGATCTCGTCGCACGAAAAGCCGCCGAGCACCTGCAGCAGCAATGGTTCGCGGTACTTGGGTTCGAGCTGCAACATGGCTGCGCGCACGATGGAATCCTCGCCCAGTTGTTCGGGGGTGAGCGAATCGCGGTCGTCCAGTTCCAGTTCGCCGATGTCGGTGGTGTCGAAGCTCTTGCGCTCGTAGAGACGCGCATGCTCGCGACGCAGAATGGTGATGAGCCAGGCCTTGGCCGCATCCGTTTCGCGCAGCGCGTCGAGCGAACGCCAGGCACGCAGGAAGGTTTCCTGCGTGAGATCCTGCGCCAGCGCCGAATCTCCGCAGAGCCAATAGGCATAGCGGTAGAGATCGCCGTTGTGCGCTCGCACGAGGGCGTCGAATTGGCGTTGTCGGCTGCTCACGCGCATAGAGACCCTCGTTGCATCGAAACGCTTTCAGCGAACGTCGAAAATCATCGACGTTCCCCTCACCGACCGCGCCTTCGCGTCATTTGATGCGCGCGAGGATGCCGTCGAGCTCTTCCAGGCTGTGATAGCGGATCGTCAGCTTGCCGCGACCGTTGCGGCTGTGCGTGATCGCGACGCGCGCGCCGATGCGTTCGGACAGATCGCGCTCGAGCGATTCGACGTTCGGATCGCGCGCCGGCGCGGCCGGCTTCGCCGCGGCAGCGCGCGGCTCGCTCTGCGCGGCGCGCGCGGCGTCTTCGAGTTCACGCACCGACCAGCCGTGTTCGGCGGCCTGGCGCGCGAGTCCGACGGCGAGCGACTCGGGCAGCGTCAGCAGCGCGCGCGCGTGGCCCATGTCGAGCTTCTTCTGTTCGAGCAGCTGCTTGATCTCCGCGGGCAGTTCCATGAGCCGCAGCAGGTTCGACACGGCGGCGCGCGAGCGCCCGACGGCGTCGGCGACCTGCTGGTGGGTCAGGTCGAATTCGTCGATGAGGCGCTTGAGCGCCTGCGACTCTTCGAGCGGCGTCAGTTCTTCGCGCTGGATGTTCTCGATCAACGCGATCGCGACGACGGTGCGGTCGTCGACCTCGCGCACGAGGGCCGGGATTTCGCTCAAGCCCGCTAGCTGCGTCGCGCGCCAGCGGCGCTCGCCCGCGATCAGCTCGAAGCGGTCGCCCGACGCGCGCACGACGATGGGTTCGATGACGCCCTGCGCCTTGATCGATGCGGCCAGCTCTTCGAGCTTCTCCGGATCGATGGTCTGGCGCGGCTGGTACTTGCCCGGAAAGATCTTTCCTACCGCGATCTGGCGCAGCTCGTTGGCGACGCTTTCGGTCGCTTCGGCCGATTCCGGCTCGAGACTGCCGAGCAGCGCGTCCAGCCCGCGGCCGAGTCCCCGTTTCTTCGCTGCCGACATGATGTCCCTCAGTTGGAATGCGCTGCCGCGGCCGCCGCAGCGCCGCGTTCCAGGCGCAACATTTCACCGGCGAGGCCAAGATAGGCGATGGCGCCGCGCGATTCGCGATCGTAGAGATTGATGGGTTTGCCGTGGCTCGGCGCCTCGGCAAGACGGATGTTGCGCGGGATGATCGAGCGCAGCACCTTGTCGCCGAAGTGCTTGGTCAATTGAGCCGAGACCTCGTTCGCGAGGTTGTTGCGCACGTCGTACATGGTGCGCAGCAGGCCATCGATCTCGAGTCGCGGATTCAGCCGGCGGCGCACGGCTTCGATCGTCTCGCGCAGGCTCGCGAGTCCTTCGAGCGCGAAATACTCGCACTGCACCGGAATCAGCACGCCGTGTGCGGCGCTCAACGCGTTGATCGTGAGCAGATGCAGCGTCGGCGGGCAGTCGATGAGGATCGTGTGGTAGACGTCGCCGAGCTTGGCCAGCTGTTCCTTGAGCCGGCTCTCGCGCGCGAGAGCGTCCATGAGCTTGAGTTCCGCGGCGGTGAGGTCGGAGCTGCCGGGCAACAGATCGAAGCCGGCCTCGGTCGTCACGATCGCGCGTTCGATCGGCACTTCGTCGAGCAGCACTTCGTAGCCGTTGGGCTTGGCCGTGCGCTTGTCGACGCCGGCGGCCATCGTCGCATTGCCCTGCGGGTCGAGGTCGACGAGCAGGATCCTGCGTCGCGTTTCGGCCAGCGCCGCGGCGAGATTGACCGCGGTGGTCGTCTTGCCGACTCCGCCTTTCTGATTCGTGATGGCGATGATGCGCGTCATGGAAAGAAACCGGTTATCAAGCCCTGCGTACAACAATGAGATGGCGTTCGCCGACCGTGGCCGGCACTTCCAGCGCGATCGTCCGTTCGATGCGAAATCCGGCCGGCAGCGCCGCGATCTCTTCATCCGCGAGCTTGCCTTTCATGGCCAGCCAGCTGCCGCCCTCGGCAAGCAGATTGCCGGCCCAGTTCAACATGTCGGCAAGCGTGGCAAATGCGCGGGCCGTGATGCAATCGAATTGTCCCGGTACGTCCTGTACGCGGCCTTCTATGACGCGAACGTTGGCAAGCTTCAACGCCCGCACGGCTTCGCGCAGGAATCGTGCCTTCTTGCCGTTGGAATCGACGAGCGTTACCTGGCGCTCCGGGGCGACGAGCGCGAGCGGGATGCCCGGCAGCCCGGCGCCCGTGCCGAGGTCCGCGAGCGATGCACCTTCAACGTAAGGAACGATGGCGAGCGAATCGAGCAGATGCCGCGCGACCATTTCACCGGGATCGCGCACGGCAGTGAGGTTATACGCCGCGTTCCAGCGCGCCAGCAGCTCGACGTAGGCGATCAGCTGGTCGCGCACCGCGCCCGGCAGGTCGAGCCCGAGTACGGCGAGGCCGTCGTCGAGCCGGTGACGCAGCCGTTCCCGTTCCGCCATCGCCGGGCCGTCCGTTTCGAAAAGGCCGGCAAGTATCCGGGCCGCGGTCGGCAAAATCCAGTCGCCGGCACAAAAAAACCCGCTTTGCAGCGGGTCTGTGGTCGTACGGAAAACTTCAGGCTAGGGTCACCTGCACACGGGTGACGACGATGCCGACGTTGCGCAGGCTTTCATTCAGTGCCGCCTTCAGACGGCTGTTGCGCGATTCCGGCGATTCCTCGGCCGGATTGTCGATCGCGCGCGCGGCGTTCAGCAGCCGGCCGCGAATCAGTGCATCTGCCCTGTCGATCGTCGCGTCGGCACGCTGCGCGTCGATGACCTGCCAGTAGATCTTGCCGCTGAGGCGCATTCCAGCGTCGGCGAGCGGAAACAGCTCGTCGAGTGTAAGAACGTGACCGGTAAGGGAAATTCGGTGAACGACGCGTTCGAGCAGCGGCCAGATCAGGTGAGTCCCGGACTGCAGCATGCGCGCCTGGCCGTTGAAACGGCGCAGCGTGTAGACGGTGCCTTCGGGAATGCGCTTGACCGACAACAGGATGACGGCGACGGCAGCGCTCAGAACTAGGAAAAGTATGCTCGGCGACATGGCAGGCTCCCTCTTATTTCAAGAGGTTAAAGCGAACTCTTGTGACCCCGACCAGGTTGTTGACCCAGCCATATGAAAAAGTAGCGAATTAATTATTCCTTAACGGAATCAAACTGTCGCTGAACGGTTTCGCGGAAGTCACGGTACTGGTTCACAGTTCTTGCACATTCCGGGCCGACCGACCGACGGCCACGAGCAGATCGCGGGTATGCGTATGACGCGGACGGGCGAAAACCTCCCCAACGGTTCCTTGCTCCACGAGTTCGCCGCGCCAGAGCACGCCGACATCGTCCGCGCACGCGGCGACCAGATCCAGGTCGTGGGTCACGAATAGCAGCGCGAGTCCGCGATCACGCTGCAGGCGACGCAGCAAGGTGACGATCTGCTGCTGCACGAGCACGTCGAGCGCGCTCGTCGCCTCGTCGAGCAGCAGCGCCGCAGGTTCCGCCGCAAGCGCGCGAGCGATCGCGACGCGCTGACGCTGGCCGCCGGACAGCGCGTGCGGATAGCGGGACGCCAGCGCCGGATCGAGGCCGACATCGGCCAGCAGCGCGTCGACGCGCCGCCGGCATTCATCGCGCGTCGGCGGCATGCGGGCGAGCCGCAACGGTTCGGCGATGAGGTCCGCGACGCGCCACAGCGGATCGAGCGAGGCGCCGGGATCCTGGAACACGAGCTGCAGCGGACCTCGCAGCGGCGCCGGGTCGGCCAGCGGCAGCGGATACGGGGTGCCGTCGAGGACGAGGCGGCCGGCGTTCGCGGCCTGCAGGCCGACGAGGCAGCGCAGCAAGGTCGACTTGCCCGAACCGGACTCGCCGACGACGGCCAGCGTGCGGCCGCGCCGAAGCGTGAAGCCGACGTCGCGCAGCACCGGACGCACCGCGCGGAACCTCCGCGACGAACGGAACCACGCGCCGAGCCCTTCGACGCGCAGCAACGCGGTCGTCGCTGCATCTGCGGCCGCCGGCACCGGCATCGCGGTCGCGATGCCGAGCAGCGCCCGGGTGGCAGCAGCCGTCGGCGCCGCGAACAGCGTCGCCGTGTCGGCCAGTTCGACGAGTCGCCCGTGGTCGAGCACGGCGACGCGGTCGGCGATGTTCCGGACCAGCGCGAGGTCGTGGCTCACGAACAGCAGCGCCAGGCCGCGCTGTCGCCGCAGCCGGTCGAGGAGTTCGACGATCTGCAGCCGCACCGTGCTGTCGAGCGCGCTCGTCGCTTCGTCCGCGATCAGGAGCCGCGGGTCCGCCGCGAGCGCGAGCGCGATCAACACGCGTTGCCGCTGGCCGCCGGACAGTTCATGCGGAAACTGCGCGAGACGGTCCTCCGGACGATCGATGCCGACTTCGGCAAGGAGATCGCGCGCCCGGTCGCGGCGCGCAGCGCGTCCGACGATGCCGGCGTGTGCCAGCGCTTCGACGATCTGCGCGCCGACGCGACGCAGCGGGTGCAGGCTGGCCTGGCTGTCCTGCCACACCATCGCGATGCCGCCGCGGCACAGGCGCCGCCAGGTCGCGGCATCGGCATCGACGAGTTCCTGACCCCCGAATTCGATGGATCCGACGACTTCGGCGGCCGGCGGCGGCAGGCCGATCAGCGCCGTGCTGGTCATGCTTTTTCCCGAGCCCGAGGCGCCGATCAGCGCAAGGCATTCGCCGGCCGCGAGATCGAAGCCGATGCCGTCGACGATCGGTGCCGGACGGCCGCGCAGCGCGATGCGCAAGTCCCGGACGCGCAGCAGCGGCGCGTTCACGCCGCTGCCCGGCGCGGATCGAGACGCCGGCGCAGCGCTTCGCCGAGGAACTGGCAGCTGACGAGCGTCACCGCGAGCGCGGCCGCCGGCGCGATCAGCGTCCATGGCGCGGCATCCATTTCCTGCGTGCCGTCGAACAGCATCGCGCCCCAGCTCGCCGCAGGCTCGTCGACCGACAGACCGAGGAAGCCGAGAAACGATTCGATGAGGATGGCGTTGGGCACGCCGAGGCTCAGATAGACGAGCGCGAGCCCAAGCAGATTCGGCGCGATGTGTCGCGTCATGATCCAGCGCGGCGCGGCGCCGAGCAGCCGCGCCGCATCGACGAACGCAGCTCCGCGCAGGCGCGCGGCTTCGGCGCGGATCACGCGCGCGAGGTCCATCCAGACATAACCGCCGATCGCGGCGAGCAGCAGCGGCAGCGAGCGCTCGAATACAGTCAGCAGCAGGATCACGATGAGCAGGAACGGCAGTGCGGCCATCAGGTCGAGCAGCCGCATCAGCGCGCGATCGATGCCGCCGCCGAGATAGCCCGCGACGACGCCGTAGCTCATCCCGATCGCGAGCGCGACCAGGCTCGCGAGCAGGCCGATCAGCAGCGACAGGCGTCCGCCGACGCAGAGACGCACGAACACATCGCGTCCGATCGCGTCCGTGCCGAGCCAGTGGCCGTGCGCGAGTCCGGGCGCAACGGACAGATGATCCCAGTCCGTGTGATCCACACCGTAGCGGCTGAACCACGGGCCGACGATGCAGATCAGCGCGAGCGCGCCAAGCACCGCGAGGCAGCGTCGTATCGTGCGGTCGGCGGGCGCAGCCTCCGGATCGTCGCGCCGGGACGGCGCGGAATCCTGCGGCGGCGCTTCAGCCATGCGGGAACAGCGCGGCGAAATCGACGCTGCGCAGCGGTCGCGGTTCGCCGAGGTAATTGCCCTGCGCGTAGTCGGCACCGGAGATGCGCAGCGCTTCGAGCGTCGAGAAGCTGTCGACGTGCTCGCCGATCACGCGCAGCTTCAGCGACTGCGCGAGCTGCGTGATCGAGCCGACCATCTTGCGATCGAGTTCGCTGCCGGGCATGCCCTGGACGAAGCTGCCTTCGACCTTGACGAAATCGACCGGCAGGTGACGCAGGTGCGTGAAGCTCGAAAAGCCCGTGCCGAAATCGTCGAGCGCGAAGCGGCAGCCGAGCTTTTTCAGCGACGAAATGAATTTGCGCGCGCTGTGCAGGCTGGTCAGCTCCGACGTTTCGGTGATCTCGAACACGAGCTGGCGCGCCGGCACGCCGGACGTGCGGATCGCCGCCTCGATGAGTTTCAGCGAGTCCGGATCGGCCAGCGTCATGTTCGACAGGTTGACGTGGAACGCGATCGGCGCCTTCACGCCGCGGACGCCCGACAGGTAGCGCAGCAGCCGGTTGAGCACCCAGAGGTCGAGCTTCGGCATCATGCCGACGCGCTCGGCCAGCGGCACGAACACGCCGGGCGAGATCAGCTGGCCGTCCTTGCCGACCATGCGAATGAGGATTTCGAACAGGTATTCCTGGCC
>NZ_DATIGT010000079.1:0-25773 GCF_035481375.1 Tahibacter sp.
GCTTCAGCCAGACCACCGGTTCTTCCGCGTCGGCGTCGTCGAGCAGGCCGACCGCCGCGCGCAGCGCCGCGCCGCCGGGCGCGGTCAGCGCGATCTCGCCATGTTCCTCGCGTTCCTCGTCGGCGTTCTCGCTCGCGGCCATGGTCGCGCCGAGGCGCTCGGCGTCGGGACCGAGCAGCGCCGCGAGCGGTGCGGCGATCAGCGCGTCGCTGCCGCGGCCGAGCAGCGATCCCGCGGCGCGGTTCGCCGCGAGCACGTTGCCGCGCGCGTCGACGAGCAGCAGCGCCTCGGCGCTGCGGTCGACGAGGGCCTGCAGGCGTCGGCGATCGGCGCGCAGCGCATCGGCGGCGCTGCGGTAGTGCGCGCTCTGATGTTCGAGCGCGAGCCGCTGCACGGCGGCCTGCGCGCGCTGACGCTGCAGCCGCGACAGCAGCATGGCCGCGATCAATGCCAGCCCGGCCAGCGAAATCGCGAGCGTCAGATAACGCCGCAGCCGTTCGTTCTCCAGGCGCTCGGACTGCACGCGGTTCTGTTCGCGCAGTGCCTCGATCTCGCGCAGCCGGTCGGCGACGTCGAGGCGCACCTGCCATTGCGCGACGCGCTCGTTCTGCGCGGTCTGCGCGAGTTCGGCACGCGCCGTCTGCAGCGCTTTCAGATCATCGAGCGCCTGCGCGGCGTCGCCGTCGCGCTCGCTCGCCGCGGCGAGGAATTCCCAGGCGTCGACGCGGTCGCTCAGCGGATCGCCGGCCTTCGCATGCAGGCGCTCGCGCAGCGTGCGGCGCGGGGTTTCCGCGTCGCCGGCCTGCGCGATCGCAAGCAGCAGGGCGAGCGACGGCGACTGTTGCAGGGTCGCAGCAAGCGTCGTTGCTTCGTCGATCCAGCGTTGCGCGGTGGCCTCGTCGCCGAGGCGCGCCTCGAGCCGAGCGAGATGCGTGGCGACGCGCAGCCGGTCGCGCGGTGCGTCGTGCTGCGTGAACGCGTCCCAGGCCTGTCGCAAACGATCGCGCGCGCCGGCGTCGCGGCCGAGATGGCGGTCGTTGATGCCGAGGCTTTCGAGTACATGCGCGACCTGACGCGGCGCGTCCTGTGCGCGGTAGGCCGCGAGCGCGCGTTCGAGCCAGGTCTGCGCGGCGGCGTAGTCGCCGAGATCCTGCTGCAGATTGCCGAGGTTGTTGAGCACGGCCGCGGCGCGGTCGGTCTCGCCGAGCCGCTCGCGCAGCGCGAGGCTCGTCGTGAATGCTTCGAGCGCCTGCGCGTAGTCGCCGACGCGGCGATAGACGATGCCGACGTCGTTCCAGCCCTGCGCCTGCGCGGCGACGTCGTCGTGGCTGCGCGCGATCTCGAGCGAACGGCCATAGTGCAGCGCGGCTTCGGCGAGACGCTCGCGACGGAACGCGAGCGTGCCGCGCTGGCGTTCGAGCCGGTGCCGGTCGCGCCACTGCGTCTCGCGCAGCAGCGGATCGGCGCGCGCGAGATCGGCCGCGGCGACCTCGTAGCGGGCCAGCGCGATCGCGGCGCCGGCGTGTTCGATCGCGGCCAGCCCGGCGATGCGCGAATCCCGCGCGGCGAGCGCGGTCTGCTCGGCCTCGCCGCAAAGCACGAGCGCGTGCGCGGCATCGCGGCGCACGGCGTCGCGGCATGCGTCGAGCACGGAGTCGCCGGCGCCGGCGACGCCGGCGACGAGTCCCAGAAGCGACAACCCCGCGCAGGCGGCACGGGGTCGTCGCGAACGTGAAGCCGGCAAGGCTGCCCTCCCGCGCATGACTGCGTCGCGAGGGTAGCAGCCGGCGTGCGCTCAGTCGTGGTCGTGCGCCACGCCCGACTTCGGACAGTGACACGGCGCGGTCGGGCCGTACTCCGTGCCGAAGGTGCGGCCGTCGCGGTGGCGCTGCCAGTAGAACGTCGGCGCCGGGCGCTGCTTGCCGCCGACCTCGGCCATGTCCGCGTCGACGTCGAACAGGCGTCCGTTGACCATCACGTAGCGCGTGTCGATCGTCGAGCGGATGTTCTCCAGCGGATTGGAATTGAGCACGACGAGGTCGGCGCGCTTGCCCGGAGCCAGCGAGCCGAGCTGCTTTGAGAGGCCCAGCAGGTCCGCCCCGTCGATCGTCGCCGCGCGCAGCGCTTCGTGATTGCTGAAGCCGCCCTGGGTCAGCATCCAGATTTCCCAATTGGGAGAAAGTCCCTGCAGCTGGCCGTGGCCGCCGATCTGGATGCGCACGCCGTTGTCGCGCAGGTGCTTGGCCGCCTTGGCCACCTCGATGTGGTAGTAGTCCCAGTCCGGCGCGATCTCGCGGCGGATCGAGCGCGCGTCGAGCGTCTCGCGCGGGAAGAAGCGCGCGAGCTTCTTGTCTTCCCAGACGTTGTCGCGCGCATACCACCAGTATTCGCCGGACAGGCCGCCGTAGCTGACGACCAGCGTCGGCGTGTTGCGCACGTCGGTCTGCTTCCACAGATCCACGACGTCCTTGTACAGCGGCGCGATCGGCACGTTGTGCTCGATGCTGGTCGCACCGTCGAGGATCATCGGGATGTTGAAGTTGAACGTCGAGCCGCCTTCCTCGACGACGAGCATGCCGAGTTCGCGCGCGGCCTGGTTGATCTGCTGGTGCTGCTCGCGGCGCGGCTGGTTGTAGCTCTTCACGCTGAACGCGCCGTTGGCCTTCATGCGCTTCAAGTGCGCGCGCGCGTCGTCGAGCGAGTTCACGACGGCCTTGAAGTCGCCGTCGGCGCCGTAGAGGATCGTGCCGGTCGAGAACACGCGCGGGCCGACGAGATCGCCGGCCTTCACGAGTTCGGCCTGCGAGAACACGGTCTCGGTCGTCGCCGACGGATCGTGCATGGTGGTGATGCCGAACGCGAGGTTCGTGTAGTACGCCCAGTTCTGCTGCGGCACGACGCCCGAGGAGAAATGGCTCGCGTGCGCATGCACGTCGATGTAGCCCGGCACGATGGTCTTGCCGCTCGCGTCGATGACGCGCGCGTTCGCGGGCACCGCCACGTTCTTGCCGAGCGCCTTGATCGTGTCGCCTTCGACGACGATCGTGCCGTCCTCGACGACTTCCTCGCCGTTCATCGTGACGAGGCGCGCGTGGGTGAACGCGACGACGTCGCTCGGCGCGTCGACGGCCGCGCGCAGGCCGACGTCGACGCCCTTGAGCGTGGCCGGCTTCGGCAGTTCGGCCGGCGCGCCCGGCACGAACGCGAACGCGTCTTTCAGTTCGCGCGTGAAGTATTCGCTGCCGACGACCCAGTGCAGGCTCGCGCTGTCGTTGCCCCAGTGCAGGTAGGAGCCGACGTAGTCGGAGATCTTGCTGACCGGAATCGCGGTCGTGTCCTTGCTCAGTTCGATCGCCTTGCCGGTCTGCGGCATCGGCACGACATAGGCGTTGAACAGTTCGGTGAACGCGACCCACTTGCCGTCCGGACTGACGGTGACGAAGTCGACGTACTTCAGATCGAACACGTCGCGCGGCTCCTCGCCGGCGACGCCGATGCTCTGCAGCTTCTTCTTGATGCCGCCGCCGGTCAGGAAATACACGCGCTTGCCGTCGGCGCTGAACTGCGGCTCGGTGCCGTCGTGCGTGAGGCGCCTGGGCGTGCCGCCGTTGACGGCCATGACGTAGACGCCGCCTTCGCCCGCATTCAGCGAGCCGGTCAGCGAACTGCCGGCCTGCCTGGACCAGGTGACGTACTGGCCGTCGCGCGAATAGCGCGGCGAATAGTAGAAACCCGGCGTCTTCGTCAGCACGCGGTCGGCGCCGCTCGCGAGATCGCGCTCGACGATCGCGCCCTGCTTCTCGTCGGACCATGTCGTGTAGACGAGCTTGCGGCCGTCGGCGCTGAAGCTCGGCTGGTATTCCGCGACGCCCTCGGTCTTGGTCAGCCGCTGCGGCGTGCCGCCCGGCAGCGACTTTGTCCACAAGTGGCCAAGTGCATGGAACACCAGCGTCTTGCCGTCGGCGCTCGTCGCCGCGTCGCGGATCATCTTCGGCGCGAAGCTGCCGCTGTCGAGCGTCTGTTCGAAGCGCAGCGGCGCCGCGACGGTCTGTTCCACATCGGCGCTGAACGCGATCGCCTCGGGCTTGCCGCTGGCCGCATCCACGCGCCAGAGCTTGCCCTTGGCCCAGATCACGACGCTCCTGGAATCCGGCGTCCAGGCGTAGTTCGCATACGGCCCGAAGATCGCCCAGCCTTCCTGCATGTCGTGCGAGAGCCCGTCCCAGAGCGGCTTCACGTCGCCGGTGTCGAGCGTCAGCAGGTGCAGCACGCTCTTGTCGCGTACGCGCTTGATGAAGGCGAGCGACTTGCCGTCGGGCGAGGCCTGCGGACGCACCGCGCCGCCCGGCGTCGAGACGAGATCGATGACTTCGCCGGTCTCGCGGTCGAGGCGGCGGATCGCATAGATCGTGTCGTGCGCGTTCTTGTTGTACTGGAAGCTCGGACCCTGAGTGACGTCTTCCGAGAAATAGACGTAGCGGCCGTCGGGGCTGATCGCGGGTTCGCCCTGGTCCTGCTGGTCGTTCTTCTGCTTGGTCAGCTGCAGGCCGGCGCCGCCGGACTTGTGATAGAGCCAGAGTTCACCGGCGCCGAGCGAGCGCTGACCCGTGAAATGCTTGCGGCCGATCAGGTATTCGCCGTCGGGCGTCCAGACCGGGTTGTTGAGCAGGCGGAAATCTTCCTTGCTGACCTGCACCGGATTGCTGCCGTCGGTGCGCACGCGCCAGAGATTGTTGCCGCCGCCGCGATCGGACGTGAACGCGATTTCGCGGCCGTCCGGCGAGAAGCGCGGCTGCACGTCCCAGGACTGGCCGCTGGTCACGCGCTTGGCCTTGCCGCCTTCGATCGGCAGCAGATAGACGTCGCCGAGCAGGCTGAAGGCGATCTGCTTGCCGTCGCGGCTGACGTCCAGATCCATCCACGTGCCTTCGTCGGTCGTGAACTTCACCGTCTTGGTCGGCCCGTGGGCCGCGTTCACGTCCCACTTGTCGGCTTTCTTGTCGTCCTTCTTGTCGGCGGCGAAGCCGGGCACGGCGAGCAGCAGGCCCAGAGCGAGGGCCAGTGGATGGCGCAGCATAGATGTCTCCCTTGGTCAGACCCGCATCCTAGGCCAGCGGCCGCCCGCCGGCTTAGGACAGAAGTCCTGTCTGCGACCAAGGAATGACGCGAATGCGGCCGCAGGCCCGCGATCCGGCAAGCGCCGCAACGCCTCATGCGGTCGTCACGAACGATCGCGCTAGACTGCGCGGAAGGCGGAGCCCGCCGGCTCCGCATCCGAGTCGAGGAGATCCAGATGGCCGCAGTGCAGCGTTTCTTCCTGAGCATCGGCGATCTTTCCCAGGCGCGCGGCGAGAACGCCGAGCTGTCGTTCCACGGCGTCAGCCCCGAAAGCTTCGCGAACACGCTGCAGGCGGCACTGCGCGAACCGTCGCTGTGGAAGCGCTGGAAGGCGCTGCAGCCCGACCCCGATGCGGTCGACCCGCTGCTCGGCGCCAGCGACGCGAACGCGCGCGTCACCGCGGAACAGTCCGACCTGCATACCGAAGTCGAAGTCGTCACCGCACTGCCGCACGCGGTCGTCAAGCATCGCCTGAACCTGCTGGCCGGCCGCGTCTGGAAACTGCACGACGTGCAGCCGGCCTGAGATTGCGCCGAGTCCTCTCCCCCAAGCGTGCCTGGGGGAAGAGGGTTGGGTAAGGGGGAAAAGCGACGCGCTCGGGTGTTCGGTTGTCGCGCCGCAGTCACGTCTACCCGCGATACGAAGACCGTCAGTACGCTGCACGGACGTTTCTCCCCCTCACCCCAGCCCTCTCCCCCGACCAGCGGTCGGGGGAGAGGGAGCAACCGTCGTTCGCCAACTCCACGGAGCGCCCCATGCGCAAGACCTACCACGGCAGTTGTCATTGCGGTGCCGTCACGTTCGAGGCCGACCTCGATCTGACCGAGCCGACCTACCGCTGCAACTGCACGATCTGCCGTCGCACGCGCTTCTGGCCCGCCGTCGCGCGCGACGGCGAGTTCCGCCTGCTGACCGGCGAATCCGAACTCACGCAGTACCTGTTCAATTCGCGCAAGAACCAGCACTACTTCTGCCGCCACTGCGGCGTGCGCGCGTTCGGCATCGGCACGCAGACGCCGATCGGAAAGATGTACGGCGTCAACCTCGGCTGCCTGACCGACATCGCCGACGAGGAACTCGCGCGCGCACCGATCACCTACGTCAACGGGCTGCACGACCGCTGGCAGGAGGCGCCGGAGCATTTCGCCCATCTCTAGTGTCCTGTTCCGTCGCCGTATGGATTGTGCGCGGCACGTCGACGCGCAAGCGGAGCCGGCAGTGGTAAAACGGCGGCTGCGGTCGGGCGCGCAGCGCGCGGCCGGAGCGGATCCCGCGCCGAGGACGGCGCGAGACCATGGCCCGCCGGCCCTGATCCGGCGATCGAGGGGAGGAAAAGCGATGAAAGGATACGTACGTTCGGCCGCCTGCACGGCCGCGATCGGACTCGCGCTCGCGGCGACCGGCGCATCGGCGCAGCGCGGCGACTGGGACCGCGACATCGAGTTCCAGTGCGAGAGCCGCAGCTTCAGCTACAACCTCTGCCAGGTCGATACCGGTCGCGGCGGCCGCGTGTATCTCGTCGATCAGGTCTCCAACAGCGAATGCATCGAAGGCCGCACCTGGGGCTACAACCGTGCCGGCGTCTGGGTCGACCAGGGCTGTGCCGGCATCTTCCGCGTCGAACGGCGCGGCGGCGGCCGTCATGACGGCGGTCGCGACGATCGCTACGACGACGGGCGCGGCGACCGTTACGACGACGGCCGCGGCGATCGCCACGGCGACTGGCGTCCCGGCAACGACTGGGACCAGCGCATCTCGGTGCGCTGCGGCAGCCAGAACTACCACTACAACCTCTGTCAGGTCGACACGGGCCGCGGCAGCGACGTGCGCATCGCGCGGCAGATTTCCGGCACGGCCTGCGTCGAAGGCCGCACCTGGGGCTGGAACCGCGCCGGCATCTGGGTCGACGGCGGCTGCGAGGCCATCTTCACGGTCGATCGCCGCTGGCGTTGAGGCGGTGCGGAGCGGCGCTCACGCGCCGCTCCGTTCGGCTCAGAAATCCGGCACCTCGCGCGGATCGAACTGCTGGTTGACGTTGCCCGCGCTGCAGCCCCAGAGCTGCAGCCGCGTGCCTGGTGACGGGCTGCCGCCGGTGACGTCCATGCAATAGCCCCAATTGCCGGCGCGATTCGCGAACAGCCCCGCCGCGGAGATCGCCCACTTCTCCGACTCGCCGCCGTCGCAGTCCCAGATGTTGAGCTTCGCGCCCTGCTTGCCCTTGCCGCCTTCGACGTCCGCGCAATAGTCGGTGTCGCCCTTGGGCCGCAGCTGGCCTTCCGCCGTGTAGACGAACTTCTGCGCGTCGGTGTCGTTGCAGGTGTACTGCTGCAGCGCGGTACCGTTTTTCCACCGGCTGCCGCTGACGTCGACGCACTGGTTCGCGAAGTGCGTGCGCAGCGTGAAATAGCCCGGCAGGCTGCGGCGCTTGCCGACGAGCGGAATGCTGTCGAGCCAGCTCGGCCGGAACACGCTCGCGTCGGTCAGCGATTCGGTCACGTCCCAGCCGATCGCGCTCGCGCCGTGGGCGACCGAGATGTAGCTCCAGGCGTAGTCGAGACTGCTGAAGTTGCCGGCCGCGCCCCACTGGTGGATCAACTGACGCCACTGCGCCGAGCGGTTCAGCACGTACTGGTCGTTGTCGCCGGCTTTCATGTTGCCGCAGAAGAAATACGCCGAATCGGCCGCAGAAATGCCGTCGATCGCACCGGAGATCTCGTTCGGATCGTCGCTGTCGACATCCGGGCACAGGAACGCCGTCGGCCCGCCGTAGTTGCCCTCGTTCATGAGCTTGCGCGCCGAGTTCATGCGCGCGTTCACGTCGCCGTAGTAGCCGCCGGTGAACACGACGATGATCTTGCCCTTGAGCGCGTCGATCGTCGGCCAGCCCTTGTTCTTGAGTCCCTCGCGATTGCCGTTGGGACTGAGATGGCTGGTGAGATTCCCGTAGGTGTAGAGCTTCGATCCGAGATAGTTGCGGATGAAGGTGTCGAGCAGTTTGATCTCGTCGGGCTTCCAGGCGCTGGCCGGATCGGCGCTCGGCTTCATGTCGACGAACACGAGCAGCGGCACCGTGAGACTGGTTTGCCGGCCGATCCAGCCGGTGATGTCGTCGAGGCAGTTGCCGAGGCGGTCGTCGTTCGCGGCGCTGCAGTTCTGGTTGCCCGGATTCGCGCCGTGCGCGACGTACGGACCTTTCGGATCGTTCTCCCAGTCGCCCTTGTCGATCACGTCGATCTCGACGGTGCGATAGCCCGCGTCGAGCCAGTTCGTCAGCTTGTCGCTGTGCAGATACGTGTTGTGCGGCTGCGCGTAATAGATCTGGTCGAGGCGGTCGGTCGACGCCGGCGCGCTCGCGCGCAGGGGCAGGGCGGCCGCGGCGAGGCCGGCATGAAGCGCGAGCGCAGCCGCGCCCGTCGCGGCCGCGACGCGGCCGATCAGCGAATGGACGGTCATTGGATTCCCCATCAGGACTAATTCGCGTATGTGCGAATGTGCACATTGCGTCTTAGCGGCGAAAACGGCGCGCGCCTATCAGTTCGCGCGCCGGTCTTCGGGCAGTTCCGGTGAAGCGGGCGCGGCCTTGGCATCGTGACGCCGCGCGAACCGATGCTGCGCTAAGCTCCGCGCGCCTCGCCAGACCGGCCCCTGCGGCCGCCGACCGGAGCCATTCGCCATGCAGATGAGCTGGGTATCCGCCGTCCTGATGACACTGTTCGGCGCCGCCGCGGCGCCGCTGCCGCCCGACGTGCGGCATGCGATCGAGAAGGACTATGTCGCGGAAGGCCGCGAGACGCGCTACGTCGACGGCTCGGTCGACCTCAACGGCGACGGCCGCAACGAACTTCTGGTCCATGTCGTCGGCTCGACCGCCTGCGGCACCGGCGGCTGCCCGACGCTCGTGTTCTCGCCGGCCGGAGCCGGCTACCGGCTGGTCGGCGCGATCGGCCTGACCCATCCGCCGATCGCCGTGTCGCCGCAACGCTCGAACGGCTGGCGCAATCTCGTCGTGCGGGTCGGCGGCGGCGGCGCGAAAGCCGACGACGTCGAACTCGCGTTCGACGGCAAGACCTATCCGGCGAATCCGACCGCCGCCGCCAAGGGGATCACGCCCGGCAACGGTGACAGCGAAGTCGTCATCGCGCCGTTCGCGAGTTTCGACGACACCAGGACGCTGACCGAAGGCGACGTCCCCGCGGTCGCCGTGCCGATCGAAAAGCCCGTGCCGGTCACGGCGACGAACGGCCCGTCGTTCGACTGCGCGAAAGCCACGCTGGCCGTCGAGAAAGCGATCTGCCTGAGCCCGGAACTCGGCGCACTCGATCGCGAACTCGCGACGACGTTCGAGGACACGGTGCGCAACGCCGCTGCCGCGCAGCAGGCGCGCCAGCGCACCGCGCAGAAGGTCTGGCTGGGCAAGCGCAACGACTGCGGCAGCGCCGCCGACGCGCCTGTCTGCCTGCGCGAGGCCTATCGCCGGCGCCTCGTCGACCTGCAGATCCAGTCCGGCCGCATCGAAGCGCCGACGCCGCATGCCTACCGCTGCAAGGGCTACGAAAAGCAGCCCTTCCTCGCCGCGTTCTATCCGGCCACCGACCCCCCCGCGGTCATGCTGACCTGGGGCGAACGCCGCGCGCTCGCCTTCGTCGCGCCGAGCGGCAGCGGCGCGCGCTACGCGGCCGACGACGTCGACTTCTGGGAACACGAGGGCGAGATCACCGTGAAATGGAGCGACACCGCGCTGAGCTGCTCGGCGCTATAGGCAACGCACCTGCAACCGCGTCCCGCGACGCCGTATCCGGGGTGTGCGAATCCCACCCGCACGCCGAGGACGCCCATGACCGCCCGCCGCACTTCTTTCCTGACCGCTGCCGCCGCCGCGCTGCTGATCGCCGCGCCGCCGTCGACCGCTGCAAACGCTGACGGAACCGCCGATGCGGCGCTCACCGAAACCATCGCCGCACTCGACACGAAACTGTTCGACGCCTACAACGCCTGCGACCTGGCGACGTTCCGCACCCTGTTCGTCCCCGACGTCGAATTCTTCCACGACCAGGGCGGCGCCACCTTCGACCGCGAGACCGTCATCGCGAATACGCAGAAGAACATCTGCGGCAAAGTGCGCCGCGAACTCATCCCCGGCACGCTGAAGATCTATCCCGTCAAAGGCTACGGCGCGATCGAAGAAGGTGACCACCGCTTCTGCTCGCTAGCAACCGGCGAATGCGAAGGTGCCGCGAAGTTCCTGATGATCTGGCAGCAGAACGCCGACGGCTGGCGGCTTACGCGCATCGTCAGTTATGCGCACCGGGCGTTGACCGAGGCGGAGAAGGCGGCGTTGGCGAAGAAGAAGTCGTAGCGCCGTTGCATCCTGGCGTTTTTTGCGGGCCGCTCAAAAACTCGCCTTCAAGAGAGTGAAGGACCGCCGCTCGGAACTGCAAGGTTCGTTGCAGGGGCGGGAGGAATGACGCTTGGCGCTATTGGCGGCGGAGAAGCTGGTGCTCATATTGGAGCCATAATTGATACATTTGTTGCCCGGGTCTCGGAACTTTTGTCGGTGCCACAGTCGGGGGGATTAGGTGGCTCGGCAGTCGGGGGCATTACGGAGAGCAGGCTGCCGAAAATTCGTACGACGCAACGAGGGAGTCCTGAAAATGTTTGACGCGAAGCCCGTTGTTGAAATCGCCGACGGTTTTCTGATCCGCCGAATGGGATGGCTTCACACGAAGCGGATGGCGTTCGGTGATATGGAAAAAGTGATTGCAGTTTCCCGAGATGCCATCACGCACGAAGAAACCATGGTTGGCTTTTTCGACGCAAGCGGGCATGAAGTTTGGGTATCCGAGTTCGACAAGGGCTTTTCTCAGCAGATTAAGAAAATTCCGGGAATCCTCAAGGGGTTCGTTGGACTCGATGGATTCGTGAGCGAAAAACCATTCGAGCGCATGGAGCAAGTCCTTTGGACCAGGGAATCTTCGCACTAGCGAGATGTCCCATTGGAAAAGCCCCGCCTTGCGGGGCTTTTTTTTTGGGATCTTCGCGGATCAGTGTGGGTGCAACTGAGCATTCCCAGGTAGGGCTGTAGCCGTCCGGCCTCGCCACCTTCCCCGCAGCAGCGGCAGCCGCGATAGTAAGTCCCAGCGATGTGGCAGCAGTCCGGTAGTGCGGCGATCAGGATGTGTCGGCAGTCGTGTCAGCACATCCTTGAGATATGCGTAGGGCTCATGGCCGTTCTGCTTGGCAGTGGCGATCAGGCTCATGCTGGCAGCAGCGCGTTCGCCAGCGGCTTTGGAGCCTGCGAACAACCAATTCCTGCGACCCACAGCGATGGCCGTGGATATTGGCCCATGAGGAGCCACTGTTCCGGACGCATGGGAAGAATCTGAGGCCACGACCCCGTCGGGCCGGGCGTGAGCCGCAACACGTAAGTCGTGATGAGCGCGGCGAACCCAACATCGATGTGGTCGCGTCCGGCGAACGTCGGGCGGAGGAATCGTTCTCCGGCCGTCGAATCGCGCCGTACCTCTTCCTTCGGCATGCTTTCTTCGCGGCGTAGCGATTGCGATGTCGGGGTTCGCCTGCGGCCCACCCCAACCTACGTGTGTCGCTTCACGCGTGGCGCAGCTATGTCATCGACGCTGCCGATACGAACGCCGACACGCAGGTCGCCGTGAGCGCAGCGACGTTGATCCCGATCGCGAACGGCGTGCCGTCGTGAAGGAGATTGCGGCGAAACGTGCTGCCGATCCGCGCGTCGACGTTGAGCTTGAACGGATCGATCTGCAGTAGCGCACCGGCGTAGAAGCCGCTGCTCAACGAATTCGTCGCGAGCGGCGACGCGAACATCGGAACTTGCGCGAACCAGAGGTGCAGGTTCATCCGCTCGGCACCGGGGCGCGCTTCGAGCAGGAACAGGCCACAGACGATGCCCCAGCTATAGAACGCGAGCGCCACAAGGCAGATGAGCCAGCTGCCGACGCCGCTCATACGGAGCAGCGCCACGCTCGTCAGTGCGCCGCCGATCGCGCCGCCGCCCAGTGCGAGGATGCGAGGGTGCGCCGCTGCCAGAGTGCATCGTGTCGTTCCTGAAGTCGCGGAGGAGGTGTCCGCTTTGTCTGACGGCGGGCGAGCGCGGCAGTTCCGCCAACCGATCGACGACGTGCCGCTCACCGGCGTTGCTTCAACGTTGGCCCGGTCTCATGCATCCGAATCCCATGACAGTGCCGGGACGGCAGGCTACCTTTCCATTTTCGCCATTCGGCAAGGAGTTCCCCGATGACGTTCCCTGTCCGCTGCCGTTGCGGCACCCTCGAAGGCACGCTGGCCAATCCGCAGCGCGCCGCGCGCGCGGCCTGCTATTGCCGCGACTGCCAGGCCTACGCGCGCTTCCTCGGCAAGCCCGAGCTGACGCTCGATGCGAAGGGCGGCACCGACATCGTCGCTACGCGGCCCGATTTCCTGACCTTCACACGCGGTGCCGATCAGCTGCGCTGCGTCTCGCTGAGCGACAAGGGCCTGCTGCGCTGGTACGCGGACTGCTGCAACACGCCAATCGGCAACACGCCGCGCGACGCGAAGTTTCCGTATGTCGGGCTCGTCCACGACTGCCTCGCCGGCAGCGACAGCGAGCGCGATGCGGCGTTCGGTCCGGCGCGCACCGCGCTCAACACCGGTTCGGCCAGCGGCGAAGTGAAGGCACCGCGCCTTCCGCTCGTCCTCGGCATCCTGCGGATCATGCGCAACGTGTTCTCCGCAAAACTCAGCGGCGCGTATCGGCGCAATCCGTTCTTCGACGTGCAGGCAGGCACGCCAGTGGCGACGCCGCGAATCCTGACCGAGGACGAACGCAAGACCTTTGGCGCGAACGTCGCAAAGTCATGAGGCTGTTGCAGGAACGCCGCCGGGCCGCCGGATAGGTCGACAGGCGCGCATCCCGGCGCACGCGCTGCGCCGTCCCGTTCGCACGGTGCGCCGAACAGGCGTGGACGACGCGGCCGCCGCCGCGTACCTGCGCCAATAATGAGGGCATGACGACCACGCCATCGCCCATCCCGTTCACGCCGGCGTTCTACCGTTTCGCCGCCATCTGTTCGACGCTCACGGCGGTCACGACGCTCGGACTGATCTTCCTGCCACAGTGGTACTCCGGCGGTTCCGACTTCGACAGCCGCATGGCCCGCGTCGACGATCCGGTCGCGCAGTTGCGCGCGTGGATCTACCTCGTGCATCCGTTCCTCGTCGCGACGGCCGCGCTCGCGGTCGCCGTGCGACTGCGCCGGATCGCGCCGGGACGCGCGCTCGTCGGATTGCTCGGCTTCCTGCTCTGGGCCGGCACCGAAGCCGCGCAACAGGCCATGAGCCTCGTTGCCTTCGACCGCTGGAGGCATGCCTGGCTCGTCGCCGACGAAGCCGCGCGCAGCACGCTGCGCATACAGATCGGCGTCTACGACGCGTTCTGGGACGCGATGTATTTCCTGCTGCTGATCGGCTTCTTCATCGGCAATGCGTGCTATGCCGCCGTGCTGATTCGCCGGCATCGCTTCTCGCGAGTGCTCGCCGGCTTCTACGCCGCGGCCGCGGCGCTCACGGCGATGCTGTTCGTCGGAGAACTCGGCGGCCCTGTGCTGCCCGGGCCTTACGCGGGCTGGATCTATCCGGCGGTGCAACCGCTCGCGCGCGCGCTGATCGGTGTGTGGCTCTGGCGCATGGCGGACGAGCTGCGTTCGGAGCCCTGATCAGAACAGATCCGCCATCCAGTCGACGTCGTGCTCCGGCCGGGCATCGTCGAAGCGGTTTTCCGGTATGCGCTCGCCGAACGCGATGTGATGCACGGTTTCCGAGTAGTACTGGCCCGAATAGCTGGTGTGACGCGCGTTGGAGCGCAGGCGCGCGTAGTCGTTCGGCGAGAGCTGTGCGAGGTCGCGCTGGCCGCGCCGTTTGGGTTGGCCCCAGAACGGGAAGAAGCCGACAGTGAGCGTGTTGTCGGCGAAATGGAATTGCAGCGCGCCGTCGTTGCTCGGGACGCGGCGCTCGGAGGTCTGCGTGCGCCGTGGGCGGAAGTCCTCGCGTTCGTACATCGCGATCGTGTCGTGCAGGTACACGGCATCGGAGAACGGCACGGCAAATGCGCGCGGCAGTGCGGCGCGCTCGTGCGCACGCGGCGCGCCACGCGTCGCCTTGGTCCAGACGATCACGACCGATTGGACGATGACGCGAAGCGGCATGCGGGAGTCGAGTCGGGCGCAGGTTCGCCGTGCGGAGAGCCGTGGCTGCTGCAACGTCGCGAACGCCCGGTCGATGGCGACGTCGCGGTTCGCTGCGCTCACCGCAACCTACGCGCTGCAGGTTGCGGTGAGCCGGGGTTCCATCAATGCGCCGCAGCAGGCTCGCCGTCGTAGCTTTCCTGCGGCACGTGCTTGCGCGCGAGCAGGATGTAGACCAGCGGGACGACGAACAGCGTGAGCAGCGTGCCGAAGCTCATGCCGCCGACGATGACCCAGCCGATCTGGTGGCGGGCTTCGGCACCGGCGCCGCTGGCGATCGCGAGCGGCAGTGCGCCGAGCACCATGGCGCCGGTCGTCATGAGGATCGGGCGCAGACGCAGGCGTGCGGCTTCGAACGCGGCTTCGCTCTTGGTCATGCCGCGTTCCTGCAGCTGGTTCGCGAATTCCACGATCATGATGCCGTGCTTGGCGATGAGGCCGACGAGCGTGATGACGCCGATCTGCGTGTAGATGTTCCAGCTGCCGGCCTGGTGCGTGAGTCCGGTCGCGGCGATCCAGTTCACGATGACGAGGCAGGCGAGTCCGCCGAATGCAGCGAGCGGCACCGAGAACAGGATGATCAGCGGATCGATCCAGCTTTCGAACTGCGCGGCGAGCACGAGGTAGATGAACACGAGTGCGAGCAGCAGCAGCACGATGAACGCGCTCGACGACTCACGAAATTCGCGCGACTGCCCGCTGAAATCGTACTGCGCGTCGGCGGCAACCTCCTTGACTGCGCCGGAGAGCCAGTCGAGTGCCTCGCCCATGCTGTACCCCGGCGCGAGGCCCGCGCTGATCGTGGCTGAGCGCAGCCGGTTGAAGTGGTTGAGTTCCTTCGCCGCGACCGCTTCGTTCGCGGTGACGAGGTTGGCCATCTGGATCATGCCGCCTTCGGCGCCGCGCACGTAGATCGTGCTGAGCTGCTCGGGCACGCGGCGGCCTTCCGTGTCGACCTGCACGATGACGTCGTACTGCTCGGAGCCGCGCTTGAAGCGCGTGACCTGTCGGCCGCCGAGCAGGCTTTCGAGCGTGCGGCCGACGTCGTCGACGCTCGCGCCGACCGCGGCGACCTTGTCGCGGTCCATCTCGATGCGCAGCTGCGGCTTGTTGAGCTTGAGATCGGTGTCGGCGTTCGTGAGCTTCGGATTTTCACGGATCTTCGCGAGCAGGCCGTCGCTGATCTTCTCGAGGTCTTCCCAGGTGCCGGTGGTCTGCACGATGAACGAGATCGGCTGGCCGAAGTCGTCGGCGCCGAGCGGCGGCGGCAGCACCGGGAACGCCATGATGCCGGGGATGCCCATGAACTGCGGGAACAGCATGCCCTGGTAGGCGCTCGCGGGCTGGCTGCGCTCGGACCAGTCCTTCAGGCCGACGAAGCCGATGGTCTGGGTCACCGTGGGAAAGCCGACGATCTGGAAATAGCGGTCGACGCCGTCGAGCTTCGCGAACATCGCCTCCATCTGGCGCGCATAGCCGTCGGTGTATTCCGGCGTCGAGCCTTCCGGCGCCATGCCGAAGCCGATCACGAGACCCTGGTCCTCCTGCGGCGCGAGTTCGTCCGGCAGCAGCTTGAACGCGAAGATCGCGATCAGGCCGGCGAACACGAGCGCGGCCGCGCCGAACACGATCGCGCGCTGGCGCAGCGTCCAGCGCAGCGTGCGCTCGTAGCGCGACTGCAGGCCGTTCAGCACCTTCTCGCCGAATTCGTAGGCCTTGCCGTGTTTCTCGCTGTGCTTGAGCAGGCGCGAGCACATCATCGGCGACAGGGTCAGCGCGGTGAAGCCCGATACGATGACCGCGCCGGCGAGCGTCAGCGCGAACTCGATGAACAGGCGCCCCGTGCGGCCCGTCGAGAACGCGAGCGGTACGTAGACGGCCGCGAGCGTCAGGGTCATCGCGACGATCGCAAAACCAATCTCCTTGGATCCCTTCAGCGCCGCCTGCATCGGCGGCATGCCTTCTTCGATATGGCGGTAGATGTTCTCGAGCATGACGATCGCGTCGTCGACGACGAGGCCGATCGCGAGCACCATCGCGAGCAGGGTCAGCGTGTTGATCGAGAAGCCGAACAGATACATCACCGCGAACGCGCCGATCAGCGAGACCGGGATCGTCACGATCGGAATCAACGTCGCGCGCGCCGAGCGCAGGAACAGGAAGATCACGATGACGACGAGCAGCATCGCTTCGCCGATCGTCATGTAGACCTCGTCGATCGAGCGGTCGATGAAGATCGTCGAGTCGTAGGCGATCTCCACTTTCATGCCTTCGGGCAGGGTGCGCGTGATTTCCGGCAGCAGCTTGTGCAGGCCTTCGGAGATCGCGAGCGGATTGGCCGTGGCCTGCTTGACCACGCCGAGCGGCACGGCGTTGCGGCCGTTGTAGCGCGCGCGGAAGCGCGCCTGGTCGGCGCCGAGTTCGACGCGCGCGATGTCGCGGATGCGCACGGCGTAGCCGTCGGCACCGGTGCGCAGCACGATCGCGCCGAACTGCTCGGGCGTCTTCAGGTCGGTTTCCGACAGCACGGCGAATTCGCGCTGCGTGCTTTCGATGCGGCCCGCGGGAATCTCGATGTTCTGCTTGCGCAGCGCGGCCTCGACGTCGGCCGGCGTCATCGAATACGCGGCGAGCCGCGCCGGATCCAGCCACAGGCGCATCGCATATTTGTTGCCGTAGACCTGTGCCTGGGCGACGCCGGCGATGTTCTGCACGCGGTCCTTGACCAGGCGCTCGGCGATGTCGGCGATTTCGAGTTCGGCGTGGCGGTCGGACGAGAACGCGAGATAGATGATCGGCTGCGCGTCGGCCTCCTGTTTCTGCACGACGGGTTCGCGCGCTTCCTGAGGCAGGAAGTCGCGCGCGAGCGCGACGCGGTCGCGCACGTCGGCCGCGGCGGAGTCCGGATCGCGGTCGAGGCGGAACCGCACGGTGATCTGCGAGGATTCTTCGCGCGACACCGAGCCGATGTAGTCGATGCCCTCGATGCCCGAGAGCTGTTCCTCGATCGGCGTGGTGATCGTCGATTCGACGACCTGTGCGCTCGCGCCCGGGTAGGCCGTCGCGACGGTGACGACCGGCGTGTCGACCTTCGGAATCAGGCGCACGGACAGACGGTCGTAGCAGATGATGCCGATCAGCAGCACGACGAGATTGACGACGGTCGCGAAGACCGGCCGGCGTATCGAAATATCGGAGAGGACCATGGCGGTAAGTCCTCAGTGGGCCGGCGCCGGCTGCGCGGCCGGCGCGGCGGCCGGCTGCGTCGCCTGCACTTTCGCGCCGGGGCCGATCTTCATCTGGCCGGCGCTGATCACTTCGTCGTTCGCGCTGATGCCGCTGACGATCTCGACGAAACCGGGCTTGCGCAGGCCGGTCTTCACTTCGACGAGTTCGGCCTTGCCGTCGCGGATCACATAGACCTGCTGCTTGCTGCCCTGCGGCCACAAGGCCTGCTCCGGCACGAGCAGGGCATTGTCGCGCGAGCCGACTTCGAGCGAGACCTTCGCGAACTGGCCCGGGAACAGGCTGCTGTCGGTATTCGGCACGCGCGCGCGCAAGGTGACCGAGCGCGTCGCGAGATCGACCTGCGGCGCGATTGCATAGACCTCGCCGTCGAAGCGGCGCACGCCCTGCGCGTCGACGCTGATCGTGATCTTCTGGCCCTGCTGGAAGCGGCCGAGGTAGACCTCGGGCAGGCTGAAGTCGAGCTTCAGCGTGTCGAGCGCGACGAAATCGACGAGCGCGTCGCCGACGTTCACGTATTCGCCGGGACTGACCCGGCGCAGGCCGGCCGTGCCGGCGAACGGTGCGCGGATCTCGGTCTTGCCCAGGCGCGTGCGCGACGAGGCGAGCTTCGCCTCGTCGACCTTGGCCTGCGCGCGCTTGGTATCGACGTCGGCCGGGGCGATCAGCTTGCGGCCGGAAAGGTCCTGGGCGCGCTTGAGTTCGCGGCCGCTGTTGGCCGCATTGGCTTCGGCTTCGGCGACGTCGGCCTGCACGAGACTTGCGTCGAGGCGGAACAGCGGCGCGCCCTTGGCGACCTTCTGGCCTTCGTCGAACAGCACGGCCTCGACGCGGCCGGCAACTTCGGGCCGCACCGTGACGGCTTCGTCGGCGCGCAGCGTGCCGACGGCGGCCAGCGTTTCGCTGATCGATTCGACGCGAGGCTTGGCGGCTTCGACGGCGGTCGGCGGCATCTCGCCGCCGGGAGGTCCCTGCGTGTGCGCGGTCGTCGACACCGCGACGGCGGCCGTCAGCGCGAGCAGGGACAGGGAAAGGCGGAACGGGCGAGCGGTGCGCGGCATGAGAGACTCCGGCGATGCGTGATCTTCCCTGACGGCGCCCCCATGACGCCGTAGCGGTGGCAATCTGGAACGCGGCAGTATTGTGCCAAATGTGTGTCGCTTCGCATGCCGGAAGTCGTGCCGGCAATCCGCGAATTGCGGGTTCTGCCGAGTCGTGGAACGGACGCCTCAACGTAGGACGCGATAAGCAAAGCGCATTGCGCCAACATCCGGAGGCGCTCCGCGCCGATTCTCGAACCGCATTACGCCGACGCACGGGACGCGATGCGCGTCCCGCTCACTTCCCGCTTCTCCCCACGCCCGCTCCCCGCGCCAACCCCGCAATCCGCACAACCGCTTCCCCCACCGCACCATCCCGCGCTCCGTGCGCGATCAACCCCAGGCACGGCACATCCAGCCGCTCGCGCAACGTCGCGACATTGTCCGCCTGCAGCGCCTGCATCGGGTCGATCGCATTGCCGATCCAGCCGAGCAAGGTGCAGCCGTCGGCGCGGATCGCGCGCGCGCTCAGCAGTGCGTGATTGATGCAGCCCAGGCGCAGGCCGACGACGAGAATCACGGGCAGGTCCAGCGCGCGCGGAATGTCCGCCTGCATCAGCGACAGGCCGAGCGGCACGGCCCAGCCGCCCGCACCCTCGACGACGACACAGCCGGTGCCGGCCGCGAGCGTCGCGTAGGCCGCGCGGATCGGGTCGAGCGCGATCGTCACGCCCTCCGCGGCCGCGGCCAGGTGCGGCGCGACCGCATCGCGCAGCGCATACGGATTGCAGAGTTCATAGGCCGGCGGCGCTGACGAGGCGGCGATCAGCGCACGCGCGTCTTCGTTGCTGAAGCGGCCGTCGACGTATTCGCAGCCGCTCGCGACGGGCTTCATGCCGACGGCGCACAGTCCCTGCGCGGCCAGGGCGCGCAGCAGGGCGACGCTGGCGCGCGTCTTGCCGATGCCGGTATCGGTTCCGGTGATGAACACGCCGCGGGTCATGCGTTCGCCGTCGTCGCGGCGCGGCCGCGGGGCCGCGAAGTATCGCATTGCGCTGGCAGCATGCGCTGGCGCGCGGCAGACTGCGCAAACCCTGAACCGACTGCGGAGCACTGCGATGGACGAACAGAATCCCTAAGCCGGCGCGACTACGCGCGTCCTCAGCGTGGACACCGACGCGAGCGACGCCGGCGATCTCGCAAGCCGCTGGGTGCGCCTCGGCGCGGCGCTGCTCGACGGCCTGATCATGATGGTCGTCATCTTGCCGATCCAATGGTTCGGCGGCTTCCTGCCGGCGGCGATGAACGCGGCGCAGAACGGCTACAGCCTGCCGTTCGGCACCCTGCTGCTCTGGAGCCTGATCGGCCTCGTCGTCTTCGTCGCGATCCAGGGTTGGCCGCTGCACCAGTCGGGACAGACCTGGGGCAAGCGTGCCGTGTCGATCCGCATCACCGATCTCGACGGCAACAAGCCGCCGCTGCTGCGCCTGCTCGGACTGCGCTATCTGCCGATGCAGGCCGCCTCGCTGGTGCCGGTCGTCGGGCCTCTGGTCGGTTTCATCAATCCGCTTTTCATCTTCCGTCAGGACCGCCGCTGCCTGCATGACCTGATCGCCGGCACGCGCGTCGTCAACGTGCGCTGACGACGCGGTCGGTCGCCGGTCGAGTGCGCCGGCGCGCCGGACTACGCGGCACGCGCGTCGTTTACACTAAGCGTCTCCCTGTCGCCGGAACCGCTCATGTTCGAACTTGCGCCCGTGGAAGCCGCCAGCAAAGCCGAGCTCTACGAAGGCCTGCACGAACAGATGCGCGGTCTGCTCCACGGCGAGCGCGACCGCATCGCGAACGCGGCCAATTTCTCGGCGCTCGTGTTCAACGCAGTCGACGGCCTGAACTGGTGCGGGTTCTATTTCTTCGACGGCACCGAGCTCGTGGTCGGTCCGTTCCAGGGCAAGCCGGCCTGCGTGCGCATCGCGATCGGCAAGGGAGTCTGCGGCACGGCGGCGGCGACGCGCGAAACGCAGGTCGTCGAAGACGTCCATGCGTTTCCGGGCCACATCGCCTGCGATGCGGCGTCGCGCTCGGAGATCGTCGTGCCGCTGTTCGACGACGCGGGCGGTCTCATCGGCGTCTGGGATGTCGACAGTCCGCTGCCCGCGCGGTTCGACGACGACGACAGGGTCGGCATGGAGCGCCTGTGCGCCGTCTTCCTCGCGTCGCTGCGCGGCGGCGTGTAGCGCGAGCTGTCTGGGGATGCCGGCGCGCCGGCGTGGCAATCGTTTGGGGGAATACATGGCTAGCAACGAAAAAATCCGCAACGTCGGCCCGAAATCGGCGGCGTGGCTGCGCCAGGTCGGCGTGCGCACGATCGAAGATCTGCGCGCGACCGGCGTCATCGACACCTTCATGAAAGTGAAGCGCGCCGGCTTCCGGCCGAGCCTCAACCTGCTCTATGCGATGCAGGGCGCGCTCGACGACTGTCACTGGGCAGACCTGTCCGAAGACGTGAAGGCGAGCCTCGTGCTCGCGGCCGAATCGGCAGAGACCGCGAATCCGATCAAGAACCGCTGGGACAAGGCTGCCGCCCGCAGCGCCGCGCGCGACGGTACGTCCTCGGGCGACGGCGGCGGCACCGAGGAACCCGGCCGCGACGAGGGCGACGGCTTCGGCGACGGCGATTCCGGCGTGCGCGAACTCACCGGCGATTCGCGCGATTTCGACTGACGCACACGATCGACGAAACGCAGGTTGGCGCTGAGCCGCAGGCGAAGCCCGACATCGCGGCGTTTCCGCGTCGATTGACGCCGGATCGATGACCTGGCGCGATGGCGCCGAGTTGTCGCGACGTCGGGATCGCTTCGGCAAGCTTTTCGTTGGTGCGATACCTCGATGTCGGGCTTCGCCTGCGGCTCGGCCCACCTGCGGTTCAAGCGTTGCTGCGTTCGCGCACTTGTGCAAACGTCCAGTCGCGCAGCAGCGTACCGTTTTCCCAGACCGTTTCCAGCGCGTGTTCCCAGCCGGGTTCCGGCACGTGGTCTTCGGGGCGGGCCAGCGATTCGTCGATCGGCACGGTGCGCCAGCTGCCGAATTCGCGGTGGCGCAGCAGGGCGAGGCGGCCGCGCTTGGACAGCTTGCCCGGATCGGTCAGCGGCGCCTTGAACACGTCGATCCACTGTCCGCCGATTTTCGCGGCCGAGCACTTCAGCGCGAATTTCTGCGTGTCGCGGTTGATGCCCTGCAACAGCGCGCCGCCCATGCCGAACGCGAGGTTCTCGGCGCCGTAGCCGGCCTTCGTGATGCGTTCGAGAATCGCGCGGATGCTGTTGGGATTGATGCCGTCGCCCTGGATCACGCGCACGTGCCTGAGCACCTTGTAGCCCTTGGCGTTGACGGTGTGGCCGAAGGCCTCGTCGAGCAGCACGAGGCACTGGTGCACGACATCGACCGGCTCGCCCGAGTCGGGACGCACGACGACGGTCGCGCCGCTCGCGATGACGTCCTCGCGCAGCGTCTTGCCCCAGTGCTCGCGGATCGCGGTGTAGATGTCGTAGCTGTCCGAGACGACGGCGACGAGCGCGCCGGGCTTCGCGAACTGGCGCAGCATGTTGCGGTACGCATCGACCTCGCGGTCGCGGCCCCAGCTCGTGATCGTCGAGTGTTCCGCCGCCGGGATCGAATAGCCGGCCATCGGCTCTCCGTAATACGCGCGCGCCGTGAGCACGCCCGACACCGTATCGGTGCCGAGGAAATTCACGAGATGCGCCGCGGCGCCGAGTCCGGCCGACTCGGCGCTCGACACGCCGCGCGCGCCGAAGTCGTGCAGCTTGAAGCCGATCTGGCTTTCGGGATCGTCGCAGGACAGGTCGAGGTACTGGCGGATCAGTTGCTTCAGGTGCCAGCTCTGCGTCGCGACCGTGACCGGATACCAGAGCCGCAGCAGCAGCGTTTCGAGATACGACGGCAGCCAGCAACACGCCGGATCAGTCGACTCGATCGTGACGAGCGCGTGGTGCGTCGGCACGACGGTGCCTTCGGGAACGGCGCGGATGCGCAGCGGCAAGTGCCCGCCGTGCGCGTCGACGATATGGCGCCATCCGGCTTCGTTGAACGGCTCGCCGTGCGCGGCGAAAAAGTCGCGCGCCTCGTCGACGTCGGCATGCGTGACGGGCTTGCTCAGGTACTCCTTGAGGATCGCCTGAAGGCCGAAGAACACGGTCCGCTCGTAGACGCCGCCGCGCGACTCGACGTAGAAGAACGTCGCTTCGGTCTGCGGCGGATACTGCAGCCAGTGGCTGGCCTTGTAGCTGTCGGTGTTGAGGATCAGGTTGTCGAGGTGACGCATACGGAATCTCCTTCCGCGAATTCGACGGCCGCCGGTCTTTCCGGTGCCGGCGCGAAACGACGTTCGCGCGACGTGCGCTGCGCGCTTCAGCTCATGCCGAGGAAGTGCTGCAGGATGTGATGGTGGTCTTCGAAGAACTGCTCTTCGAGGTTCAGCGCGTCGGCGAGCGGCAGCCATTGCGCCTTGGCCGCATCGTCGCTGCCGCGCACGGGCGGCAGTTCTCCGCTGGTGAACGCGAAGTGGAACGCGTGGGTGATCGTGCGACCGCGCTGCGAGCGGTCCGGATGGTCGAACACGCGCTGGCCGGCAAGCGAGCCCTTGAGCACGGCGGCCGGAATCTTCAGCCGCGTTTCCTCGCGCAGTTCGCGCAGGCAGGCGTCGAGCAGCATCTCTTCCTGGCCGACGAAGCCGCCCGGCAGCGCCCACAGGCCCTTGCCGGGCTCGGCGCCGCGGCGCACGAGCAGCACGTGCCCGCTGTGCACCACGACGGCATCGACGGTGACGAAGGTCGGCGGATACGGCGCGCCGTCCCAGGCCTTGCGGTAGTTGCGCAGGAACGTGAATTCGCGCGAAAGCTGCGCATAGCCAGGGGTGCGGCGGAACGCTTCGAGCATCGCGCAGACCGGCGCGGGCACGTTCGCGCGGATCAGCAGCTGGCCGCCTTCGTCGGCGCTGAACAGGTGCTCGCGGATCTCGGTCGCCGACATGACTTCACAATGCTGCACATTGCACAGTTCCCATTGCGGAAACTCGCGCAGGTAGTAGCTCGACGCGTCCTTGTCGCGGCCGACAAGGCCGATGCGCGCCGCCTCGCTGCCGCCGTCGGCGGCGATCGCCGCGGCGACCTGGCGCTGCACGGCGCCGATCCAGGCGGCTTCGTTGTAGAGATGGTCGGCCAGCGGCTGCAGCAGCAGGCGGTCCGCGTCAGCGCCGGCGGCGGCGCGGATCATGACGTCGCGCTCGTTGGCGTTCCAGGGATTGCGTGTGCTGCGCGGCTTGCCGGCCGAACCGATCAGGACGATCACCTTGCCGGCGATGGCCAGCGCGTGACGCAGCACGGCGAGATGGCCGTTGTGGAAGGGTTCGAAACGGCCGATGAAAACCAGATAGTCGAAGCGCATGAGAATCCCTCGATGCGGATGGAAGCGTCGCGGTCTATCCGTGACGTGCGGTTATGCTACGAATGAGCATAAGTGTCCGCAAGAGGGGAAGAGGGGCATTTCCGGCCAATCTTCGGCGGCGAAGCGGAACCATCGGATGTGGCGTCATGCGGGGCGGCTCGCGCGAGCGCCGCGATGTTGCAGTTCGCCGCGCTCGGCGCAACCTGCCGTTCTTCGGCGCCAGCCGATTCCTCCGCGTTGCGCACGATAGGTATTGCGGCCGGCGCTCGTGGCGGCGTAGAGCGTCTGGTCGGCGAGCGCGACGAGGGCGATCGGATCGATGCCGCCGTGGCTGACGGCGACGCCGACGCTGGTGGTCATGCGGATCGGACCGTCGCTGGTCGCGACGTCGTCGTGCATCGCGACGAGGAGTTTCGCGGCGATGGCTTCCGCCGTGACGGCGCCTTCGAGATCCTCGACCAGCACGACGAATTCGTCGCCGCCGAGCCGCGCGACGGGATCTTCGGCGCGCAGGCAGGCGCCGAGCCGGCGTGCGAACTCGACGATGACTTCGTCGCCGACGAGCCGCGCGAGCACGGCTCGCAGCGGCGCGCGATCGTCCGGATGCACGAGTTCCGTATTCGCTGCAGGCCGAGCGCGGTTCGACGAGTTCTTCGGGCGTCCCGCCGGGCATTTTCTTCGCCGGCGGCGGCACGTAGAGCCGCCGGCCGTCGGCGCGCAGGCGCACGACGAGATCGCGCGAATTGTCAGCGAGCATGCGATAGCGCCGTTTGCCGCGGTAGCGTTCGTAGGCGGCCTGCAGGCGCTGCTTGGCGCGCCACTGCAGCGCGAAGAACGTCGCGAGCACGAGCAGCATGACGCCGGCGAGTGCGACGAGCGCGAAGGTCAGGCGGTTGCGATGGGCGAGGGCGGCCGAGCGCTCGGCCGGTCGCCGCAGCCAGCGCGCCGGGCCGGCGGCGGCGACAGCGTAGCCGGGAAAGCAGGCGCAGCTATCAACGCCGTGTCGACGCGGCGCGCCGGCGGCGAGGCCCGCGAAAAGACCCATCGCATGCCCGCTTGCGCTAGGCTGCGGGCTCGTCCACGAGCCGCGGGTCCATGCAGCACGGAATCATCGTCTATCGCGCCAGCCGGCTGGAGGCGCTGCTGCCGCCGCTGCTGAGCCTGATGGACGCGGCCCCGCCGGCGCAGCCGCTGCAGCCCTTCGACGTGATCGCGGCGCATCCGGGCATCCGCCAGTGGCTCGCGCGTGCGATCGCGCGCGAGCGCGGTGCCGGCGGCATCGCTGCGAACATCGCGATCGAACTGCCGAGCGCCTGGTTCGACCAGCTCGCGCGCCGCCTGCTCGGCGAAACCGCGATCACGCTGCGGCCGTATCGGCGCGAGGCGCTGCGCTGGCGCGTGCACGAGCTGCTGCCGCAGGTCGGCGACGCGTCGGTGCGGCGCTATCTGCGCGGCGTCGACGCGCCGCGGCGGCGCTTTCAGCTGGCCGACCGGATCGCCGCGATCTACGTGCGCTATCTCGTCTACCGGCCCGACTGGCTGCAGGCCTGGAGCGCCGGGCGCGACGACGTGCCGGCGCCGACGTTTCTCGCGCCGCTGTGGCGCGACGTGCGCGAGCGCATCACGCTGCCGCATCGCGGCGAGC
>NZ_DATIGT010000080.1:0-7959 GCF_035481375.1 Tahibacter sp.
GGCGCGTCGCGACAGACGCTCCCGGCCGCCACGCGCTGACCGCAGCGACGCACGACGGGCAGCGATTCGCCGCTGAGCAGGGCTTCGTCGAGCGACGCGTCGGCGTCGAGCAGCTCGCCGTCGGCCGGCAGCGTCTCGCCGGCGTCGACATGCAGCACGTCGCCGACGCGGATCTGCGCCGCGGCGATGCGTTCGATGCCGCCGTCGGCGCCTTCGCGCCGCGCGAACACCGGCCGCGCGCGGGCCAGCGTGTCGGCGCGCGCGGTCGCGCGGCGCCGCGCCCACTGTTCGAGCAGGCGCGCCGTCAGCAGCAGGAACACGAACATCACGGCCGCATCGAACCAGACGTGCGTGCCGCCGCGCAGCGTCTCGACGACGCTTGCGAAATACGCCAGCAGGATGGAGCCGCCGACGAGCACGTCCATGGTCGCGCGGCGTTCGCGCAGGCCGCGCGCGAGGCCGGCGAGAAACGGCCAGCCGGCGATGAACACGACCGGCGTGGACACGAGCAGCGCGATCCAGCGCAGGAAGTCGCGCGTCGCGAGCGGCATCTGCGCGCCGACGTCGAGATACAGCGCTTCGGCGAACATCATCGCCTGCATCGCGCCGAGGCCGGCGAGTCCAAGGCGCACGAGATCGCGGCGCCGTTCGCGCCGGCGCGCCTGCTCGGCGGCCGTGCCGGTCGCCAGCGCCGGCGCGAAGCCGAGCGCGGCGAGCCGCTGCAGCAGCGTGGACAATTCCACTCGTACCGGATCCCAGCGCAGCCGGATCCGGCCGGTCACCGCATTCGCGGCGACATCGAGCACGCCGGGCTCGCGCGTCAGCGCCTGATCGATGAGCCAGGCGCAGGCCGCGCAGCGCAGGCCGTCGCTGAGCACGACGATTTCCATGCCGCCGGCCACGGGCGCGGCATGCTCAGCCAGCACGTCGGGCTGCATCCAGGCGCGGAAATCCTCGTCGCCTGCGACGCGCGCCGCATCGCTGCGCCGCAGGCGGTAGTACTGGCCGAGCCCCGCATCGCGGATCCAGCGCGCGGCGGCGCCGCAGCCGTCGCAGCAGAACAGGCGCTCGCTGCCGTCGACGTCGAGCGCGAGCGCCTGCGCCGGCAGCGGCTCGCCGCAGTGGAAACAGCCCGCGGGCAATCCGGCGACTAGCGCTGCCATAGCGGTCGCAAGGTCGCGTCGGCCGCGTCGGCGCCGAGCCGGCCGGCAAGACGCCAGCGGCCGTCTTCGGGTTCGACGCGCAGATTCCACGCGTTCGCCGCGGCCGGCAGGTCAATCGCGTGCCAGCGCCGCGGCGCGATGCGTTCGAGGGTCAGTTCGACGTCGCGCGCGGCGGCACCGGGATGCAGCAGGCGCAGACGCAACGTCGACATATCGCCGGCATCGCCGTGCAGCGCGACGACGACGGTGTTGGCATCGCGCCGCAGCGTGCCGGTCAGGTTCCTGCGCAGCGCCTCCTCGTCGGCGTGCGTGTCCTCGGCCTGCACCTGCGCCGTGCGGCGCACGCCGCCGCTCAGCGCATCGACGTTGCCGCTGCGCACCGCGACGACGACGAGTCCGACCCCGGCGACGATCGACAGCAGCGGCAGCCCGGCGACCAACCAGACCATGGGTTCGCGCCAGGCGCGGCGCGGCGATGCGGCAGGGGCGTTCATGGCGAAGGTCCGAAGAAGGCGGTGCGCGCCGACGCCGCGTCGCCGCGTTCGACGTCTTCGACGACGAGTTCGAGCGCGCGGCGTCCGTGCACGGCGCCGGCAGGTGCCGCGACCGTCAGCGCGGCGTTGTGCACGCTCTCGGGCGCGGCTTCGATGACGCCGGCGTCGCGCAGCTGCAGCGCGCCCGCATCGAGCAGGCGCACGCGGAGCTGCCGCGCGACATTGCGCTTGTTGACGAGCTTGAGGCTGTAGGCGTTCTCGATGCGGCCGTCGGCGGCGACGCGATACAGCGCATTGCGATCACGCAGCACTTCGGCGGTCAGCGGCGCGCGGCGCACGACGCCGACGCCCCAGCCCAGCGCGAGCACGGCGAGCAGCGTGCCGTAGATCAGCACGCGCGGCCGCAGCACGCGCGTCGGCCGGTCGTCAACGGCGTTCTGCGTGGTGTAGCGGATCAGGCCGCGCGGGTAGCCGACCTTGTCCATGATCTGGTCGCAGGCGTCGATGCAGGCGCCGCAGGCGATGCACTCGTATTGCAGGCCATTGCGGATATCGATGCCGACCGGACAGACCTGCACGCACCAGGTGCAGTCGATGCAGTCGCCCAGATCGGCCGGCTGCGGCGCCGGCAGCGCCGGCTCGGCGTGATCGAACGCGGCAGTCGTGCGCCGCACGTCGAGCGCGCGCATCGCTGCGCTCTCGAACCGGTTCGCCTGCACGAGCCAGCGCTCGGCCTCGGCCGGCGGCAGCAGGCCGCGGCCGCGCGCCTGCACGCTGCCGATGTCGCGCTTGCGCGAGCCGCGCGGTTCGCCGCGCCGCGGATCGTAGGCGATGATCAGCGTGTCGCGGTCGAACATCGCGCCCTGAAAGCGCGCGTACGGGCACATGTACTTGCAGACCTGGTCGCGCAGCACGCCGGCATTGCCCCAGGTCGCGAGCGCGTAGAACAGCGTCCAGAACGTTTCCCAGCCGCTCCAGCCCAGCGCCGGCAGCCGCGCGGCGAGATCGCGCGCCGGCGTGAAGAAGCCGACGAACGTGAATCCGGTCCACAACGCGAAAACCAGCCAGAGCAGATGTTTGGAACCTTTGCGCAGCAGTTTCTCGCGCGTCCACGGGCCGGCATCGAGCCGCATGCGACGCGCGCGGTCGCCTTCGGTCCAGCGCTCCATCCAGAGAAATACTTCGGTCCAGACCGTCTGCGGACAGGCGTAGCCGCACCACAGCCGCCCGGCGACCGCGGTGAAGAAGAACAGCGCGACGCCGGCGACGATCAGCAGCAGCGCGAGGAAGATGAAATCCTGCGGCCACAGGACGAGGCCGAACACGTGGAACTTGCGCGCCGGCAGGTCGAACAGCACGGCCTGGCGGCCGTCCCAGGACAGCCACGGAAACACGTAGTACATGCCGAGCAGCGCGACGACGGCGATGCGGCGCAGCGTGTCGAAGCGGCCGCGGATCTCGCGCGGATAGACTTTGCGCTCGGCCTGGTAGAGGCCGGCCGGCTCGTCCCTGAGCGCGATCGGGATCGAGCGCGTCACCGGCCGCCTCCGCGCGAGCGGTTGAAGCGGCTGGCCGGACGCAGCAGCCACCAGGTGAACAGGCTGGAACTCGCAGTCGCCGACCAGAAGGCAAAAAATCCCAAGGTATAACCCCATTCGCGGCCGATGTCCCAGCCCGGCAGCGTCAGGTCGCGCCACTCCAGCGGGTCGACCAGCGCGAAGAACACCATCGTGCAGACGCCGGCCGAGAAGAAGCTCGGCCAGAGAATCGCGCCCCAGCGCTGCAGCGCCGGACGCGGCGGGCAGTCGCCGGGACGCTCGGTGGTCATTGCGCCGCGGCCTCGCGCGAACGGCCGTAGACCCAGGCTGCGACGACGCGCGCACGCGCCGGTCCGAGCAGCGGACCGTGGGCCGGCATCTGGCCGCTGCGTCCGTTGACGACGGTCGCGCGGACCGTCGCGGCGTCGCCGCCGTAGAGCCAGTAGCCGTCGGTCAGGTCGGGCGCGCCCATGAGGGCGTTGCCCTTCCCGTCCGGACCGTGGCAGGCCGCGCAGGTCGCCGCGAACCGCGGCGCGCCGCGCTCGGCCAGGGCCGCGTCGACGGTCTGCTTCGACAGCGAACGCACGTAGGCCACGGTCTCGTCGATCTCGGCATCGTTCGCGAACGCCGCCTTGAGCGGCGGCATCATGGCCTGGCGGCCGTCGCTGACCGTGGTCAGGATGTCCGCGGGCGCGCCGCCCCAGTGCCAGACCGCGTCGGTCAGGTCGGGGAAGCCGCGCGCGCCGCGCGCATCGGCGCCGTGGCAGGCCGCGCAGTGGTTCGCGAACAGCGACTGGCCGAGCCGGCGCGCGACCGGATCGCCCGCGAGCTGCTCGATCGGCCGCTCGGCGAACGGCGCGAACGCCGCTTCGATGCGGCGGTCGTTCTCGGCGCGCTCGGCGTCATGCTCGCGCTGCGACGACCACTGCGCCGTACCGCTGAAGTTGCCGAAGCCCGGGAAGTACACAAGGTAGCCGATGCTGAAAATGATCGTGAGATAGAACAGCCCGATCCACCAGCGCGGCATCGGCTTGTTGTACTCGGTGATGTCGCCGTCCCAGTAGTGACTGGTCTGTTCCGGCGCCGGGTCGCCGGGACGGCGCCTGCCGGTGAACCAGAGCAGCCAAGCGCTGCCGGCGATGTTCAGCACGACGAGCGCGATGACGTACCACGACCACGACGCAGTCATTGCCGGCGCTCCTTCGGTTCGTCCTCGAGCGGCAGCCGCGCGGCTGCGTCGAAATCGTCGCGGCGCCGGCCGCTCCAGGCCCAGATCCAGCCGGCGATGAAGATCGCCAGCAGCACGGCCGTGGCCGCGCCCGAAAGATTGCCCGCGTTCATTGCCCACCTCCCGCCGTCGCGGCGGCCGTATCGCGCGTCGGCGCGTGCTTGCCGAGTGCCTGCAGATAGGCGATCACGGCATCCAGTTCGGTCTTGCCCTCGAGCGCGGCGCGCACGCCGGCGACGTCGTCGTCGGAATACGGATCGCCGAGGCGCCGCAGCGTTTCGACGTGCCGCTGCACCGACGCCGCGTCGAGCGGCGCGTCGGCGAGCCAGGCGTACGCCGGCATGTTCGATTCGGGCACGACGTCGCGCGGATTCATCAGATGCACGCGGTGCCAGTCGTCGGAATAGCGGCCGCCGACGCGCGCGAGGTCGGGCCCGGTGCGCTTGCTGCCCCACTGGAACGGCCGGTCGTAAACCGACTCGCCGGCGAGCGAGTAGTGCCCGTAGCGCTCGGTCTCGAACCTCAGCGTGCGGATCATCTGCGAGTGGCAGTTGTAGCAGCCCTCGCGCACGTAGACGTCGCGGCCGGCGAGTTCCAGCGGCGGGTACGGCTTCACGCCGGGCAGCGGCCGGATGGTCTCGGCCTGGTACATCAGCGGCACGATCTCGGCGAGCCCGCCGAAGCTGATCGCGACGGCGATCAGCACGGCCATGAGGCCGACGTTCTTTTCGATCTTCGCGTGAAAGTATTCGCTCATGGCGCCCTCAGTGTTGGACCGCGGCGAGCGGCAGCACGGCGGTGTCCTCGGTGCTGCGCGCGTCGCGCCAGGTCAGCCAGACGTTCCAGGCCATGACGCCCATGCCGGCGAGCACGAGCAGGCCGCCGCACAGGCGGATCAGGTAGTAGGGATAGGTCGCTGCCAGCGACTCGACGAAGCTGTAGGTCAGCGTTCCGTCGGGACTCGTCGCGCGCCACATCAGGCCCTGCATGACGCCGGCTATCCACATTGACGCAATGTAGAATACGACGCCGACAGTGTGGACCCAGAAGTGCACGTCGATGAGCTTCGTCGAGTGCATCGCCTGGAGACCCAGCAGCCGCGGCCACATCGCGTAGACCGCGCCGAGCGAGATCATCGCGACCCAGCCGAGCGCGCCGGCATGCACGTGGCCGACGGTCCAGTCGGTGTAGTGGCTCAGCGAGTTGACCGTCTTGATCGACATCATCGGACCTTCGAACGTCGCGATCATGTAGAACGACAGCGCGACGACGAGGAACTTGATGATCGGATCGGTGCGCAGCTTGTGCCAGACTCCCGAGAGCGTCATGACGCCGTTGATCGCGCCGCCCCAGGACGGCGCCAGCAGGATCAGCGAGAACACCATGCCGAGCGACTGCGCCCAGTCCGGCAGCGCGGTGTACTGCAGATGGTGCGGGCCGGCCCACATGTAGATCGCGATCAGCGCCCAGAAGTGGACGATGGAAAGACGATACGAGTAGACCGGGCGTCCGGCCTGCTTGGGCACGAAGTAGTACATCATGCCGAGGAAGCCGGCGGTCAGGAAGAAGCCGACCGCGTTGTGGCCGTACCACCACTGCGCCATCGCGTCGACGGCGCCGGTGTAGACCGAATACGACTTCGTCCACGACGCCGGCAGCACGAGGTTGTTGACGATGTGCAGCAGGGCGACGGCGACGATGAAGCTGCCGTAGAACCAGTTCGCGACGTAGATGTGCTTCACGCGCCGGCGCACGATGGTGCCGAAGAACACGACCGCATAGGCGACCCAGACCAGCGTGATCAGGATGTCGATCGGCCATTCGAGCTCGGCGTATTCCTTGCCCTGCGTGTAGCCGAGCGGCAGCGTGACCGCGGCGCTGACGATGACCGCCTGCCAGCCCCAGAACACGAAGCTCGCGAGCCGGCCGGAGAACAGCCGTGCATGGCAGGTGCGCTGCACGACGTAGAAGCTCGTCGCGATCAGCGCGCAGCCGCCGAACGCGAAGATCACCGCATTCGTGTGCAGCGGCCGCAGACGGCCGTAGCTGAGCCAGCTGATGCCTTCGGTCAGCGTCGGCCAATAGAGTTGCGCCGCGATCAGCACACCGACGGCCATGCCGACGATGCCCCAGACCACGGTCATCAGAGTGAATTGGCGCACGACGGTGTCGTTGTAGCGCTCGTCCACGGTTGCAGCGTTCATACCGGCTCCCACAGGGCGCGAAAGCCGGCCGCGCCGCGCCGGGACCGCGCGCGACGGCGCGATCTGAGAATGCGGATGGAGGCGAATGACCTTGCGGTCGTGCGATCGGGCCGGACCCGCGGCCTGCGGCGCGGAGCCCGGCGCACGCTCGCGTCACTTGACGACGAGCTTGCCTTTCATGATCGCCCAGTGTCCCGGGAACGAGCAGAAGAACACGTAGTCGCCGCCGGCCTTCAGCGCCGAGCCCGGGAACGACGCCGACGTCGACGCGCCGCCGCCGACCAGCGGCGTGTGTGCGATCGCACGCTTGTCGCCGGCCGCGACATAGTTGGCCGCCGCGCCGGCCTTCTGGCCGTCCTGAGCGATCGGCTGCAGGTCCGCGGGGGCGGCGATCACGACGTTGTGGCCCATGGCCGCGACCGGCAGCTTGCCGGTATGGGTGAGCTTGATCTCGACCGTCTTGCACGACGCGGCGACGGTGACTTCGCTGCGATCGAACTTCATAGCGTCGTCGGCTTTCAGGTCGATCACGCAGTCATTGGCCTGGACGGCCGTGGCGGTCAGCAGCAGAGCGGCGAGGAAACAACGACGCATGGCGGTTCTCGTGTCGAGGAAGGATGGACGCAGCCTAGTCGTCCGCGCCGAGGCGCTTGTTGATCGAGATCAATCCGGGCTCCCTCTCGCATGCTCCGGCTACACTCGGCGACGTCCTTTCGCTTCGGAGTCCGCCGCCATGCAAGCCTTCCTGTCCGCCAGCCTGATCCTCTCCGCGTCCGGCATCGGCGCCGACGTCGCCGGTTTCCGCGTGACCAGCAGCGACATCGCCGACGGCGCGACCCTGCCGCACAAGCACGTCTTCAACGGCTTCGGCTGCGACGGCGACAACCTGTCGCCGCAGCTGAGCTGGAGCGGCGCCCCCGCAGGCACACGCAGTTTCGCGATCACGGTCTACGATCCGGACGCGCCGACCGGCAGCGGCTGGTGGCACTGGACCGTCGTCAACCTGCCGGCGACGACGACCAGCCTTCCCACCGGTGCCGGCAGTGCCGGCGGCACGCTGCCCGCCGGCGCGGTGCAGGGCCGCACCGACTACGGACAGAGCGGCTACGGCGGCGCGGCGCCGCCGGCCGGCGACAAGCCGCATCGCTATCAGTTCACGGTCTGGGCGCTCGGCGTCGACACGCTGCCGCTCGACGAGAACGCCAGCGGCGCGATGGTCGGCTTCATGCTCAATGCCAATGCGCTCGGCAAGGCCACGCTGACGGCGACGTACGGCCGGTAGGCGGAATCGGGAATCGTAAAAACGAAACCGCCGCTGCCCTGCCCGCGAAC
>NZ_DATIGT010000081.1:0-3579 GCF_035481375.1 Tahibacter sp.
CCTGCATGCCGATCAGCGCCGCCGCGCGCGGCAGGTCGACGCCGCGTGCGCTGAGTCCCATCAGCCGCACGCCGGCGCCGGTCGCGCCGGACAGGCTGACCGTGTTCGCGAGCGCGTTGGCGATCAGGGCGAGCCGCAGCAGGTCGGCGCCGCCGACGTCGAGGTTCAGCCAGCGCGCGATGCGCAGGTCGACGAGTCCGGTGACCGCGACGGCGAACAGCGCGAACAGCGCGATGCCGAGCGCCGGCAGCGTCGGAACCGCAATCAGCGTGCGCTGCACCTGCACGAGATCGAAGCTCGCGAACTCGCGCCAGAGCAGCCAGCCGGTCAGTGCGAGGAATGCGAGCGGGACGAGCCGGCGCAGCAGTGTGCGGTGGCAAGGCGGCGGCGCGGCGGCAGGTTCGTCCCTGAGCGAAGCGGTCATGCGAAGGTCCCGGATGCTGCGGTCGACGGGCGCGGAAGCGCCGATGCCGGGACGCATGATGCCGTCGCGGCCGCGGCTTTGACACCGTTGTCCGACGTATGTTGCAGCGTGTCGCGCGGGCTCAGGAATCGCCGCGGCGCATGCGGCGCACGAGCCAGGCCAGCGGCACGAGCGCCGTACCGGCGAGTGCGATGCCCGCCGCGACCTGCGGATGATTGCCGAGCATCGCGCCGATGCGTTCCTGCAGCGTCGGCGGCGGCGCATCGGCAGCGCGAAACGCCGTGCGCAGTTCGTGGGCGAAACGCTCGACGGTCGGATGGCGGTGCCGCGGCTGCTTGTGCAGCGCCTTCGCCGCGATCCGATCGAGTTCGCCGCGCAGCCGTTCGCCGAGTTCGTGCCGGTCGGTGCAGGCGCGAACGCGTGCGCGCGCGTTGCCGATGCGCGGCGCGACGGCGGCGAGCCGTTCGGACGGCGGCAATGGCACCTGCTGTGTGATCGCGAGTTCGGCCTGGCCCGGCGACAGTCCGTGCAGCGCGAGCGGCGGCTCGCCGCAGAGCAGTTCGTAGAGCAGCGCACCGAGCGCATAGACGTCGCAGGTGCGGCCTATCGGTCCGCCGCCGAGCTGCTCGGGCGCCGCGCTCGCGACCGAGATAAAACGCTGCGCCGTCGCGGTGCGCTCGACCGCTTCGCCGTCCTGCGGCGACGGCAGCAGCTTGGCGATGCCGAAATCGAGCAGTTTCGTGCGGCCGTCCGCGGTCACGAGGATGTTGCTGCTCTTGATGTCGCGATGCACGACATGCCGCGCGTGCGCGTGCGCGACCGCGGCGCAGACATCGAGCAGCAGGCCGACGCGGCGCTCGAGATCCAGACGCTCGCGATCGGCATAGGCCAGCAGATGCGTGCCGTCGACGAATTCCATGACCACGTAGGGCTGCAGCGCCGCGGTTTCGCCGGCGTCGACGAGCTGCGCAATGCCCGGATGCCGCAGCCGGCGCATCAGCTTGCGTTCGACCGCGAAGCGCCGGCGCAGGTGCGGATCGTCGCGATCGCTGCGCAGGAGCTTCAGCGCGACGACGACATCGGGCGCCTGCCGGCGCGTCGCGCGATAGACCGTGCCCATGCCGCCACTGCCGATGCGTTCGCCCAGGCGCCAGTCGCCGATCTCGCGGCCTTGCCACGACTTTTCGCGCGCGCTGCGCAGCAGCGGGATCGCCGGTTCGGTCGAGGCGTCGGCGAGCGCCGCGTCGGCGGCGAGGAGTTTGCGCAGGCGCGCGACGAGCGCGGGGTCGGTCCGCGCGAGCGCGCCGAGTTCGGCGTCGATCTCGGCCGGGCCGCGATCGACGAGACGCTCGAACCAGTGTTCGAGTTCGGCGAGGTTCGGTGCCTTCATGGCGCGTCGTCCGCGCCGGGATCCGCAAGGCGCGCGGCGAGCCAGGCACGCGCGTAACGCCAGCGGCGCACGACCGTCGCGCGCGAAATGCCGCAGGCCTCGGCGATCTCGTCGGTTTCCAGGCCCGAGAAGAATTTCAGCTCGACGATCTGCGCGAGTTCCGCGTCTTCGCGTTCCAGCTCGCTCAGCACGCGGTCGATCGCGAGCACGTCGACGTCCGGTGCGAGCTGCGGCAGCTCGTGCGCATCGGCGAGCGGCACCAGCACGACGTCGCCGCCGCGCTTGTCGCGTCCGCGCGCGCGGACGTGATCGACCGCGAGGTTGCGTATCACGCGTGCGGAAAACGCGAAGAAATGCGCGCGGTCGCGCCAGTCGGTCGCGCGCGCCTGGTGCAGCCGCGCATAGGCTTCGTTGGCGAGTTCGGTCGGCTGCAGCGTCGCGCCGCGCGCGTAGCGGCGCAGGCGCATCCCGGCGATCTCGCGCAGCATCGGATAGACCGCGCGCATCAGCGCGTCGGCGGCGTCGGCCTCGCCGGCGCGCCAGCGCTCGAGCAGGTCGGTGATCGCGGGCGCCGTCATGACGCGCGGCGTCCGGATGGCCGGAAGCGGCGTCGGCATCGACCGTCGCGGTCGCGTGCGGGTTCGAGCATGGCGATCAGAATTTCTCCATTTCCCTTTGTATCGTTATGCCGCGCCGGACGGGAGACGCGAGCCGCAGGAAGCCGGCCGCGCCGATGGTGCAGCGCCGCGCTCGCCGTGCAAATCGAACGGCGGGCGTCGCGGCTCACTTCGCTCATCTGGCTCATTCGGCGCGTTCGACGCCGAGCCGGCGCGCGATCGCGGTCTGTTCGCGCCAGCGCGCACGGCTCGCGTCGGTGGTCAGCCAGACGTCGCGCGCGAGTTCGTGACTCAGGCGCAGCGCCGAATCCGGCGTCGGCGCCGTGCCGTGACGCGCGACGGCGGCGGCCAGTGCGCCGAGGCGGTAGTCATCGCCGTGGCGCAGCGCGGGATCGCTGCGCTGCCGCTCCAGCGCGACGTCGAGCAGTTGCGCTGCCTCGCGGTAGCGGCCGTATGTATTGAGTTCGCAGGCGCGCGAAATGTCGGTCGCGAGCAGCTGCGCCGGCGTCCCGTCGGACGCGGCCGGTGCGCTCGCGGGCACCGTCGCGGTGCGGACCGCCTGCTGCGACGCAGCGTCGACGGCGAGCGCCGGCGCGTCGATGCCGGCTTCGGCACGCGCGCGTTCGAGATTGCGCGAAAAGGCGTCGAGCCGTGCGGCGAGGCTCGTCGCATCGTCCGGTGCGTCGTGCGGCACCGCCGACGCGCGGGCGGTGGAATCGAGTCCCGCGAGCTGCGCGCGTATCTGCGCGGTCAGCGGATCGTCCTCGTGCAACTGCGGCAGCGTGTCGGCGGCCACGCTGCGCAGCAGCGACGACGCTTCGGCGTCGCGGCCGCGCGCAGACAGCAGGCGCGCGCGCTGCACGGTCAGCGACGAGCGCTCGGCCGCGGTCGCCGCGAGCGCGTCGGCCGTATCCAGCGCCTGCGCGGCGAGCGGAAAGTCACCGCTGCTCGTCGCCGCGTTCGCGCGCACTGCGGCGAGCCGCAGCGCGAGTTCGCGCGGTTCGCTGGCGCCCGGCAGCAGCGCTTCGGCCTCGCGCAGCAGTTCCAGCGCCGATTCCGGCGCGCGCCGCTGCTGCTCGTGCGTGCGCGGGTCGAGCTGCAGCGGCGCGCGCCGGAATCGGCGCTGGAACTGCTGCGCGAGGCCGAAG
>NZ_DATIGT010000082.1:0-6061 GCF_035481375.1 Tahibacter sp.
ACCGAGTCGGTACGCATGTAGCTGATCAGGCCGACGGTGCCTTCCTCGTCGCCGATGTTGACGCCTTCGTACAGCTTCTGCGCCACCTGCATGGTCTTGCGGGTGGTGAAGCCGAGCTTGCGCGAGGCTTCCTGCTGCAGCGTGGAGGTGGTGAAGGGTGGCGCCGGACGACGCTTGCGTTCCTTGCTGCTGACATCGGTGACGTGCAGCGAGCCCTGCGCGGCCTGCTGGATGCGCAGGCGCGCGGCTTCGGCGGTGTCGCCGTCGGTGACGGTGAACTGTTCGAACTTCTGTCCGTCGAGCTTCGTCAGCTTGGCGGTGAAGGGCTGGCGCGGATGCGCGCACTCGGCTTCGATGCTCCAGTATTCGCGGGCGACGAAGGCTTCGATCTCCTCCTCGCGCTCCACGATCATGCGCAGCGCCGGCGACTGCACGCGGCCCGCGGACAGACCGCGCTGGACCTTGCGCCAGAGCACCGGCGACAGGTTGAAACCGACGAGGTAGTCGAGCGCGCGGCGCGCCTGCTGCGCGTTCACGAGGTCGAGCGAGAGTTCGCGCGGATGGTCCACCGCGTCCTTGATCGCCTTGGGCGTGATCTCGGAGAACACCACCCGGTGCACGTCCTTGCCCTCGAGCAGGCCGCGCTCGCGCAGGATCTCGCTGATGTGCCAGCTGATGGCCTCGCCTTCGCGATCCAAGTCGGTCGCGAGGTAGAGGGCTTCGGCCTTGGCTGCCGCCTTGGCGATCGCATCGACATGCTTTTCGTTCTTGTCGATGACCGCGTACTGCATCGCGAACTTCTGGTCGGGGTTGACGGCGCCTTCCTTGGGCACGAGATCGCGCACATGGCCGTAGGAGGCAAGGACCGTGAAGTCCTTGCCGAGATACTTGTTGATCGTCTTGGCCTTGGCTGGCGATTCGACGATGAGTAGGTTCTTGGCCATTGCGGGTGGCGCGTCCTCTGCGCGGGCTATCGGCGTACCGGTAACCGCTGGGTCGATTGCATGGGGCGGACGCACTGTCCGGCGTCCTCTTTTTTCATCGTGCACACAGGCCGCTCGGTGCTGTCAAGCCAGACTGAATGACAGCGCGACGCGGTCCAGCATGGGCGGCGGCGAAGTCAGAGCCGCTGGTAGCGCCCTCCGCCGACACTGGTGACATCGCCGTCGAGTTCAAGCAGCAACAGCATCGACGACAGCGCCGGCACGCCGAATCCGGTCCGCGCGGCGAGCTCGTCGAGGCTGACCGGGTCGTGGCCCAGCGCTGCCAGCACGCGGGTGTAGTCGGCGTCGCGCGCCGCTGCCGGCATGGCGACAGGGCCCGCTTCGGCCGTCGGCACCGGAGCGTCCAGCCGCTCGCGCAACCGTTCGCCGAGCGCGCGGGCGAGCGGGGCGAGCTCGTCGACGATCTCGGTCGCGGTCTCGACAAGCCGCGCACCCTGCCGGATCAGCTGGTGGCATCCGCGCGCGAGCGGGTTGTGGATCGACCCCGGCAGCGCGAACACCTCGCGGCCCTGCTCCCCGGCCAGGCGCGCCGTGATCAGCGAGCCCGACTGGACGCCGGCCTCGACGACGAGCACGCCGAGCGACAGTCCGGCGATCACGCGGTTGCGTCGCGGGAAGTGTGCCGGGCGCGCCTCGATGCCCGGCGGGAATTCGGTAACGACGGCGCCCGCGGCCGCGATGCGTGCCGCAAGCGCGCCGTTGCGCCGCGGATAGACGAGATCCGGCCCGGTGCCCGTGACGGCAACCGTAGCGCCGCCCGCGTCGAGCGCGGCCGCGTGCGCGGCGCCGTCGACGCCGTCGGCCAGCCCGCTGGTCACGACGAACCCCGCCGAGGCCAGGTGCGCGGCAAAGCTGCGTGCGTTCGCGAGCCCGCCGGCCGTCGCACTGCGCGCACCGACGATCGCAATCTGCGGACGCCAGAGCAGGCTGATGTCGCCAGTCACGAACAGTGCCGCCGGAGCGGCGCCGGCCTCGCGCAGCAGCGCGGGATAGTCGGCGTCGTCCCAGGTCAGCAGGCGCCGGTCCGGTGCCGCCGCGAGCCAGTCGAGGTCGGCGTCGACGCGCACGCGGTCCGGCGCGCGCAGCCGGGCCAGCGTCTCGTCGCCGAGTGCGAACTCGCGCCGCAGCCGCTCGATGTCCGCCAGCGCCGCGGCCGCGCCGCCGGCACGCGTCACCAGGCTGCGCAGGCCGGCGGCGCCCAGGCCCGGCGCGCGCAGCAGCACGAGCCAGGCGTGGGTTTCGGCGGTGTCGGGCGTCGAAGCGCTCATGCGGCCAGTGTAGGAACGCGCACAAAAAAAGCGCCGGCTTGCGCCGGCGCTTCTGGCTCGGAAACGGCGGGCGGAAGGCTCGGAATATTCCTGGCCTTCCGCGGCGCGAGACTCATTCCGGCGCGGTCAGCACGTCGTGCAGGTGCACCGGACGCAGGCCGTCCATGACGAGGCCGTAGCTCACGCGGTCGAACGTGCGGAAGATCATCACGTGACCGATGTACTCGGCCGGCAGCGTGACCTTCGAATCGTTCGGGTTGAAGAAGTTGCGCGCACCGCCTTCGGGATATTTGTACTGGTCCGTGATGCGCTCGCCCGGGTGGTAGATCGAGAAGGTCTGGCCGTTCTCGATGCCGTCGGCCGAACCGCGCGACAGCGCGACGACCTGCTTCGGACCGATCGCGTTGAGCGCGTCGGTGAACGCGAGCACTTCGAAGCTCGTCGGCACGCTCTTGGGCGCGTGCGGGAAATACTGCGAGTCGTACGGGCGATCCTCGATCGGCATGATCAGGTCGCCGGGACGGATCTCGTAGTCGGAATAGGTGATCAGCAGCGAGCTCGGATCGCCGGTGCGCGTGACCTGCGCGTTGGCGATGACCTGCACTTCGTAGCCGAGGATGCTCGAGTTCCGCCCGAACATGTTTTTGACCGGATTGTTGTGCCAGAGCATCTTGTTCTGGCCGTGCGTCGTGTCGAGCACGCGCGCGTGCGTCGTCGGCGGATTGCCCTTCTTGCCTTCGACGGAGTAGTACAGGTGCGTCGGACGGACGATCACGAACGCATCGCCGGGCTTCGCATCGAGGCCGCGCACGTAGGCGAGGTTGCCGTTGACCGCGCGCAGCTTGTTCTCTTCGACCGCGACGATGTGGGGCAGGCCCTTGAACGTGTTCTCGTCGACGACGCGCATGTTCTTGAGGAACTGCTCGATGTCCTTGAGACTGATCGGCTGGATCGCATCCTCGAGCGGCTCGCGACGCACGCGGGGGCCGCCGCCGGTCAGGCGGGCGCCGCCGTTGTTCAGATAGGAGAGGTTGAGCACGTCGCCCGGATAGATCAGGTGCGGGTTCTCGACCTGCGGGTTGGCCTGCCAGATCTCCGGCCAGAGCCACGGTTTCTTGAGGAAGCGGGCCGAGATGTCCCAGAGGGTGTCTCCGCGCTTCACCGTATAGGTGTCGGGGTGTCCGTTGCGCAGCTCCGACTCGCTGACGGCAAAAGCCGTGAGCGCGACGAGCAATCCGGCAAAAAGTGCAGGTAGTTTTTTAAGCATGGCCGCCAATTACCTGATTCCCCAAGGGCATCGTGAGTGTAGCCGAAGAAAATGCGCACGCAAGCCGTGTCCGCCCGAGGCCGGGGTCCGGCCGCCGCGCGACCGCCGGCGGCTCCCCCCGCCGCGGACAATTCCGCGTAGAATTTCCGCATGTTACGCGTGGAACGGAACCTGCTTCCGCCAACTTCCGCGCAGATTCTTTCGAGGTAGCCCCCATGGCCAAGCTGACGATCCTGGAATTTCCCGACCCGCGCCTGCGGACCAAGGCGCTGCCCGTGACCGAGTTCGGGCCCGAACTGGCCCGTCTCGTGGCCGATATGTTCGAAACCATGTACGAGGCGCCCGGCATCGGGCTCGCGGCGACCCAGGTCAACGTGCACAAGCAACTGCTCGTGCTCGACGTGTCCGAAGAAAAGAACCAGCCGCACGTCTTCTGCAATCCGCGCATCCTCGCCAAGGACGGCATCCAGACCTACCAGGAAGGCTGCCTGTCGGTGCCGGGCATCTTCGCCGACGTCGAACGCGCGAACCTGATCACGGTCGAGGCCGAGGACGCGTCCGGCAAGACGTTCACGCTTCAGGCCGACGGCCTGCTCGCGGTCTGCGTCCAGCATGAGATGGATCATCTGGCCGGCCGCCTGTTCGTCGACTATCTTTCGCCGCTCAAGCGCGAAATGGTGCGCAAGAAGCTCGAAAAGCAGCGTCGCAGCGCCTGACCCCGATGACATCGCCCCTGCGCGTGGTGTTCGCCGGAACGCCGGAATTCGCCGTGCCCTGCCTCGACGCCTGCGTCCAGCCCGGCATCGAGATCGCCGCTGTCTACACCCAGCCCGACCGTCCGGCCGGTCGCGGCCGCAAGCTCGCCGCGAGCCCGGTCAAGGAATTCGCGCTCGCGCACGGCTGGCGCGTCGATCAGCCCGAGAATTTCCGCAGTCCCGAGGCGCGCCAAGCGCTCGCCTCGCATGCGCCCGATCTCATGGTCGTCGTCGCCTACGGCCTGATCCTGTCGCAGAAAGTCCTCGACATCCCGCGCTTCGGCTGCTGGAACGTGCACGCCTCGCTGCTGCCGCGCTGGCGCGGCGCCGCGCCGATCCAGCGCGCCGTGCTCGCCGGCGATGCGCGCAGCGGGGTCTGCCTGATGCAAATGGAGAAGGGTCTCGATACCGGACCGGTCATCGACTGCGTCGAACTGGACGACATCTCCCGCGAGACCGGCGGTTCGCTGCATGACCGGCTCTCGGCCTGCGGCGCGCAGGTGCTCGCGCGGCAGCTGGCGCAGCTCGTCGCCACGCGCGCGCGTCCGGCCAGCCGGGCGCAGCCCGAGGACGGCGTCGAATACGCGCACAAGCTCGACAAGGCCGAGGCGCTGGTCGACTGGCGCAATGCGGCTGCGGCGATCGAGCGCAAGGTCCGCGCATTCAATCCGTGGCCGGTCGCCGAAGCCGATGTCGCCGGCGAGCGCCTGCGCATCTGGGCCGCCGACGCGCTGCCCGGATCCGCGAGCGCCACGCCGGGCAGCGTGGTCGCCGCAAGCCGCGACGGCCTCGACATCGCCACCGGCGACGGCCTGCTGCGCATCCGCGAACTGCAGCGCGCCGGCGGACGCCGCATGGCCGTACTCGACTATCTGAACGCGCGGCCCGATCTGCGCCGGCCGGCCGCATGAACGACGCGCGCGCACTCGCCGCGCAGGCCCTCGACCAGATCGTGCGCGGCGGCGTTTCGCTGCGCAGCGCCTTCGCCGAGGTCGCGCCGCGACTGTCCGATCCGCGCGACCGCGCGTTCGTCTCGGCGTTGTTGCGCGACGGCGCGCGCTGGTGGCTGCGCTACGACGCGGTGCTTGGCAGGCTGCTGCAGAAACCCCTGCGCGGACGCGAGCCCGTCGTGCATGCGCTGCTCGTGATCGGACTCGTGCAGCTCGCCGTCATGGCGTTGCCGGAATATGCCGCGGTCGCCGGCACGGTCGATGCCGTGCGCGCGCTCAAGCGTCCGCAGCTCGCCGGTCTCGTCAACGCGGTGCTGCGCCGCTTCCTGCGCGAGCGCGCCGCGCTCGAGGTCGCGATCGGCGCCGATCGCCTGCTCGCGAGCGCGCACCCGGACTGGCTCGTGCAGCAGTTCGCGCGCGACTGGCCGGACGATGTCGACGGGATCCTCGCCGCGAACAACGCGCCCGCGCCGCTGGTGCTGCGTGCGAACCGGCGCCGTACGACGTCGGCCGTCCTCGTCGATCGGCTGCTCGGCGCAGGCCATGCCGCTGCCGCGCACGACTGGCTGCCCGATGCGATCGTGCTCGAGGAAAGCACCGACGTGACCGCGCTGCCGGGCTATGCGAGCGGCGACTTCTCGGTGCAGGACGGCGCGGCACAGCTCGCGCCCGACCTGCTCGATCTGCGCGACGGCCTGCGCGTGCTCGACGCCTGTGCCGCGCCCGGCGGCAAGACCGCGCATTGCCTGGAACGTCACACGCTCGATCTCGTCGCGCTCGATCGCGATCCGCAGCGGCTCGCGCAGGTCCGCGACAA
>NZ_DATIGT010000083.1:0-23004 GCF_035481375.1 Tahibacter sp.
TGGTACCACCCGATCCCTTCTCGAACTCGGAAGTGAAACGAACCCGCGCCGATGGTAGTGTGCATCCGCATGCGAGAGTAGGTCACTGCCAGGGCCCTTTTTACCAACGCCATCCCTTACCGGGATGGCGTTTTGGTTTTGGAATCTATCGCTTCATACCGTCAGTTGCCTTGGCCAATGCCTCGGACCACGCTGGTCCACCAACGCGATACATGGTGGAATCCAGTGCTCACCGTTCACGCGCAAGAATCGATCCGCGATGCAGGCATCGAAATTCCGACAGTATCTCGAACTCACCAAGCCGCGCGTCGTTGCGCTGATCGTATTCACGGCAGTCATCGGCATGTTTCTGGCGGTGCCGGGTTGGCCACCGGCCGTGCAAGCTGTAATAGGCAGCGTTGGAATATGGCTCGCCGCTGGCTCGGCGGCGGCAATCAATCACCTGATAGATCAGCGTATCGATCGCGTCATGGTGAGAACGGCACATCGTCCTCTGGCAACGGGGGCGCTCACACCGCGGCAAGTGTTATTGTTCGCAGTCGTCCTCGGCGTCACGGCAATGGCATTGCTGGTCATCTGGGTGAATTGGTTGACCGCCGTGCTCACGTTCGCGTCGTTGATTGGCTATGCCGTCGTATACACCGCCTACCTCAAACGCGCGACGCCGCAGAATATTGTGATCGGAGGCGCGGCCGGCGCCGCGCCTCCCGTGCTCGGATGGGCCGCGGTAACCGGCGAGGTCCATCCTTACGCCCTGCTGCTGTTCCTGATTATTTTCGTGTGGACACCGCCGCACTTCTGGGCATTGGCGATTTTTCGCCGCGATGACTATTCCCGCGCACAAGTTCCGATGTTGCCTGTGACGCATGGCGTCGAGTACACGCGCTGGCACGTGCTGTATTACACGGTACTGTTGCTGGTCGTCACCGTGCTGCCTTGGTTGACCGGAATGAGCGGACTTTTCTATCTGGGCGGTGCGCTCGTGCTCGGAGGCGTGTTTCTCTACTACGCCTTCGTGCTGCTGAATCCGCCCGACGAGTTGTTCGCGATGAAGGTATTCAATTACTCCATCGTATATCTGATGGCCCTGTTTGCCTTTTTGCTTGGCGATCACTATCTCGCGACGCCGACCTTGCCTCAGGGGATTCCTTTCGTCCCGCTCTGACGCCGCATTGCGTGCGAAAACAAAAAGCCCGGTGCTCGCGCATCCGGGCTTTTTGTTTGTGGGGGCGAGACTCGATCAGTCCAGCGCGTAGCCGAACTGCTGGCGGAACTGATCGGCAAACTCCTCGTACGTGAAACGCTGATTCTGCGTCCCCGGATGCTCTACCTTGAGCGCACCCATCAGCGAGGCCATGCGGCCGACCGTCGCAAAGTCCATGTCTCGCATGAGGCCGTAGATAAGTCCCGCGCGATACGCGTCGCCGCAGCCGGTCGGATCCGAAACGCGACGCTCGTGAGCCGGCGGAATTTCGATCGTTTCCTTCGTCGTGTGGATCAGCGAGCCTTTCGGACCGCGGGTAACGATGTAGGCCTTCACGCGCTCGGCAATCTGCGCCTCGCTCCAGCCGGTATTCCGCTGCAGCAGCTGGGATTCGTAGTCGTTCACCGTCACGTACTGCGCCTTGTCGATGAACGAGCGAAACTCGTCGCCGTTGAACAGCGGCATCGCCTGGCCAGGATCGAAGATGAAGGGCGTGCCGCGCTCGGCGAATTCCTCGGCGTTCTGCAGCATGGCTTCGCGGCCGTCCGGGCCGACGATGCCGAACGTGATTCCCTCGACGTCACGCACATGATTCTCGTAGGAACGCATCATGGCGCCTGGATGGAACGCGGTGATCTGGTTGTCGTCGAGATCGGTCGTGATGAAGGCTTGCGCCGTGTAGAGATCTTCGATGACCTTGACCTGATCGAGCCGGATTCCGCAGCGCGCGAAGTGTTCGTGATACGGACCGAAATCCTGGCCGACGGTCGCCATCGGCACCGGGTCTTCGCCGAGCAGCTTCAGGTTGTACGCAATGTTGCCCGCGACGCCGCCGAATTCCTTGCGCATGCGCGGAACCAGGAACGCGACGTTCAAGATGTGAACCTTGTCCGGCAGGATGTGATTCTTGAATTGGTCCTGGAACACCATGATGGTGTCATACGCAAGCGAGCCGCAGATCAGTGCAGACATTGGAGCCGGAATCCTGGTCGTATCGAAGAGGGCGTGCGCTGGGCACGCGGACTCCTATTGTCGCAGATTCGCCGCGCGTATGTGGTCGCGGTCAGAAGCCGCCGCCGGCGTCGAGGTAGGCCTGCTCGTCGGGCCGCGTCGCCCGCGCGAGCACACGATTCCGGTGCGGGAAGCGGCCGAAGCGCACGATGACGTCATGGTGACGCCGCGCATAGTCGAGGTATATCGCGTAGCGTTCCGGCGGAACGGCATCGGTATCGGCGGCGAGCTCGGTGAACAGCGCGACGCAGCGTTGCTGGAGCCGCAGATTTTCCGCGTGCTCCAGAGGCAGATAACAGAACGCACGGCAATGCGCCGGGATGGCCCTGTCGTGTCCGCGCGCGATGCCCTCGATCGCCAGTCGCTGTGCCGCGGCGTCTCCTGCGAACGCCCTCGGCGAATCACGATAGAGATTGCGGGGAAATTGATCGAGCACTAGCAGCAAGGCGAGCCGGCCGCGCGGTGTCGTAGCCCAGGCATCGAGTTCGCCGGCAATGGCAGGATCGACGAGCGCGCCGAAACGCCGCTCGATTTCCCGATCGAAGGACTCGTCACGCACGAACCAACGAAGGGCGAGTCGTTCCTGCTCCGCGGCCGGAAGGTCGTCCGCGCCAAACCAGAATTCGAGCACAGCGTCGGCGGTCATGACGTCGCTTCCAATGAAAAGCGCCCGGCTGCGAGGCCGGGCGCTTGAGGTGGCTATCCTGAGCCGTGCCGGTGTCCCTGGCAACAAGCCGTCATGGCTTGCAGGGTATTTCGTTTACTTGCGCAGCTTGAGCGCGCGGGTGTCGACATCGGTCACGCCCTTGATGCCCTTGGCGATCGTGATCGCCTTGTCGATCGCGGCCTGATTGTCGAGCACGCCGGCGAGCGTAACGACGCCGTTTTCTGTCGACACGTTGACGTCAGTGCCCTTGACGGCGCTGTCGGCGAGCAATTCGGCCTTGACCTTCGTCGTGATCCAGGTGTCGCCTGCGGGCTGTTCGGACTCGTGCGAATTCGGCTTGTCGTTCGTCGCCTTCACTGGCTGCGCAGCCCAGGCGAACGTCGCGGTAGCGCTCAGCAGCAGCACGGCGGCGGATTTCAGAATGGTCGGAAAGCGCATGGTTGATCTCCTTTGGGTTTCGGCCGGCAACTGCCCGTCGCTCGGCGCTGACCCACTGCTTCATGCTCCGTGCCAGCCAGAAATCACGGGAAAATCAATTGGTTGAGAACGGCAAGCGGCCGCAACTTGCACGGTTTCGCATCGGTGTCCATGCAAGCCGCAATGCGTCGCGTCTCACCACTCGGTGCGTTGCGGCAACAGCCCCTTGAGTTCGGCTGGCGTCAGATTGCGCCATTGACCGACTTTGAGATTGCCGAGCCGGATGTTGACGATGCGCACGCGGCACAGCTGCTTGACGCGATAGCCGAACTCGGCTGCCATGAGACGGATCTGCCGGTTGAGGCCCTGCGTAAGAATGATGCGAAAACCAAATTTTCCCAGTTTATAAACCTTGCACGGCTTGGTCATCTGGCCGTGGATGCGTACGCCGCGCGACATGCCGGCGATGAACTCGTCCGTGACCGGCTTGTTGACCGCGACGAGATATTCCTTTTCGTGCCGGTTTTCCGAGCGCAGGATCTCGTTGACGATATCGCCGTTGTTGGTCAGCAGGATCAAGCCTTCCGAATCCTTGTCGAGCCGGCCGATCGGGAAGATGCGCTCGCGGTGATCGACGAAGTCGACGATGTTTCCTTTCACGTCGGACTCGGTCGTGCAGGTGACGCCGATCGGCTTGTTCAGCGCGATATAGACCGACTTTGCGCCGCCGCGCTGATTCTTCAGGCGCAGCGGCTTGCCGTCGATGAGCACGTCCGCGCCCGCCTCGACGACTGCGCCGACGGCCGCCGTGACGCCGTCGACGGTGACTCGGCCGTTCTCGATCAGCTCGTCGGCTTCGCGCCGCGAACAGAGCCCGGTGTCGCTGATGTATTTGTTGAGACGCATGCGCAAAGAGAGCCAAAGACCGGCGCGAATGCTGGCACAGCGCGGACGAGACGGCCAGTTTGTACTGCGTTCGCGACGCGACGGCCGAGGCTTGCAGTAGCGGGCTGCGGTGGTGTTAGTCTTCGTTCGTCCCGAATCCGTTGCGCGAGCTGCCCATGGCCAATTCCACAGTGGTCAACACCGTCAACGCCCCGAGCGCCTCGCAGATCGCGCTGGAGCTGGCGGCGGCGATCATTTCTTCAGGACGCTATCCGATCGAAGGCGCGCGGCCCGACATGGCCGCCCAGGACGCGCTGACTCTCTACGAAGTCATCCTCGGCCGTCTCAAGGATCGCGTCGCACGCCGCCACGAAACCGATGCCACGCCCGCGGAAATCCCGGCTTCCTGATTCGCCTCCGCAAGCCGGCGGATCCGACTACGTCGAGAGTTTTCCGCCGAGCATCGGCCCCGAGTGCCGAGTGTTGATTCTGGGCTCGATGCCCGGCGTCCGCTCGCTCGAGGCCGTCCAGTACTACGCGCATCCGCAGAACCGCTTCTGGCCGACCATGCAGGCGGTGTTCGGCATCGACGCGGCATTGCCCTATGCGAAGCGGATGGCCGATCTGCTCGCCTGTGGCGTCGGTCTTTGGGACGTACTCGCGGGCTGCGAGCGCCGCGGCAGCCTGGACAGTGCGATCGCGCCGCAGAGCGAAGTCGCCAACGCGATCGCGCCGCTGCTGCTGGATCGCCGCGACATTCGGGCCGTCGCGTTCAACGGTGCCAAGGCTGCGCAGGCGTTCACGCGGCATGTGGCCGCAAGTCTGCCCGAGGCGCGTCGGCGCGATCTCGAACTGCACACCTTGCCCTCGACGAGCCCGGCACACGCCTCGATGACGCAAGCGGAAAAGCTTGCGCGCTGGTCGGTACTCGCGCGCTTCACGCGCTAATGTCCTGTTTCGTAAATACGTTGAAAAAATTCCGGATGGATTTCGGCGCGAGACCAGGCGCGTCGAGGCGCCGCAGCGGCGCTACGGCAACGCGATGCAACGACGTGTCGCGGCGAAAGACACCGGAATTGTTCGACAGTCATTTACGGAACAGAACGCTGGCGGGGCTTCGACGGCGGGCGTTTGCTATCGTTACGTCCTTGTTCGTCTGCGAGTACCGCCATGCCCGGCCTGCGTTCTTCTGCATCCGCGATCGTCGTTGCCCTGCTGTTGACTGCCTGCGGAAGCGGCGCGCCGCCGCCGCCGCCGGGTCCGACACCGGCCCAGATCCAGGCCGCGCAGGCTGCCGAGAAACTCAAGATCTACGAGCAGCTCCGCGCCGCGGACAAGATCGATCTTGCCGTCGACATCGGTAACGACATCGCCGCGCGTTTCGCAGGTACACCGGCCGCGGCCGAGGTCGCAAAGACGCTGCCGGAACTGCAGCAGCGCGCCAAGGTCGCCGGAGAAGCGCGCCGGCTCGAGCGGCTCTGGACCTATCAGGAAACGCCTGACGGCAAGGGCAAGCAGTATCACGCATCGATCTACGCGAAGGGCGGCCCGACCACCGAAGGACCGCAACGCGTCGCGCTGTTGATCCGCCACCATCCGGAATGGGGCCAGAGCACCTATCTGATGCGCGACGAAGGCGGTTTCCTCTGCGCGCGCGACTGCGCGCTGACGCTGCGCTTCGACGGCGGCAAACCCAAGCGCTGGGCCGCGACGATTCCGCCGACCGGCGAACCGGCAATCTTCATCGACAAGAACGAAGCGCTGGTCGCACGCCTGCTCAAGTCCAGGACGCTGAGCATCGACACGGAATGGAAGGACCAGGGCAAGAAGACGCTCGAGTTCGAAATCGCCGGATTGCAGGCGGCCAAGCTTCCGGCAGGCAAGAAATGAGTTCGTCCGCCGTTCCGTTTCTCGACCTCAAGGCCGCGTATCTCGAACTCAAACCGGAAATCGACGAAGCCGTTGCGCGCGTGCTCGACAGCGGCTGGTACATCCTCGGCGAAGAAGTCGAAGCGTTCGAGGCGGAGTTCGCCGCCTACGGCGGCAGCCGCCATTGCGTCGGCGTCGCCAACGGACTCGACGCGCTGCATCTGGCGCTGCGCGCGCTCGACGTCGGTCCGGGGGACGAAGTCATCGTGCCGTCCAACACGTACATCGCGACCTGGCTCGCGGTGAGCCAATGCGGCGCGACGCCCGTACCGGTCGAGCCCGATCCGCTGACGCACAATCTCGATCCCGCCCGCGTCGCCGCGGCGATCACGCCGCGCACGCGCGTGCTCATGCCGGTGCACCTCTACGGCCAGCCGGCCGACCTCGACCCGCTGCTCGCGCTGGCGCGCGAGCGCGGCCTGCGCGTCGTCGAAGATGCCGCGCAGGCGCACGGCGCGCGCTACCGCGGCCGGCGCATCGGCGCGCATGGCGATCTGGTCGCCTGGAGCTTCTATCCCGGCAAGAACCTCGGCGCGCTCGGCGACGCCGGCGCGCTGACGACCGACGACGCAGTGCTCGCCGAGCGCCTGCGCGCGTTGCGCAACTACGGCTCGCGCGTGAAATACGTCAACGACGAAGCGGGCTGGAACAGCCGCCTCGATCCGCTGCAGGCCGCGGCGCTGCGCGTGAAGCTGCGCCATCTCGATGCGTGGAATGCGCGTCGCACGGCGCTCGCGGCGTACTACGACGAAGCGCTCGCGCCGCTCGATCTGGTCCGCCCGGTCGTGCCCGACTGGGCCGAGCCTGTGTGGCATCTCTATGTCGTTCAGCTCGACCGCCGCGACGCAGTGCAGCGCGAACTCGCTGCACGCGGCGTCGGCAGCCTGATCCACTATCCGATTCCGCCGCATCGCCAGCGCGCGTACGCGCAGACGGCTGCGGCGGCCGCGCACCTGCCGATCGCCGAGCGGCTCGCCGACCGTGTGCTCAGCCTGCCGATCGGGCCGCAACTCGAACGCCGCGGTGCCGAAGCCGTGGTCGACGCGTTGCGCGCCGCTCTGGCCTGACCCGTCGAACGCGCCGCCGTCGTGACGACGGCGGCGAAGGAGTGCTTTCAGCGTGCTACGAGGCCGTGCGTGGCCAAAGCCTCGTCGATGCGTGCGGGATCCAGTCCCTTGATGACCTCGTTGCCGATGACGATCAGCGGCGTGCCGCGGCCGCCGTTCGCATCGAACTCGCTCTTGGCCTGTTCCGAGCTCGCGATGTCGAGTTCTTCCCAGACGACGCCGCGCGCAGTGAGCAGCTCGCGCGCTTTCTCGCAATAGCCACATTGCGGCATCACGTACAGTTTCACCTTGGCCGCCGCTTTCGCCTCGGCCGTGCGCTCCGGCTTTGCGCCGGCGTCCGATGCAAATGCCGTCACCGGCGCCGCGAGCGTCATTGCCGCCAGCGCGGCTGCCAGACCCACCCCTTTCCCGACCATCGTCGTCTCCGTCGTAGCGCCGGCGGTTCGTGCCGGCGCAGCTCCGACGGACGACGCCCGCGACGAGTTCCACCCGCCTCGGACATCGGGCGTGTCCGGACGACGAAGCGTTGCTTCCGCGCGCCGTGCCGAACGGCGCGCGCGTCGCTCAGCGGGCGCTCTGGGCCGGCTGCACGGTCGGCTCGATGCGAATGCGCTCGCCCGGGTCGTAGTCCATGCGCGTCGTGTATTCGCGGCCCTTGTGCACGTAGGTCACGTCGTAACCGGCGACGCGGTCGCTGACGTCATTGACGGTGCGGCAGCGCGTCTCCGTGGATGTGGTTACACGCCCGCCCTGGTGGCGCTTGTCCATCTCATGGCCGACGACGCCGCCTGCCACGGCACCGGCCACGGTCGCCGCCTTGCGGCCGTCGCCGCGTCCGACCTGGTTGCCGAGCGCGCCGCCGACGACCGCGCCGATGATCGTGCCGCCGACGTTGCCGTCGCGCTCGGGCTGTCGCTTGTTGACCGTGACCTGCTCGCAGTCCTTGCGCGGCGTCGTCACCTGCTCGATGACGGGATTGACGCGGTGCACGTCCGCATAGCGTTCCGCTTCGGCTTCGGCCGCCGCCGAGGCTTCGGCCTGCTTGCTGTACTGCTGCGCGACGGCCATGCCGCCGACCGCGAGCACAACGCCGGTGGCGATGCCCAGTATCACTTTGCTGTCCATGAGAGATCTCGAGGCTGACGGGACGCGCCGATTGAAGTCGATCGCCGCTGAACCGTACCGGCGCGGCTTTCCAAACTGCCAAGCGCGTCAGTTCCGGAGTTCAGCTCCAGGCCGGACTGGCCACCGATCGGGGCCTGGAATGTGACGGTCATCACGCTTCGCGCATCAACTCCGCAGCCTGCGTAAAGCCCGTGTCGCCGGGCGCGGCGATAATCGGGCTCTTCAAGGGGGCACTATGAAGTACCTGGCTATGCTGCTCGGGCTCGCGCTGAGTCTGACCGCGGCCGCGCAAAGCGCGCGATTCGGATCGCGCATGGTGTCGGTCGGCGACACGGCCGATCGCGTGCGTGAAGTCGCCGGAGTCCCGGACAGCGTCGATGCCGAGCCTGTCGAAAGCGGCAGTCCGCGCGAGCAGTGGACCTACCGCCGGCGCGGCCGCCTGATCCAGCTCTGGGTCGCGGACGGCAAGGTCGTCCACGTGTCCGATCGCAAGGACGACGGCGCCGGCAACTGAGGCGTCTCTTCAGTCGCCGGACTGCACGCGAATCGGACAGCGTACCGAGTTGGCGATGAAACAGCGCTCGTGCGCGGCCTCGTGCAGTGCGGCGATGCGTTCCGCCGTGGGCGCCTCGCCGGCGAACGTCAGGCGCGGGCGCAGTACGATCTCGCGGATCGCGAGCCTACCGTCCACCTTGCCCAGCGTGCCGACGGCCTGGTCGTCGTAGCTGTCGACGCAGACGCCGGCCGCCGCAGCCAGCGACAGAAACCAGAGCATGTGACAGCTCGCGACCGCGGCGACGAAGGCTTCCTCGGGGTCGACGGCCGACACATCCGTGAGCGCCGGCGCAACGACGTCCGGCGAAGCCGCGGCCGGCACCTGCGCGCCGCCGTCGAATTCCCAGCGATGCGCGCGCGAATAACGCTGATCGGTGAAGACCGCGCCGTCGCGCTGCCAGCGGATACGGGCCAGGTGCTCGCTCATCGTTCTTTCTCTCGCTTCACGGGGAACGGGCCCAGGCGCAGATGGATGGTCGCGAGATAGATCTCGCGCAGGAAGATCAGCAGTCCGCCGATCAGGCAGATCAGGCCGAGCACGAACAGCGCCGCGGCCGGAAGGTTCACGTCGATGCCGTAGAGCGCGCCGGCGAACAGCACGACGATGACGCTCGCAACGAGCAGCGCGCATCCCGTGACGAGACTGATCGACCAGTTCATGAGCCGTGCGCGGCGCGACAGCTTGCGCAGCTCGTCGAGTACGTCGGACTGCCGTTCGGGCGACAGGTGCTCGAGCTTTTCCTCCTGCCGCCGCGCGCGGTCGACGACGCGGGCGAGGCGGCTCGTCAGCACGCTGAGCAGCGCACCGACGCCGGTCAGCAGAAATACCGGAGCAACCGAAAGCTGGATGACATGCGCGATGTCGTCGATGGGGACCGGCTGGGCCATGGCAACTCGCTTCAGTGGGCGACGAACAGGGCGCGGTCGGCGTTCTGGAACAGATGCCGCGTGACGCCGCCGACGATGAGTTCGGCGAGACGCGAATGCCCCCAGGCCCCCATGACGACGAGATCGGCGCCGGTTGCGCGTGCGGCGGCCAGCAGTCCGGCGCCGCGATCGTCCGGAGCCGTGAACGGCTGGAACTCCGCAGCAATCGAATGATTGGCGAAGTGACGACGCAGGTCGAACCCGGGCAGATGCAGCAGCCCGCCGCCGTTCGCGCCGCGCGACTCGCCGTCGAGCACGATGACCGATTCGGCGTGCTTGAGGATAGGCAGCGCGCCGTGCACGGCGCGGATCGCTTCGCGCGATCCGTTCCAGAGCACGACGACGCGCCGGCCGAGATCGCCGATCTCGGCGCTCTCCGGAATCACGAGCAGCGGTACGCCGGCGGCGAACGCGCTGCGCGAAACCAGTCCCCAGCCCAGCGGCGCGTCGGGCTGCTGCTGAGGGCGTTCGATGACGATGAGATCGTTCCAGCGCGCTGCATAGGCGATCGCATCGAGCGCATCGGACTGGGCGACGAGCCAGTCGCCGCGCGCGCCGCCTGCGGCGAGCCGGTCGCGCCACCAGGCATCGGCGACGCCGGCCTCGCGGAAGTGGCGGTCGGATTCATGCACGAGCACCGCGACGGTTTCCGGCGACGTGAACGCGGCCGGCGGAATCGGTGCGACATAGAGTCCGTGCAGATGTACATCGATACGGCGGCTCAGGGCCAGTGCGGCGCGCAGCGCCGGCGGGTCGCCGCTGTACTGGCGCAGGTGGACGAGAACGTCGAGCGCACTCATGACGCGATCTCCGCAGCGCAGTTGGCCTAAGCTTAACAGGCGTGCTCCGACTTGTTATGGCGCACAGCGCTTCGTCATCGCGGCTTGACGCGATCCGGGCGCATCATTTCGTCCTGTTCATCACGGCATGGAGGTGGCTCATGAAAAAGACCGCAGGCATTCTGGTGGCGGCGCTGCTGCTGGCCGGCGCGCAAAGCGCATCGGCGGCGATCGACTGCGAGATGGACTTCAGCATGTCCGGCTGGTCCGCGTTCTACAAGACCGCGAGCGGCAGCGGCACGATCCACTGCAACAACGGCCAGTCGCTCAAGGTGAAGATCCGCACGAAGGGCGGCGGCATCACGTTCGGCAAGCAGCGCATCGACAACGGCCGCGGCAAGTTCTCGGAAGTCCATGACATCCGCGACCTGCTCGGCACTTATGCGACCGGCGGCGCGCACGCGGGCGCAGTCAAGTCTTCCGGCGCCAGCGTTGTGACCAAGGGCGATGTCTCGCTCGCCCTGGCCGGCACCGGCGAAGGCATCAACCTCGGCATCGACTTCGGCAAGTTCGTCATCAGCACGCGCTGACCGGATTTCCGACTACAAGTAGCGTTTTATCATTTGCGCGACGCCGCGCCGCCGGCGCGGTGTCGTCGTTTCCGGCACTTTCGTGAACGCGCGCACGCGGGCCCGCTGCGCCATCCGCGCGTCATCGGAGTGACGCATGCGTTCGCTACGCTGGACGCAGTGCCGCTTTCGCGGCTCGCGACGTCCAGCTCATGAACCTGCCTTCACCGACCACGACGCCCGGCGAACCGGCGCGCGGCGGCGATAATGCGCTCGCCGCCCTGGTGATTCCCGTGACGCCGCTGACGACGCGCTGCAGCGTCAGCGAAGCCGGCGAGCGATTCCTCGATCCGACGTGCGCCGCGCTGCTGTCGCTGCCCGTCGTCGAAGCCGGCCGCGTACTGGGCTGCATCACGCGACACGAACTCATGCTCCGCGTCTACATGCAGCCTTACGGCCGCGAACTCCACGGACGCCGGCCCGTGACGACGCTGATGGACGCGCAGCCGCTGCGCCTGCCGATCGACAGCAGCATCGAAGCCGCCGGCCAGTTGATCGGCCGGCAGCTGCGGCGCCCGATCACCGAGGACTTCGTCGTGCTCGACGCCGACGGAAAATACGCCGGCATGGGCATCGTGCTCGACGTGCTGCGCGCGCTCGAGGTCAAGGTCGACGACCACGCACGCGAGCTCGAAGGCGCCTATCGCCGGCTCAAGGCCTCGCAGCACCGGCTCGTGCAGTCGGAAAAACTCGCGACGCTCGGCCAGCTCGTCGCCGGCCTCGCCCACGAAATCAACACGCCGCTCGGCTACGTGCAGAACAACCTCGGCATGACGCGCGACCTGCTGCCGGCCGCCGCGGAATTCGTCGCGGCGGCCGACGAACTGCTCGCCGCCACGCCGGAAGACGACTGGCAGCAGCACGCCGAGCGGCTCGACGCAGCCCGCGCCGCCTTCGATCCGTCGCTGTTCGGCGACCTGTCGACGCTGCTCGACGACGCGCTGCACGGCGTGCGCCAGATCGGCGATCTCGTCGGCAACCTCAAGGATTTTTCGCGCGTCGACGCCGCGCATACCGACGGCGTCGATCTCCACGGCCTCATCGATGCGGCTCTGCGCATCGCCGGCCACATCGTGAAGCGGCGCAACGTGCAGGTGCAGTGCCGCTACGGCGAGGTGCCGCCGCTGCGCTGCGCGCCGGCGCAGATCAACCAGGTGCTGCTGAACCTCATCAGCAACGCGGCGCAGGCGATCGACCATGACAACGGGCTCATCGTCATCCGCACGCAGATGCTCGGCGGGCATGCGCTCGTCGCCGTGCAGGACAACGGCCGCGGCATTCCACCCGAAGTGCTGCCGCGCATCTTCGAGCCGTTCTTCACCACCAAGCCGGTCGGGCAGGGCACCGGGCTCGGACTCTCGATCTGCCAGCAGATCGTCCAGGCACACGGCGGGCGGATCGCGGCAACGTCGGCGACGCCGACCGGCACGCGCTTCGTCATTGCGCTGCCGCTGCCCGGCGCTGCCGCGACGGTGAAAGCATGAACGCCGACAAGCCCTGTGTCGTCCTCATCGACGATGAGGAGCGCATCCTGCGCTCGCTGTCGCTGCTGCTGCGCAGCCGCTACGACGTGCTCGCGACGACCGACCCGGTGCAGGTGCTGAACTGGGTGCGCTCGCGGCCCGTGCACGTCGTCGTCAGCGACCAGCGCATGCCGACGATCGGCGGCGTCGACCTGCTGCGCCAGATCCGCGACCACTCGCCGCGAAGCATGCGTCTGCTGCTGACCGGCTATGCCGATCTCGCCGCGGTCGAAGCCGCCGTCAACGACGGCGAGATCTTCCGCTTCCTCGAAAAACCCTGGGACGCGGTGCGGCTGCAGGAAACCATTGCAACGGCCGCGCGCATCGCGCTCGACGAATTCGCGCGACTGGCGCCGGCGGCTCCGGTGCCTCCGCCGGTCTCGCGCGAACCCGCGCCGGCCGTCCTCGTGCTCGACGAAGATCCGCTGACCGTCACGGCCGTGCGCGAACTGCTGCCGCCGTCCAGTCTCGTCGTGCCCGCGACCACGGTCGAAGCCGCGCTTGCGCGCATCGAGGCGCAGGAATATGCCGTGATCCTCGCGGAACTCCGGCACAGCAGCGACGACGTCATCGGCGCGCTGAAACTTTTGAAGCAGGCGAGTCCGCGCACGCTCGCGATCGCGTGCTCGTCGCTGCGCGACGGACGTCTGCTCATCGATCTGATCAACCAGGGCCAGGTGTTCCGCTTCCTGCCCAAGCCGCTCGTGCGCGAACTCCTGCGCCGCGCGCTGCAGGCTGCGATGGAGCGCCACCGCGAACTGCGGCACGAGCCGCAGCGCCTGCGCCGTCATGCCGTCGAAGCGCCGCGCGAGGTCAGCCTGTCGAGCCGCGTGCTCGACTACCTCCGACGGATACGCGATCAGGCACGCATCGGGGCGTAATGCCGCGCCGTCGCGACGAAGCGGCTCAAACGCCCGTTTGGACTTTCGTCTTCGCTGCGCTAGATTTCCGCAGTCCGCTAGCGCTTCCCGAGTGCGCCGCCATGGCGAATCACGCCGTTCGATATTCGCTGCTCGAAGAAATCATTTCCAGCGCCATCCACGGCGTCGGCATCGTGCTCAGCATCGCCGGACTTGCCGTGCTCGTGGCGTTCGCCGCGCTCGTCGGCAACGCCTGGCACGTGACCAGCGTCGCCGTGTTCGGCGCGACGCTCGTGCTGCTGTACACGGCGTCCACGCTGTACCACGGCATTCCGAACGAAGTCGCGAAGCCGACCCTGCGCGTGCTCGACCACATCGCGATCTACCTGCTGATCGCCGGCACGTATACGCCGTACACATTGATAAGTCTGCACGGCGCCTACGGCTGGCTGCTGTTCGGCGTCGTCTGGGGGCTCGCCGCACTCGGCATCGTCTGCGAGCTGTCGCCGCTCAGGCGCTTTCGGGGGGCGGCCGTCGCGCTCTACATCGGCATGGGCTGGAGCGCGCTCGCCGCGCTCGGTCCGCTGCTCGAGAACGTGCCCAGCGGCGGTCTCTGGCTGCTGTTCCTCGGCGGCGCGGCCTACACGCTCGGCGTGCCGTTCTATCTCTGGCGGCGGCTGCCGTTCAGCCATGCGATCTGGCACGGCTTCGTGCTGCTCGGCAGCATCCTGCATTTCTTTTCGATCCTGCTCTACGTGGTGCCGGCGGAAATCCTCTGACCGCACCGGCGTGCCCAATGGAGAACGCCCATGAAAAAAGCCGAATACACGCAGCGCGGCCCGGTGCCGCAGGACGTCATCGACGCCGTCGACATGACGCTGCCGCCGCCAGCCGCAGGCCAGGTGCTCATCGAAGTACTGGCCGCGCCGATCAATCCGTCCGACGTGCTGACCCTGACCGGCCAATACGGCCTGCTGCCGCCGCTGCCGGCGATCGGCGGCAATGAAGGCGTCGGCCGCATCGTCGGGCTCGGCGACGGTGTCGACGCGAGCTGGAACGGTCGCGTCGTGCTGCTGCCGGTGGGCAGCGGTACCTGGCGCACGCATCTGATCGCCGAGTCGAAGGGTCTGGTCATGCTGCCCGACGGCGTCGACGTGCAGCAGCTGTCGATGCTTGCGATCAACCCGCCGACCGCGCTGCTCATGCTCAGCGACTTCGTCACGCTGCAGCCCGGCGACTGGGTCATCCAGAACGCCGCGAACTCGGCCGTCGGCAGCTATCTGATCGGCATCGCGAAGGCGCGCGGATTGCGCAGCGTCAACATCGTGCGGCGCGAATCGGCCGTCGCCGCGGTCAAGGCGGCCGGCGCCGAGATCGTGCTCGTCGACGGCGACAAGCTGCCCAAGCGCGTCGCCGAAGCGACCGGCGACGCGGCAATCAAGCTCGGCATCGATGCCGTCGGCGGTCCGGCCACCGACAACCTCGCGCGCTGCCTTGCGCAAGGCGCGACACTGGTCAACTACGGTGCGATGAGCGGCGAACCGTGCCACATCTCGCCGGCGTCGTTCATCTTCCGCGACATCACGCTGCGCGGCTTCTGGCTGTCGCAGTGGTTCCGCACGGCGACGCCGCAGCGTCGCGGCGAAGTGTTCGGCGAGATCGGCCGGTTCATCGCGACGGGCCAGCTGCGTGCGCCGGTGCAGGCGACGTATCCGCTGAACCAGATCAAGCAGGCCGTGGCCGCCGCGGCGGCCGGTGAGCGCGACGGCAAGATCCTGGTGCTGCCGCAGCAGTGATGCGTGCGCCGTGCGGTGCGCCGCTGGCGCACCGCACGGCGAAATCGGCGGACGGCTACTTCGCCTGCTGCGGTACGAACTCGTCCGCCACGGCCTTTTCGAGCAGGTCCGGCGGCAGCAGGCCCTGGCCGATCACGAAATCGTTGAACTTCATGCGGTCGAACTTCGGTCCGAGCGCGATCTCGGTCTTCGCGCGCAGCTCCATCAGGCGCGTATAGCCGTAGAAATAGCTCGTCGCCTGGCCCGGCGCGCGGAACGTGTAGCGGTTGACCTCCTGCGTAGCCATGCCCTTGGACAGGCCGACTTCGTCGGTCAGCACCGCGTGCGCGCGCTCCGGCGCGATCTGGCCGAGATTCAGCATCGGATCGAGGATCGCGCGCGCCGCTCGCTGCAGGCGTGCCTGCAGTGCGAACAGCTGGCCTTCGAGCGGTTCGTAGGGCTTGGTCTCGGCCTCGGCGTACAACGCCCAACCTTCCACATTGACACTGTTGAACGCGAACACGCTGCGCGCGAGCGACACGCCGCGCTCGACCATGGCCGTGAACTGCAGCTCGTGGCCCGGACGGCCTTCATGCGCAGTCAGCGTCCAGGTCGAACCCTTGTGACTGAAGTCGTCGTAGCTATCGGACTTGCCGTCGCTGCCCGGATTGCCCGCGGTCAGCACGAACGTGCCGCGCTCGCCCTTGTTGCCGATCAGCGGCGGCGGATCCATGTGCGGCGCGGGCTGCGCCGCGGTCTCCGCGGCCGACGCCACGCGCATGACCATCGGACGCTCCGGCAGCGTGATGATGCGTTCGCGGCGGATGATGTCCTCGACCTTCGCGATGACGTCGTGATACGTCGCCTCGACCTGGTCCGCCGGAATCTGCTCGCGCTTGAGCGCCTTGATCACCGCGCGGTAGTCGTCGTCGGGCAGCTGGCGCGCGACCGCGATCTGGCTCGCGATCGCCTGCATCTCGTTGCGGATCTCCGCATAGGCGAGCCGCGCCTTCTGCACGAGCTGTTCCGGCGGAATGTCGAGACCGACATTCTTGAGATTGTCGGCATAGAGATCCGGCGGCAGGCGGAAATCCGTGCGAGAGCGCGGCAGCACCGTGTCGCGCAGCCAGGCGTCGTAATCGTTCAACTGCGTTTCGAGCGCGGCCAGCGCCTTGTCGGCGTCCTTGATCTTGTGTTTCGCGAACAGGTCGCGCAGACCCTTCACGTATTGCGGCGTGGCCGCAAGACCCTTTTCCACGTGTTCCCTGACCGGGCCGAGCAACGCCGCATCGCCGACGCGTTCGGCGAAGCGCGCCTTGGCGAGTTCCGTCGCCGGCGTATAGCCCTTCTCGAGTCCGACGTAGCGCTTGAGTCGCGTCAGCGCGGCGGCGCGGTGTCTGGGCGTCGATTCGTCGTTGAGCAGCACGAATTCTCCCTGGAAGATGGCCTGGCCGACATCGACGTAGGGCAGCAGATACTTTTCGTTGATCGCGCTGCTGTCGATCTGGCGCTGCATCGCGTCGATCATGATGTCGAGATCCTGCTGCACGCGCGGATCCTTCTCGCCCGCGCGGCGGGCCTGCAGGTCGGCCTTGGCCGCAGCCGCCGCGCTGCGGAAGCGCGGACCGTTGTCGGGCTTCAGATCGAACACGCCCTCGTCGTAGCCGGGCAGACCGAGATTGCTCGCGAGTTCCGGGCTGAAATCGGCGAGTACCTTGAGCACGGGCTGCGCATTGGCATTGCTGCGCGCGACCCAGTCCTCGGCGGCGGCGGCGGGCAGGGCGAGCGCAAACAGGCAGGCGGCGGCAAGACGTTGCAGACGGGTCATGGCGGAGTCCTCAGGGTGACGCCGCAGTGTCGCGCGCGCTACGCGACGCGCAATGTGCCGGAGGTCGCGAGGATGTTGCGCCCGGTCGTGGCGCATCGTTCGGATCAGGCGGGAATCAGCAGCGCGAACGCGAAGATGCCGATCATCGCGAAGGCGAGGGCGACCTTGACCAAGGTGCCGAACAGCAGTCCGAGCCACGTGCCGACGCCGACGTGCGCCGCGCGCCGGACCGTGCTGCCGGCGATCAGCTCGCCGGCGAGCGCGCCGATGAACGGTCCGAGCACGAGCCCCGGAATGCCGAAGAAGAAGCCCGCGAACGTGCCGATCGCCGCCCCGAACAGTGCCCAGGTACTCGCGCCGACGCGCTTGGCTCCGAGCAGGCTCGCGACGATGTCGGCTGCGATCGCGAGCGCGCAGAGCAGCGCGAGTATGCCGAGCGTCAGCGGGCCGACGTGGACGAAATTGTCCGCCCATGCCGCAAGGAACATGCCGGCGAACAGCAACGGCACGCCCGGCAGCGCCGGCAACACCGTGCCGAGCAGGCCGACGACGATCATTGCGGCGGCCAGCACGTACAGCACTATCGTCATCGTTCGATCCCCTGCCAAAAATGACCCGCGCGGGCCGCATGCTACGCTGCGTCGATGACGCATAGTCCGACAGAAACCCGCGAACTCCTCAAGGCCGATACGTTTGGGCATATCGAGCGCGTGCAAGTCGGCGACGAGATTTTCGTGCGCCGGGATACGCGCAGCGCGCACTGGCTGCTGCGCGCGCTCGCGCGCTGGGCCGCGCGGCACGAGGCGCGCGGGCTCGAACGTCTGCGCGGCATCGACGGCGTGCCGCAGCTGCGGCGGTGGGACGGGCACGTGCTCGAACGCAGCTATCTCGCCGGCGCGCCGATGCAGACGGCGCAGCCGCGCGACCCGCGCTGGTACCGCGACGCGCACCGGCTGCTGCGCGCACTGCGCGCGCGCGGGCTCGCCCACAACGATCTCGCCAAGGAACCGAACTGGCTCGTGCGCGCCGGCGGCTCGCCGGCCGTGCTGGATTTCCAGATCTGCTGGATCAGCCGCCGCCGCGGCGGCTGGTTCCGCATGCTCGCGCGCGAAGACCTGCGCCATCTGCTCAAGCACAAGCGCACCTACTGTCCCGATGCATTGACCCCGGTCGAGCGCCGCCTGCTCAAGCGCCGCTCGTGGCTCGCGCGCACCTGGAAGGCCAGCGGCAAGCGCGTCTACAAGTACATCGCGCGGCGCTGGTTCGGCTACTGGGACGACGACGGCGGCGCGCTGTCGTCGCGGCGGCGGACCGATGGAACTTCACGAGAGCCTTAAAATGGTTATCGCAAGCGAGCATCGTCGCGACGCAAGCCGATAAAGCCCTCTCCCCCAGGCTCGGCTTGGGGGAGCGGGTCGGGTGAGGGGGGACAGCCCTCGGCGCGCACGCCGATTGATTTTCGCGACACGCGGACCGTACGACTTGCGGAACGTTCTCCCCCTCGCCCCGACCCGCTCCCGCCGACGCAGTCGGGGGAGCGGGAGTGGACGACTCACAGCTCGGTCAGCCGGAACGCGATCGGCACGAGGCCATAAGCGGCGAACGGTTCGCCGTTGCGCGTACCGGGCTCGAAGCGCCAGGTCATCACGGCCTCTTTCGCCGCGCGGTCGAGCACGTTGTGGCCGGACGATCGCTCGATGTCGATGCGTTGCGGCACGCCGTCCGGACCGACCAGCACGCGCAGCAGCACGGTGCCTTCGAGTCGCTGCCGCTTCGCGATGGCCGGATACGGCACCTGCTTCATCGACTTGTAACCCAGCGCACTGGGCGCCGTCTCGACCGGCCCCGCGGGCGGCGCGACCGGCCCGGGTTCGCTGACCGCCGGATACGACTGCAGCGTCGGCACATCCGTCACGACCGGATCGGCACGCACCGGTTCCGGCTTCGGCGACGCGACCGGGCGCACGGGCGGGGTCTTGGGCTTGAACGGTTCGACTTTCAGTACCGGCGGCGGGGGCGGCGGCGGTTCCTCGCGCTTGATCGTGACCGCCTGGACGGGTTTGTCCTGGATCCTCTGGATCGCGACATAAGCCGGCGGGGCCAGCATGGCCAGCGCGGCGAGGCCGTGGAGGGCCAGTGTCGCGCCGATGGCGGAGCTGCGTTTCCATTGGAATCCGCGCGTCAGGACGAGTGTGCTCATGGGGGTTCCCCTGCGTCGGCGGGCTGCCGGCGAGGGCTCGAACGCCTGCCGCGCGCGGCTGGGGTTAGGCGCGGTGCGATTTGCAACATCGGCCGGGGCATATGGTGATAACAGGGCGTCAATTCCGGCTTAACCGGCCGGGGTTTAGGCTGCATCCGACCCTTTCCGGACCCCAGGTGATTCCATGCTCGTCTCGCTGCGCCGCACGCTCGCAGGGTCGCTGCTCTGGCTTGGCGCCGCCGGCGCCCACGCCGCCGACATATCGCTGCTCAACGTCTCGTACGACCCTACACGGGAACTGTACAAAGACATCAATAGTGCATTTGCTGCGCAGTGGAAGGCCGGCAGGGGCGACACCGTCACGGTCAACGTCTCCCACGGCGGCTCGGGCAAGCAGGCGCGCTCGGTCATCGACGGACTCGAAGCCGATGTCGTCACGCTGGCGCTGGCCTACGACATCGATGCGATCGCCGAGAAGGGGCTGATCGCCGGCGACTGGCAGACGCGACTGCCGCACAACGCAACGCCGTACACCTCGACCATCGTGTTCCTCGTGCGCAAGGGCAATCCCAAGGGCATCAAGGACTGGAACGACCTGATCAAGCCCGGCGTCGAAGTCATCACGCCGAACCCGAAGACCTCGGGCGGCGCGCGCTGGAACTATCTCGCGGCCTGGGGCTATGCGCTGAAGCAGCCCGGCGGCAGCGACGCGACGGCGAAAGACTTCGTCGCCGCGCTGTTCAAGAACGTGCCCGTGCTCGACACCGGCGCGCGCGGCTCGACCACGACCTTCGTGCAGCGCGGCATCGGCGACGTGCTGCTGGCCTGGGAGAACGAGGCGCTGCTCGCGCGCCAGGAACTCGGCAAGGACGAGTTCGAGATCATCGCGCCGTCGCTGTCGATCCTGGCCGAACCTCCGGTCGCGCTCGTCGACAAGGTCGCCGACAAGCACGGCACGCGCGCGGTCGCCGAGGCGTATCTGAAATTTCTCTACACGCCGGCCGCGCAGGATCTCGCCGGCAAGCATTACTACCGGCCCTACGACGAAGCCGCGGCGAAGAAATACGCGGCCGTGTTCCCGAAGGTCACGACGTTCACGATCGACGACGTGTTCGGCGGCTGGAAGAAAGCGCAGGCGACGCACTTCGCCGACGGCGCCGTGTTCGACCAGCTCGGAGTCGGCAAGTAAGTCATGGCACGGCGCGTCCTGCCCGGTTTCGGACTGAGCCTCGGCTACACGCTGGCCTATCTCGGGCTCATCGTGTTCCTGCCGTTGGCCGCGCTCGCGGTCAAGGCATCGGACATCGGCTTCGCCGGGTTCTGGGCAACGCTGACGTCGCCGCACGTGCTCGCGGCGCTGCGCCTGTCCTTCGGCGCCGCGCTGCTGTCGGCCGTCGTCAATGCGGCGGTCGGCCTGCTGGTCGCCTGGGTGCTCGTGCGCTACACGTTTCCGGGGCGGCGACTGTTCGATGCGCTCGTCGACCTGCCGTTCGCGCTGCCGACCGCGGTCGCCGGAATCGCACTGACGACGCTGTATGCGCCGAAAGGCTGGATCGGCGCCTGGCTCGCTCCGCTCGGCATCAAGGTCGCCTTCACGCCGCTCGGCGTGCTCGTCGCGATGATCTTCGTCGGCTTCCCGTTCGTCGTGCGCACCGTGCAGCCGGTGCTCGAATCGCTCGACCGCGACATCGAGGAAGCCGCGACGACGCTCGGCGCGACGCGCGTCCAGACGTTTGCGCGCGTGCTGTTCCCGCTGCTGCTGCCGGCGCTGCTGACCGGCTTCGCGCTCGCGCTCGCGCGCGCCGTCGGCGAATACGGATCGGTCATCTTCATCGCCGGCAACATCCCGATGAAATCGGAAATCCTGCCGCTGGTCATCGTGAAGCAACTGGAACAATACAAATATGGCGACGCCGCCGCGGTCGGTGTCGTCATGCTCGCGCTGTCGTTCCTGCTGCTGCTCGCGATCAGTCTGCTGCAGCGCTGGTCGCGCCGCTGGGCGGAGCGCTGAGATGGCCGCCGTCATCGCCGTCGCGCCGAGCAACCGCGCCCGCCGCCTCGTGCACGGCCTGCTGATCGCCGCTGCGCTGGGCTTCCTCGCGCTCTTCCTGCTGCTGCCGCTTGCGGCCGTTTTCGTCGAAGCGCTGCGCAAAGGCATCGGCACCTACGTCGCCGCGGTCGTGCATCCCGAAGCGATCGCCGCGATCGAACTCACGCTGCTCGTCGCCGCGATCGCCGTGCCGCTGAACACCGTGTTCGGCGTCGCCGCGGCCTGGGCGATGACGCGCTTCGAATTTCGCGGCAAGGCGCTGCTCGGCGCGCTGATCGACCTGCCGTTCTCGGTGTCGCCGGTCGTCTCGGGCCTGATCTACGTACTGCTGTTCGGCGCGCAGGGCTGGTTCGGGCCGTGGCTGCAGGAACATGACATCAAGCTGATCTTCGCCGTGCCCGGGCTCGTGCTCGCGACGATCTTCGTGACCCTGCCGTTCGTCGCGCGCGAACTGATTCCGCTGATGCAGTCGCAGGGCAGCGACGAGGAAGAAGCCGCACGCGTGCTCGGCGCCAGCGGCTGGCAGACGTTCTTCCGCGTGACCCTGCCGAACATCCGCTGGGCGCTGCTCTACGGCGTGCTGCTCTGCAACGCGCGTGCGATGGGCGAGTTCGGCGCGGTGTCGGTCGTGTCGGGCCACATCCGCGGACTCACCAACACGATGCCGCTGCACGTCGAGATCCTCTACAACGACTACCAGTACGCGGGGGCGTTCGCGGTAGCGTCGCTGCTCGCGCTCCTCGCGCTCGTGACGCTCGGCCTCAAGACTTACCTGGAGTGGCGCTACGGGGCGGAACTCGCCGCCCGCGCGCCGCGCGGACATTGACATGACGATCGCCATCAACCACCTCTCGCGCCGCTTCGCCGATTTCCGCGCCCTCGACGACGTCAGCCTCGGCATCGCGCCCGGCGAATTCATCGCGTTGCTCGGTCCTTCCGGTTCGGGCAAGACGACACTGCTGCGGATTCTCGCCGGCCTCGACTTTCCCGATTCCGGCGAGCTCTCGCGCGACGGCCGAGACCTGCTGCGCGTCAGCGCGCGCGACCGCGGCGTCGGACTCGTGTTCCAGCACTACGCGCTGTTCCGCCACATGACCGTGTTCGAGAACGTCGCGTTCGGCCTGCGCGTGCGTCCGCGCGCTCGCCGCCCGAGCAAGGCCGAGATCGCCGACCGCGTCGACAAGCTGCTCAAGCGCGTGCAGCTCGACGGCATGGCGCAGCGCTATCCGTCGCAGCTTTCCGGCGGCCAGCGCCAGCGCGTCGCGCTCGCGCGCGCACTCGCGACCGAGCCCGAACTGCTGCTGCTCGACGAACCCTTCGGCGCGCTCGACGCGCAGGTCCGCGTCGCGCTGCGCCGCTGGCTGCGCCATCTGCACGAAGAGATGAAACTGACGACCGTCTTCGTCACGCACGACCAGGAAGAAGCGCTCGAACTCGCCGATCGCGTCGTCGTCATGAGCCAGGGCCGCATCGAACAGGTCGGCACGCCCGACGAGATCTACCAGCAGCCGGCCACGCCGTTCGTGTTCGAGTTCATCGGCAAATCGAACAAGCTGCCCGTGCGCATCCACAA
>NZ_DATIGT010000084.1:0-10150 GCF_035481375.1 Tahibacter sp.
CTGACGCAGGAGACTGCTTTCAGACCGCCGCGACCGCGGCGCCGCCGAGCAGCCGCATCAGCGTCGCTGCGTTGCGCGGCCCCTGGTCCTCGTAGTTGTTGTTGAAGATCACGTGCACGCTTGCGACGTCGGCCGCCAGCGCGCGCAGCCGCGGCACGAATCCTTCGAGCTGTTCCTCGGTGTAGTCGTAGTTGAACCGCTGCGACGACTCCGCCGATTTCACGTTCCAGGCCGCTTCGTTGCGGCCGTGCAGACGCAGCAGGGCGAGTTGCGGATGAGTCGCTTCCCAGACCGTCGGGATCGTGTTCGCGCCGGACTGCGGCTCGTCCACGGTCGCATTGACGAAACGGTGATCGCGCTCGAACTGCAGCAGCGCCGGGCGCTGCGCGGCATCCATCCACGAGCGATGGCGGAATTCGAGCGCGACCGTACAGCCGGCGAGGCGTTCGCGCACGCTCAGCAGGTAGTCGTAGCTGTCGCGCTGCGCGACGAACCACGACGGAAACTGGAAATGCAGCGCACCGAGCTTGCCCGCCCGCACGAGCGGCTGCAGCGCATCGAGAAAGCGCGACCAGATTTCGTCGACGATCGCCGGCGGCAGGTCGCGCAGATGGAGCCGTTCCGCCGACACGGCGCCGAGCTCGCCGAGCAGGTCCGGCGGCATCGCCGCGACCGGCGCCTGGTGCAGCGTCAGCAGACGAAACGCCTTGACGTTGAACACGAATGCCGGCGGCGTACGCTCGACCCAGAGCGCCGCATTGCGCACCGACGGCAGCGCGTAATACGACGAATCGACCTCGACGATCGGAAAGCGCATTGCGTAGTAGCGCAGGCGTGCCTCGGCGCTGCTGCAGCCCTTCGGGTAGAAGCGCCCCGAAGCGACCAGCGATTTGTCGGTCCAGCTCGCCGTGCCGACGTAGATCTTCATGCTGCCCCCCCGATCACCATGCAGCCGTGCCGTCGATCGGCGTGACAATGCACGCGGCGGCGTGCACGTCATGTCTGCGCCTTTCCGGCGCAACCCTGTGCCGCCGTCCTGCCATCCCATGGCTTCCTCTGCCGACGGAACCCGCTGCCGATGCTCGCGTCGCTCATGCTCACCATCACGCTGCTCGCCGCCCCGCCCGCTTCGCCGCCAGCGGACAGCTGGCTCGTCACGAACGTGAGCGTAATTCCGCTCGACACGGGCGAGGTGCTGAAAGAACGCGCGGTGCTGATCCGCAACGGACGCATCGAAGCGATTTCTCCGGCGCGCAAGCGCCGCATCCGCGGTGCGACCGTCATCGACGGCAGCGGCAAGTTCCTCGTGCCGGGCTTCGTCGACGCGCACGTGCACATCGCGACCGAAGGCGGCCTGCGTGCGAGCAAGGAGCCTGCGCTGGCGGCGCTTCGCCTCGACGGACGCCACGATCGCCGCATCCTGCTGAGTTTCCTGAAGGCCGGCGTCACCGGTGCGGCGAACCTCGGCGGCAGCGTCGCCGGCGACGAGGCGCTGCTGCAGCTGCGCGATGCGATCGCGGCCGGCGGCCTGCCGGGACCGCGTCTGTTCGTCGGCAAACGCATCAACGGACCTCGCGCCGCCGTCGCATCCGTGCCCGATGCCGCCGCGCTGCCGCCGTCGAGTCCCGACGCGCCGCGGACGGCCGCCGACGGCGCCGCCGCCGTCCGTGCCGCGCAGGCGCGCGGCTACGACTTCATCAAGCCGTACCAGTTTCTCGACCGCGACACCTATCGCGCCGTCATCGATACGGCGCGCGAACTCGGCCTGCCGACGACCGGGCATCTGCCGGAACTCGGCTGCGAGACCTGCGCCGATCGCGCGTTCGTGTTTGCGCACCCGCCGACCAATATCGCCCACGCCGAGGAATTGGTCCGCTACGCGCGCGCCAGCGATTTCGCGCCGGCCGACATCGACGCGCTGGCCGAGGCCGTCGCCGCGAGCCGCGTGAGCGTCACCCCGACCCTGGTGACACTGAATTCCATTGTGCACATGTATCGCGAACGCGAACTCGCCCCGATGCCGCGGGACTGGCTGCCGCTCGTCGATCCGGTCACGCGCCGCGACTGGCATCCTCCGCGCAACCGCTACCTCGGCGAGGCCTTCCGTACGCAACCGGATGCCGACACGTTCCCGATCGGCCGCGACTACGCGAGACTGCTGACGCGCGCGCTCTGGAAGCACGGCGTCGCATTGACCACGGGCACGGACGCGGCAATGCCCCGCCTGTACTACGGCGTATCGTTGCAGCAGGAAATGCGCGAACTCCGCGCCGTCGGCCTGCCGCCGATCGACGTGCTGCGCGCGGCATCCGTCCACGCGCACCGGCTGTTCGCGCGCTCCGAAAGTGGCGCCGTGCGCGAGGGCGCGATCGCCGATCTCGTGCTGCTCGACGCCGACCCGCTGGCTGACATCGACAACATCGCACGCGTGGCCGGCGTGTTCGTCCACGGACGCTGGCGGTCGATCGCGGACATCGACGCGGAGCTGACCGGGCTGCGCGCGAACGATGCTGCCCTCGAGGCGTCGCTCGGGGGCGCCGATCCCGGACACTGATGTCTGCCGGACGTGACACGCGTGAAGACTTCGTGATGCCCTGGAGAGCCGCGCAAAGTCGCCGGCGGAACATTATGATCGGCCGCGAAACGTTCCGCGCGGACCGGCCGCGCCGGACTGTCGACGTCCGAAATAACAATGTATCTTTTGCTTACTTTTCCACTAACGGCGCCGCTGCGCCCGGGGTCGAATCGGTGAACCGGACGCCGCTTCCGCCCGCCGCGCTGCACGCGTCGCGGAGTCGCGCATGAGAGTACTCGTCACGGGCTCCGCCGGGCGCATCGGCCGCGCGATCTATGCGCGGCTCCTGCGCGAGCACGAGGTCGTCGGCCTCGACCGGACGCCCGCTTCGACGGTCGACCTGACCGGCGATCTCGGCGATCCGTTCCTGCTGCGCCGCGCCGTCCGCGGCATCGATGCCGTGGTGCATGCGGCCGCACTGCATGCACCGCACGTCAACATCAGTCCCGACAGCGAGTTCGATCGCATCAACGTCCATGCGACGACCACGCTCGCGCAGATGGCCGCGGAAGCCGGTGTCCGGCGTTTCGTCTTCACGAGTACGACCGCGCTCTATGGCGCCGCGAGCCGCAACGCGACGCGCGCGGTCTGGGTCGACGAAACCGTGACGCCGCGGCCGACGACGATCTATCACCGCAGCAAGGTCAACGCCGAAGGCGCGCTGGCCAGGATCGCGCAGCAGGGCGTCAGCGTGACGTCGCTGCGCATGTCGCGCTGCTTTCCGGAACCCGCGCCGCGGATGGCGAGCTATCGACTGCATCGCGGGGTGGACGCGCGCGATGTCGCCGAGGCGCACGTACTCGCGCTGCGGCAGGCGGTGCCCGGCATGCGCACGTTCATCGTGTCGGGACAGTCGCCGTTCCTGCCCGAGGACCTGGACGAGCTGCTGCGCGACGCGCCGGCCGTGCTGCGGCGGCGCGCACCGGCGCTCGTCGAGGCATTCGACGCACGACGCTGGCCGCTGCCGCGCGCGATCGATCGCGTCTATTCGCCGGCCGCGGCGGGTGCCGGCCTCGGCTGGCGCCCGCGCTACGGCTTCGACGAAGTGCTGCGCCTTTACGACGCGGACTGCCCCGAAGTGCTGCCGCCGGTCGCGACGACCGCGACCGGCTGAAGCAACCGCTCGCTTACTCCCCGGCGGCGGCGGCGGGCTTCGCGCGGCGCGTTCGGCGCGCACGGGCGGGCTTCTCGGCAGCCGCGGTGCGGGCCTTGCGCGCACGCGCCGGCTTGGCTTCGCCCGCCGCTTCTTCGAGCTTGGCGCGCGCGGCTTTCTTGCCGAGTGCGCGCAGCTCCGCGAGCTGGGCGACCTGCGCTGCGCGCGGCGTCGACTTTTTCTGTTCCCAGTTGTAGATCGACTGGCCGGTGACGCCGAGCAGCGTCGCCAGTTCGGCAGCCGAAAGGCCCAGACGCGTGCGCAGCGACTTCAGACCCTTCGGCACGAAACGCGTCTGCTTGTCGGGCAGCGCCTCGGCCGTTTCCGTGTTCCTGACGCTGCGTTTGGCCAAAGCACCGACGCGACGCTCGGATTCCTGCAGTTTGCGCTTGAGTTCCGCGATTTCCTTGCGATACGCCGTCGAAGCCTTGCGCAGCGGCTCGAGATGCTTGCGCATCTCCTTGCGGCACAAACGGGAAATCTCCTCTTTGAACGCAGTTGCGATGTTCGGCATGGCTGTCTCGCTGGCAGTGGCGGTGGAAGCACCGGATAGTAAACGCCGGACTACGTGAATGTCTCGCATGCCGCGCACAACTTTGCATTCCCGCACGCGCGGCATGAATACGCTATTGACAAGCACCGCACATTTTGCCGTGCAAAATAACCAACTGCCATAATTCGGGCGCTGCACACCGATTCGGCGTCGTCGAATCACGAAATAGCAGGCAGCGCGAGTTTGATTCGCCGCGAACCTGCTCTGCAGGCATGCAGGCAATCCTGTCAACGGGCGCGCAGACAGACCGTGACGCATCGTCGTTGGCGGCCGCGTATTCGCGTGTCTTCCGGGCCGTACCGGCATCGATACGACCGGCGCTGCACGGTGAAACTTTTTCCAATTTCGCATTTGATCCGCCGATGCGCGGCGCGTCCCCGGTGGCGCGCCGCGTGGCCATTCGTGTCGGTGCCGATCCCCGGCGGCGTTACCGCGGCGCGCAACCGCATCGACTTTTGTATGGGTGAGAATGATTCGCATTTGATCTATTCTCGCGGAATCGACCGGCGCGAGGCTCCATCCCGGCCGGCACGTCTTCCCCATGCCGTCGAGTTCCCCATGACCGTAGTTTCCTTCGCTGCGCTGCCGCGCAGGCTTCGCCCGACCCTCGGCATCGCTGCCGCTCTGGCCGCGACCGTCGCCGCCGCGGCCGCGACCGCGACCGGGGCCGACGAAGCAACCAGCACGCTCGAAACCGTCAACGTCACCGCGCCGATCGTCAAGGAAACCGACACGGTCACGAAGACCGACACGCCGATCGTCGAGATCCCGCAGTCGATCTCGGTCGTCAGCGCCGAACAGATGCGCGAACGCGCCATTCACGGCATCGAGGAAGCGGTCTGGTACACGGCCGGCGCGCAGGGCGGCGGCTACGGCGAAGACTCCCGCAGCGACTGGCTGCTCGTGCGCGGCTTCACGCCGGCGCGCTACCTCGACGGCCTCGCGCTGCCCGACGGCTCGGGTACCGGCATCACGCGCATCGAGCCCTACGGCCTGCAGCAACTCGAAGTGCTCAAGGGGCCGTCGTCGGTCGTCTACGGCGCGATGCCACCGGGCGGGATGGTCAACCTCGTCAGCAAGCGCCCGACTGAAACCGCGCAGGGCGCATTCGAGGTGCAGGCCGGTAGCTTCAACCTGCGCCAGGCCGCGCTCGACGTCGGCGGTCCGCTCAATGCGGAGGGTACGCTGCTCTACCGGCTCACCGCGCTCGCGCGCAACAGCGACACTTCGGTCGACCACATCAAGGACGACCGCTACTACATCGCACCGGCGCTGACCTGGCTGCCGGGCGAGGCGACGAGCTTCACGCTGCTGTCGCGCTACCAGAAAGCCGAAACCGCCTCGGGCGGCGGCTTCCTGCCGGCAGCGGGTACGCTGCTGCCGAATCCGAACGGCCGCATTCCGCGGAACCGCTTCACCGGCGAACCCGGGCAGAACGACTACGACAAGGATCTGAGCTCGATCGGCTACGAGTTCCGCCACGCCTTCGCCAACGGCGTCGCATTCCGGCAGAACCTGCGCTACGGCAAGGCCGACATCGATCCGAGCGCCGGCATCGGCGCATTCGGACTGGCCGAGGATCAGCGCACCCTGAATCGCTACTATTTTCCGAATGAAGAGCATTCGAAAACGTTCGGCGTCGACAACAACCTGCAGTGGTCCTGGGGCACGGGCCGCGTACGTCACGACCTGCTCGCCGGTCTCGACTACCGCCGCTCGCGCAATGACTACGCATCCGCGTTCGCGTTCGGCGCGCCGTCGCTCGACATCTTCAATCCGGTCTACGGCAGCCCGATCACGATTCCGGCCTATACCAGCCACACCGACCAGACCCAGCACCAGACCGGCATCTACCTGCAGGATCAGCTCTCGGTCGACCGCTGGCTGCTGACGATCGGCCTGCGCCAGGACTGGGTCGACACCGACACCGACGACCGCATCGCGAACACGCGCAGCACGCAGAAGGACGACAAGCTGTCAGGCCGCGTCGGCCTGAGCTATCGGTTCGATTCCGGCTTCGTGCCGTATCTCGCCTATTCCGAATCGTTCCAGCCGACCGTCGGCAGCGACTTCGAAGGCCGCGCCTTCGTGCCGACGACCGGCGAACAGATCGAAGGCGGCCTCAAATTCCAGCCCGCGAACGGCAACGGTCTCGTGACGCTCGCGCTGTTCACGATCACGCAGCAGAACGCGAAGACGGTCGATCCCAACCACACGCTGTTTCAGGTACAGCAAGGCGAAACCAAGCTCCGCGGCATCGAGCTGGAAGGCCGCTGGAACATCGGCCGCGGCCTCAGCATCTACGGTGCGTACACGCATACCGATTCGGAGGTCACGCAGACGACCGACCTGCCGTCGCTCGGCAAGGAAGTCGCGCTGGTGCCGCGGCGCCAGGCATCGGCCGGCTTCGACTACACCCTGACCGACGGCGCGCTCGCAGGCCTGGGTTTCGGCGCCGGCGTGCGTCACGTCGGCGACCACTACGGCGACAGCTACAATCTCTGGAAAACGCCGTCCTACACGCTGCTCGATCTCGCCGTGCACTACGACTTCGACGCGTGGCGCGCGCAGGTCAATGCGAGCAACCTCGGCGACAAGGAATACATCTCGGTCTGCAACAGCGCGTTCTGGTGCTACTACGGCTACGAGCGCAACGTGACCGCGACGTTGCGTTACCAGTGGTGAGCGCGCCGACGTGCTGAGCCTCCTCGCAACGATCGCCACGGTGCTCTGCGCCATGCTCTGCTGGCGCGCCGCGCCGCGCGCGCGCTTCGCCGCACGCGGATCGCGCCGCACGCTGGGTGCCGCCGCTGCGTCATGCGCGGCGATTGCGCTGGCGTCGGCGATCGCGACACTCGGCACCGGCGCGGGCATCTGCCTCGTGATTGGCGTCTGGATGCTGACGGCCGTCGCGCTGCCGTATCTCGCGCTGCTGCGAGACGTGGCCCCGGCCGCGACGGGGCCGGACTGATGTGGGGCCGCGCACTCGCGGGCCTCGTGCCCGGGTTCTTCGTCAGCGCCGGGCTGATCGGCCTGATCGGCTGGAGCCTGCCCGGTCCGTGGCAGTCGGCGCTGGTCGGCAGCATCGCGGGATTTTTCCCGTTGTGGACATTCGTCATCGCCGCGAGCTTCGCGTTCGCCGATGCGCGGCGTGCCTGGCTCTGCTGGAGCGTGCTCGCGTTCGCGAGCTTCGCCGCGCTCGCCCTGCTGCGCGCGACCGCGCTCGTCGCCTGAGACCGCCGCGATGAAACTGAAGTCCGTCACGCTGAAGACCTTCACGACCCTGCACACCTGGGTCGGCCTCGCCGCGGGACTCGCGTTGTTCGTCGCGTTCTATGCCGGCGCGATCACCGTGTTCCATCACGAACTGCGGCACTGGCAGGCGGCCGGCGCCGCCGACGCGCCGCGCGGCACGCTGGCCGACATGCAGCGGCTGCTCGACGCCGTACTCGAGCGCCATCCCGCCGCGCGCGAACACGTCGGCATGATGTTTCCCGGCGACGAGGCGCCGCAGCCGATCGCCTACTGGCAGGACGCGCAGGGCGCCTGGCTGTTCGCGACGCCCGCAAACCTCGACGGCAGTCCGCAGCTGCCGCAGGCCGGGCTTTCGGAACTGATCAACGAACTGCACTACGCGCTCGGCATTCCGGTCGCCGGCATCTATGTGATGGGCATCGTCAGCCTGCTCTACGGGCTCGCGCTGATCTCGGGCGTCGTGATCCATCTGCCGCAGCTCGCGAAGGATCTGTTCGCGCTGCGTCCGGGCCGCAACCTCAAGCGCTACTGGCAGGACGCGCACAACGTGATCGGCGTGCTGAGCCTGCCGTTTCACGCCATGTTCGCCGTGACCGGCGCGCTGCTGTGCCTGATGTTCCTGCTGATGACCGCGCTCAATCCGCTGATCTTCGACGGCAAGCTCATGGCCGCGCTGCCCGCGGCCATGGACACCTATCCGCTGCGCGAAAAAGCGCCGGCCGAAGCGCCGCTCGGCACGCTCGCACACTGGCGCGGGCGCGCGATCGCCGCGGCGAAGGCGCAGGGACTCGCCGACTTCGAACCGGCGTATCTCAAGCTGCGGCTCGCCGGCAATGCGAGTTCCGAGATCGAGATCACCGGCGCCTCGCCGCGCTCGTTCGCGCCGCTCGGCGCCGTCGCGCTCGATGCGAGCACGGGCGACGTCCTGCGGATACAGCTGCCGGGCGCGCGCGACGCGAATCACGCCACGCTCGGCGCGCTGTATGCGCTGCATTTCGGCGAATACGGCAACGCGGTCGTGCGCTGGCTGTACTTCCTGCTCGGACTCGGCGGCGCATTCCTGTTCTATTCGGGCAACCTGCTCTGGATCGAGACACGGCGAAAACGCCGTCAGGAACCCCAGGCGCGCGGCGCGCTCGTGCTCGCGCGGCTGACCGTCGGCGTGTGCCTCGGCCTGTGCGTCGCGATTTCCGCGGCGTTCGTCGCCGCGCCATCGGGCGGCGAGCGCTGGACCTGCTTTGCGAGCTGGGCCGCCTGCATCGCCTGGGCCGCGTGGCGACGGCCGATCCGCGCGGCGCAGGAACTGCTGTGGCTCGCGGCCGTGCTGAGCGCGTTCGTGCCGGTCGCGCACGGCATCGCGAGCGGCTGGTGGCTCTGGCGCAGCGCCGCGGCCGGCCAGGGCGCACTGCTCGGCGTGGATCTCGTCGCCCTCGCGATGGCCGCGACGTTCGGCGCGCTCGCGCATGCGACGGCACGGCGCGCGCGCGACGGCGACCGCCACAGCGTCTGGGCCGGCTGAGTCGTCGCGAGCGCCGCTACAGATCCTTTTCGTAGACCGCCACCGCCGCGCCGCCGTGCACGACGGATTCGCGAAACCGCCATGCGCGCCGTCGCAGCAGCGTTTCCGCGGTCGATGTCGCACTGTATATCTTTGAATATCCGCGCCGGCGCGCCTCGTCTTCGAGCCCGGCGATCAACGCCGCGCCGATGCCGCGGCCGCGCAGCGCCGGCTTGACGAGGCCGGCCGACGCCCACGGAAACAACGCGTCGAGGCCGGCGAACGCGTCGCGCTTGAGTGCCGCGATGCCGCAGAGTTCGTCGCCGCGCACGGCGATCAGCGCGAACGGCAGGCCGTCGCCTCCAGCGAACGCCGCGAGGTCGGCGGCCGCGTCGCCGCGGCCGCCGGCGCCGTAATAGTCGGCCCATTCGGTTTCGAACCAGTGCTTCAGCTCCGGCAGATACTGCGGCCGCGCGGCCAGCGGCACGATCGCGAGCGGTTTCGGCGTCGTCGCGGACATGCGTGTCGCTCCCGGTCGCCATCGAGGCGATGGCGACGGGATGCTACTCGTGCCCGCCCTTCTCGTCGCGGCGCAGCTGTTCGAGCGCTTCGGCGAGGCGGCGCTGCTTTTCCTCACCCTCGGCGATCAGTTCGGCGGGCACGCCGGCGGCGCGTCCGCGCTGGATGTCGCGATCCATGTCGTTCAACGCGATGACGGCTTCCTGCTCGAAGTTCCGGTAGAGCTTCGCCTGACTGCGCTGTTCGTAGCGCCGGTAGGCGGCAGGATCGGCGAGTTCCGCCGCGCTCGCGCGTTCGATCGCCGGCGCATCGGCCACGATCGGCGGACTGCGTTCGTCGCCGTTGCGCAGCGCGTCGGCAAGGCTTCGCGCCGCATCGGGCGCGACGACCGGCGGACTCGCGTCGCCGGCCGCGGCCGGCGCGGCCGGTCCGCGCTCCGGCATCGCCGTATCCGGCACGTTGGCCGCGAGCGCGGCGTACGACGTGCCCGGCCTGACCGGCGCCGCGCCCGGACGCGCCGTGCCGGGCGAGCGAGTCGGCGTCGCGTCCGCCACCGGTGTCGACCCGGCAGCGCCATCGCGCGCGCGGCGCGGCGGG
>NZ_DATIGT010000085.1:0-6457 GCF_035481375.1 Tahibacter sp.
CGACCCGACAGCACGCAGCGTCGGCGCGAGCGAGCGCGCGACGCAGCGTGCGAACACGCTGCCGAGTTCCGGCGCCGTCACGAAATCGCCGGCTGCGCCGAACTTCGTCTTGCCGGCGCTGTAGTAACCGAGCCCCGGCGCATACATCGCGAGCTCCATGAAGCGCGAGAACGGCAGCGGACCATTCGCCGCGATTTCATTGCGAATGAAGCCGGCCAGCGTTTCGCTGTGCTCGCGCTCGGCAGACGTCGGTTCAGGCAAATCGATGCGCAAGGCTGGATTTCGCGGCTGGGGTGTGCGGCAATCGCCGGGCCGCAAGCATAGCCGAGGTGACGCCGATGACCGATACCCGTCCCGTCGCGCTCGTGACCGGCGCCGCCCGGCGTGTCGGCGCCGCGATAGCGCGCGCGCTGCACGCCGCCGGCTACGATCTCGCGCTGCACTGCCGCCATTCGCGCAGCGAACTCGACGAACTCGCCGCGCAGCTCGAGCAGCAGCGGCCGCGCAGCGTGCTCGTGCTGCAGGCCGATCTCGATAATGTGGAAATGTTGCCAGACCTCGTCGACGCCGCACTCGAACGCTTCGGCCGGCTTGATGCACTGGTCAACAACGCGTCGACGTTCGAGCCGACGCCGCTCGGCAGCACGACGCCGGCGCAGTGGGAAACGCTGCTGTCGAGCAATGCACGCGCGCCGTTCTTTCTGGCGCAGGCCGCGGCTGCGGCACTGGCGAACGCACGGGGATGTATCGTGAACCTTGTCGACGTCTACGCCGAGCGGCCGCTGGCGCGGCATGCGGTCTATTGCATGGCCAAGGCGGCGCTGCTGATGATGACGCGCTCGCTCGCGCTCGATCTGGCGCCCGACGTGCGCGTCAACGCGATCGCGCCAGGGGCGATCCTCTGGCCCGAGAGCGGCAAGAGCAGCTCGGAACAGCAATCGCTGCTCGCGCGGATCCCGCTCGCGCGTTGCGGCACGCCGGAGGACGTCGCTTCCGCCGTGCATTGGCTGCTGCAATCGCCATATGTCACCGGCGAAGTGCTGCACGTCGACGGCGGGCGTTCGCTCGCGATCTGACGACCGTCAGCCCAGTGCGATGCGATCGAATGCGCGCGTCCGGTCGACGTGGCCTTCCCAGAGTTCGCGCAGCGTTCGGCCGCTCGTCGGAACTACGGCGTCGGGCGCTATCTCGGCCAGAGGACGCAGCACGAACGCGTGCTTGAGTTCGTCGCGCGGAACCTGCAGGTTGCCGCTGCCGCGCAATATCTGGTCACCGAACAGCACGATGTCGATATCGAGCGTCCGATCGGAAAACCGCGGCACGTCCCGGCGGCGGCCATGGCGGTCCTCAAGGGCATGCAGCCAGTCGTTCAGCATCTCGGGCGCGAGATCGGTTTCGATGACGGCGGCCAGGTTCACGAAGTCCGCGCCGTCGAAGCCGACCGCCGGGAACCGGTAGGCGGCCGAAATACGCACCTGTCCGAATCGCCGCCGCAGCGCGGCGACCGCCGACGACAGGTTCGCCTCGGGATTCTGATTCGAGCCAAGGCTGAGGTAAGCGGAAGCCATCGTCGTCAATCCGGCTTGACGCCGCGCTCGATCACGACGCCGACGGCTTTGGAACCGCGCACGGCGCCGGGCTTGGCCAGTCGCAGGCGCAGCCAGGTCACGCCAAATTCTTCGCGCACGATGCGCGCGCATGCTTCGGCCAGCGTCTCGACGAGTTCGAAGTGCGCCGCTTCGACGAACGCGATCAGGCGCTTGGAGACGGCCTTGTAGTCGAGCGTGTCGACGATCTTGTCGGTCGCCGCCGGTTTGCGATTGTCGAACGCCATTTCGAGATCGAGCGCGACGACCTGGCGTATCTGGCGCTCCCAATCGTAGATGCCGATGACGGTTTCGATGCGCAGGTCTTCGATGAATACGATGTCCATATGCGTGCGTCTCCGTGTTGGCTTCAGCCGGCCTGATGCAGCGGGCGCAGCGTTTCGAGATCCCAGCGCGGGAATACCTGGATGCCCGTGCCGTCCGTCTGCCCGGCGCTGAGCCGCAATGCGCCGGCGAGCGCGATCATCGCGCCGTTGTCAGTGCAGAATTCGGGGCGCGGAAAATACACGCGAAACCCCTGCCGTTCGGCAGCCTCGGCGAGCTGTGCGCGCAAGCGCCTGTTCGCGCCGACGCCGCCGGCAATCACGAGCGACCGCGCACCGGCAGCCTCCAGTGCCCGCAGGCACTTGATGCGCAGCGTGTCGACCATGGCCTCCTCGAAACCGCGCGCGATGTCCGCCCGGGTCGTGTCGCTTTTATCGCTGTTCTGCCAGGCCAGGAGCACCTGCGTCTTGAGGCCCGAGAAGCTGAAATCGAGACCGGGACGATCCGTCATCGGCCGCGAAAAGCGGAAACGGCCCGACTGGCCGGTCTCGGCGAGACGCGCGAGCTGCGGGCCGCCCGGATAAGGCAGGCCCATGAGCTTTGCGGTTTTGTCGAATGCCTCGCCGGCCGCGTCGTCGAGCGTGTCGCCGAGCAACCGGTACGAACCGATAGCCTCGACCGCTATCAGCATCGAATGGCCGCCGGAAACCAGCAGAGCCACGAACGGCGCCTCGGGCGCCTCGGCCTCGAGCAACGGCGCGAGCAGGTGACCTTCCATATGATGGACGCCGATCGCGGGCACATCGAGCGCCCAGGCCAGTGCCCGCGCGGCGGCGGCGCCTACCAGCAATGCGCCGATCAGGCCGGGACCCGCGGTGTAGGCAACGCCACCGAGTTCGGCAACGCCGATGCCGGCGGCGTCCAGGGTTTCGCGCACGAGCGGCAGCAGCTTTCGGACATGGTCCCGGCTGGCAAGTTCGGGCACGACGCCGCCATACTCGGCGTGAAGACGGATCTGGCTGTAGAGGCGGTGGGCCATCAGCCCGCGCTGCAGGTCGTAGACGGCTACGCCCGTTTCGTCGCAGGACGACTCGATGCCCAACACAGGCTTTGCAATCGACTGGTCTGACACGCTAGACTTTGCGGCTCGCCCAAGAACGGGGCGCAAGTGTAACAGCGGAGATCCCATGCCTAACGTGAAAGTTCGCGAAAACGAACCGTTCGAATTTGCCCTGCGTCGCTTCAAGCGCACCTGCGAAAAGGCCGGCATCCTGGCCGAAACTCGCAAGCGTGAGTTCTATGAAAAGCCGACGCAGGAACGCAAGCGCAAGCGCGCTGCGGCCGTCAAGCGTCACCTGCGTCGCGTTTCGCGCGACGTCACGAAGCGTCAGCGCCTCTATTGAGTTCGGGCGGGCTGATCGCCCGTCCTGATCTCCCCGTTCTGCGGGCTGCTCCGCCGGCCGGTGCCATGCAAGTGGCGCCGGTTTTGTGCTTTCCGCCATTCGAGATTGCCATGTCCCTGAAACAACGCCTCACCGACGACATGAAAGCCGCGATGAAGAGCGGCGAAAAAGATCGCCTCGGCGTCATCCGCCTGATCAATGCGGCGATCAAGCAGCGCGAAGTCGACGAACGCATCGCGCTCGACGACGCACAGACCATTGCCGTCATCGAAAAGATGCTGAAGCAGCGCAAAGACTCCCTGAGCCAGTACGAAGCGGCCGGCCGCGAAGACCTCGCCGCCGTAGAGCGCTACGAGCAGGGCGTGCTGCAGACCTACTTGCCGGCGCAGCTCGGCGACGCCGAGATCGACGCGATCATCGACGCGAGCATCACTGAAGCCGGGGCGACCGGCCCTAAGGACATGGGCAAGGTCATCGGCCTGGTCCGTCCGAAAGTCGCCGGCCGTGCCGACATGGGCGCGCTGTCGGAGCGCGTGAAGCAGAAGCTCGCCGCTCTCGTCTGACGAACGGGGCGCAGGGGCGAAGCGGACAGCCCGGCCGCCCCGATACGATCCTCGCCGAAGAAGCGGGCGCCCCGTGTTCAACGCAGCAGCGAATCGCCACACTAGTGCGATGGCCGGCCGCATTCCCGAAAGCTTCATCGATGAACTGCTCGCACGCGTCGACATCGTCGACGTGATTCAAGAACGCGTGCCGCTGAAGAAAGCGGGGCGCGACTGGAGCGCCCGGTGTCCGTTCCACGACGAGCGCTCGCCTTCGTTCACGGTCAGTCCGCATAAGCAGTTCTACCACTGCTTTGGCTGCGGCGCGCATGGCAGCGCGATCAAGTTCCTCATGGAGTACGATCGCCTCGAGTTTCCTGATGCAATCGAAGAACTCGCGGGCCGCATCGGCCTCAAGGTGCCTTACGAAGGCGGCCGCGCGCCAGGGCCGCAGGCGAGCGACACGGCGGACCTTTATACCGTCTTGGAACAGGCAGCGCGCTACTACCAGCAGGCGTTGAACCAGAACGCGACTGCACGCAGCTATTTCGAAAACCGCGGACTCGACGCAACGACGCTGGCAACGTTCGGCCTCGGGTATGCGCCTGACGCATTCGACGGACTGCGCAGCGCGCTTGGCACGAACTCGCAGCGAATCGCGCTGCTGGAGAAAGCCGGCATGCTGATCCGTGGCGATCGAGGTGCCTACGACCGCTTCCGCGATCGAGTCATGTTTCCGATTCAGGACCGCCGCGGGCGCATCATCGCGTTCGGCGGCCGCGTGCTGACGAAAGGCGACGGCCCGAAGTACCTCAATTCACCTGAAACGCCGCTGTTCCACAAGGGACGAGAACTGTTCGCGTTATGGCAGGTGCGGCAGGCGCAGCAGAAGATCTCGCGCATCCTCGTCGTCGAAGGCTACATGGACGTGATCGCGTTGCATCAGTTCGGACTGCCGGAGGCCGTAGCCACGCTCGGAACTGCAACCACACGCGAACATGCGGAAATTCTGTTTCGCAATTGCGCCGATGTATACTTCTGTTTCGACGGCGATCGAGCCGGACGTCAGGCGGCATGGCGCGCTGCGGAATCCGTATTGCCGCGCATGCGCGACGGCCGCCAGGCCCACTTTCTCTTTCTGCCCGACGGCGAAGATCCGGATACATTGATTCGCCAGGAAGGCCGTGACGGCTTCGAACAGCGCCTTGTCGCAGCGACACCGCTCAGCGAGTTTTTCTTTGCGCATCAGGAAAGCGGTACGGACTTGCGGAGTGCGGATGGACGCGCGCGTCTTGCCGAGCGCTGCAAGGAACTGATCGGATCGATCCCCGAAGGCGCGTTCCGCGATCGCATGCAGGAAATGCTGACCGACAAAACGGCGATTCGATGGTCGTTGTCGGCGAGCCTGTCGCCTCAGATGCGCGAAGGCGTCGAGGAAATGCTGGACGAACGCGTCGCTCTGCTACGTGGCGACACGGCGAAGCACAGCGACCCCAAGCTGTCACCGGCGCTGCCGGTGCAGGCGACGGACGCGCAGCGTAGCGTCGTGCGGTACGCGGTCGCGCTGTTGCTGCAGCATCCGGGCTTCATCGAGTCGGTTCCGTCTCCGCCTTACGTTTTCGTGGAACTTCGGAAACCAGGCGTTGCCCTTCTCATCGAGCTGCTCGATTTCTGCCGTACGCGCGGCGCGACGAATACCGCGGCGATCCTGCAGCACTTCGAACAGCGCGATGAAGGAAATGCGTTACGCAAACTCGCCATCCTTCCGCTTCACGGTGACACGAGCACGCTCCAACGTGAATTCATTGACGCGCTGAGCGTACTCGCCGGACAGACGGCACAGCAGCGCACCGACGAATTGATTGCGAAGCAATCCGAGTCGGGGCTGAATGAAACAGAAAAAGCGGAACTGCGCGCGTTGCTGACCGCGCGGAAGCGTTAGCGCCGCAGAAGACTGTTCGCGCGAAGCGCTCATACAGCTGCGCGGTCGATACACGCCGACGCCACTGCCATTGGCGGCTAGTTTCCAGCTCAGTACCCGAGCTAATGCCGAATGCACTCAGCCGGTAGCGAACACATGGTTGCAGCTGCTGCAATGTTGATCAGACCCGCCATGTGATCGAGGATGGACCGGACGAACGATTGGCAACGCGCCGCGAACACATATGCGCGAGCGGCTCAATAGGTCGTCGTAGCTGGAGCCGGGCATCGCAATTCAGGCGAACGCCGCTAGCGACCATCGCTATGTGCCGGAAAGGTGATTGCATTTTGGTGCGAGTCGACTGCATTAAATGCATGGCTGAAAACGCGAAGAGTAATTTCGCTGGCTGCAAATTAATTGCGCGATCTACACGACCGGGTGCGCGAGATGCTGCAGCGAGTCGTTGATTGCCGCGGCCGGCCAGTCGGCGCGACCCAAGTTCCTGCACTAAACGCGCGCGCAAAGACTGCAGCACGCGTACGCTGCGGCTTATGCCGACTGCGACGAATGGCTTAGTCGCAAAACCAAAACGCCATCCCGGTAAGGGATGGCGTTGGTAAAAAGGGCCCTGGCAGTGACCTACTCTCGCATGCGGATGCACACTACCATCGGCGCGGGTTCGTTTCACTTCCGAGTTCGAGAAGGGATCGGGTGGTACCA
>NZ_DATIGT010000086.1:0-3776 GCF_035481375.1 Tahibacter sp.
CCTCGCCGAACTGGCGCGCGAGGCCGCCGAGCAGGTTCGCCGCCGACAGCTTGCCGCGCGAGCGTGCGATCTCGAAGCGCACGAGGTCGGTCATCGTGAAGTGCTGGAACAGCGCGACGATGTCGGCGAACGCCTCGTGAAACGCCGGCACGTCGGGATTCGACGCTTCCTGGAAACGGCGGTGCAGGCCGTCGAGCAGCGCGTGCGACATCTCGTGCGCGATCACGTCGCTCGACAGGCAGGTGAACACGAGCGATCCCGTCGTCGTCGCCGTGTCGCCGCTGGATTCGGCCGGGAAGTAGCCGAACAGCAGCGCGACCTTGGCCGGACTGTAGTACGCGTTGTCGTCGCGCAGCGCATGCGGATAGATGCGCAGGCGCCGCACCCAGCGCGATTTCAGCTTGCCGTTGTCGACATAGCGCTGCGGCGCCCAGAGCGCCTTTCGGCCGAGCGCGCGTTCGAAATGCCGGATCGTCGTCATCGCGACGGCGTAGACCATCTGCTGATGGAACTGCGGATTGCCTTCCGACGGCGGCCAGCCGTCCTGCGCGAGCACGACCGGATCGTTGAGGTCGACCGGCTCGTAGACCTTGTTCGAGGCCGGATCGACGTCGATGACTTCGAGGTACTCGCCGACCGGGCCGGGCCGCAGACGCTCGCCGGTCGCCGGCACGTCGTCCCAGGGCAGCCGCAGCGTCGTTTCGTTGAGGTCCGCGAAATCGAGGTTCTTGGCGACGCTCGGATCGAGCGCATAGACGCGCAGGCGCCGGTCGGGCAGCGGCGGCTTGCGCACCTCGCGCACCGGCGCCGGCATCGGTGCGGCGTCGCGGTCCGCGATCACGCGGGCGGGCTGGCCGAGCCGGCGTTCGAGAAACGCACGCAGCGCGCGCGACGGATTGCCTTCGTCGAGCGCGGCCTGCAGATAGCGGTCGATCGCGGCCGGCGGAATCTCCTCGGCCGGTCGGTCCGGATCGTCGATCGCTTCGTCGACGGACTGATGGCGCTGCGCCATCTGGGTCAGTTCGAGTTCGAGCATCGCGCGCTGCGCGGGCGACGCGGTCAGGCTCACGCCGCCGCCGAAGATCAGGTGCAGCCAGCCCCACGACGCCTTCGCCGGCGGCAGCCGCGTCAGCGCCGCGGCGTCGGGCGGCGCGATCGCGAGCGCCTCGAGCGCGCGCATCACGCCCTGGCCGATCTTCCTGCGCGTCTCCTGGGCGTTCATGCGCGGCGTCGTCTTCGTCGCGCTCGCAAACAGCGCATGACGCACGGCTTCGACGCGCATCCACGGTTCCGGATACTGCAGCACGCGCTCCAGGTGCTCGGCGAGCCACAGCGCGCAGGCCGCGGCGATCTGCGGCGTCGCCGCCGACGTGCCGGCGCCGTCCATGTCGACGATGTTCGCGCAGCCGATCTGCGCCCAGGGCACGTTCGGCGTGTACGCGCCGAGCGCCGTGTCCATCTTCGCCTCGGGACCGAAGTTGCCCTGCATCGTGACGCCGCTGAGACCCGCATACGCGCGGCCGTTCGCCATGACGCCGCAGGCCGCGAGCACGCGGCGCCAGCGCGCCGGGAACACGATCGACTTCGGCGTCGGCAGGTGCGAGAAATTGTTGCCGCCCGCGGTCACGAGCACGAGGCCGCGGTCGTAGGCGAGGTTGACTGCATCGACGAGCGCGCGCGAGGCGACACCGCCCATGCTCATCGACAGCACGTGCGCGTCGTTGTCGACCGCATAGCCGAAGCCCTGCACCATCGTGCCGGTCGTGAAGCGCACGACGCTGTCGGCGATGCGGATCGGGATGATCTGCGCGAGCGGCGCGCCGCCGATGAAATCGACGAAGCCGTCCCAGCCCGGCGCGGCGCCGTCGAGGCGGTTGCCCGCGAGCAGGCTCAGCGTGCCGCAGCCGTGGCCGCGGTTGCTCAGCAGCGGCAGATGGCGCGACCGGTCCGTCGCGTCGTCGGGTGCGCCGTCGCTCTTGACGAAATTGCGCTGCAGATCGCGCCGCAGGTTCTGCGGCAGCGTGCGATGGTCGGGGTCGTAACCCGTGTCCAGATGCGCGACGCGCACGTTCGCGAGCCTGTCGCCGACGCGCGCGCGCGCCGCGGCGAGCTGGCTGAACGCATCGCGCAGACTCCAGCCCGCGCCGTCGCCCTTGGCCTTGCCGCCGCCGTCGTCCTGGTCGTCGAAGCGGCATTGCTCGGGCGCGTCGACGCCGGTTGCCGCGGCGTCGCGATTGTCGTGCTCCCAGCGCTGTGCGAGATCGGGCTCGGCATCGACGATGCGTCCGCGGCCGTTCGCGGCGAACGCCGAGGCGGCCGACTGTGCGAGGGCGTGGACGCGGTCCCACGGGTGCTCGGCGTCGCCGGCGTCGATGCGCAGCCAGGTCGCGTCGTCGGCCGCATCGGCGCCGATGCCGGCGCCGCGTGCCGCCGGTACCGACAGGATCGGCTCGACCGCGCCGGCGCCGAGACCGAACGCGGTTCGCGCGGCGGCCAGCGCCTGACCCTTGCCGCGAACCTTGACCAGCACTGCGTCACTCATGACGACTCCCCGGCGGTCGGCCGGATGCCGGGACGCGCGAAGGCGGCCCTGTCCGGGCATGGCGGTTACAACAATGCGTTCGGCGCGATTGTTCCAGAATGCGGCAAATACGTCATTCGGGAATGGGAGCGCGAATCGGAAACGGGGAATCGGGAATCGTCACAGGCGACGGGAGCGCAAGGCGGATATCCGTCTCCGCCTGCCGGGATCCTTCCCGCTTTGGGCTCCTACGATTCCCGATTCTCCATTTCCGGTTCCCGCTCACAAAGAGCACGTCCCTGTGCCCCTGTTCCAGTGGCCGCAGAGCCGGCGTTCTCTCACCGCCCGCTGCGCAGCCGCGGATCGAGCCACCCGCGCAGCGTGTCGACGAGCGCATTGACGACGATGACGAGCGCGCCGGCCACGAGCACGACGCCGAGCACGAGGGTGTAGTCGCGGTTGAGCGCGCCCTGCACGAAATAGCGGCCGATGCCGGGAATGCCGAAGATCTGCTCGACCACGGCCGACCCGGTGACGACGGCGATCAGCGCGGGACTGAGCCACGCCGCGAGCGGCAGCGCCGCGACGGGCAGGGCGTGCACGAGCAGCAGGCGCGACTCGGCGTAGCCGCGCGCGCGGGCCGCGCGATACCAGTCGGCCGCCATCGCCTCGCTCATGCTGCTGCGCGTCAGCCGCGCGCACCACGCGAGGTTCGGCAGCATCAGCGCAATCACCGGCAGCACGCGGTAGCGCCAGTCGCCGGCGACCCAGCCGCCGGCCGGCAGCCAGCGCAGTTCGACCGCGAACAGCAGGATCAGCAGTGGCGCGATCACGAACTTCGGCAGCGCCTGCGCCGCGGCGCCGAGCAGCATCAGCGCGCGGTCGAGCCGGCCGCCTTCGCGCGCCGCCGCGAGCACGCCCATCGGCACGCCGAGCGCGAGTGCGAGCAGCAGCGCGAGTCCGCCGAGTCCGGCCGACACCGGCAGCCCCTGCGCGATGAGTTCGTTGACGCTGAAGTCCGGATACTGGAACGACGGTCCGAGATCGCCGCGTGCGACGTCGCCGAGATAGGCGAGGTACTGCTGCGGCAGGCTGCGATCGAGCCGGTAGCGCTGCGCGAGCTGCGCCTGCACGGCCGGCGGCGCGGCCTTCTCGGTGTCGAACGGACCGCCCGGCGCCGCGTGCAGCAGCGCGAAGCACAGCGTCACGAGCAGCCACAACGTCACGAGCGCCGTCAGCGCCGCGACACCGGCGC
>NZ_DATIGT010000087.1:0-24726 GCF_035481375.1 Tahibacter sp.
CGACGACATCCGCCGCATCGCGCGCGAACGTTACGGCTTCGATGCTGGTTCGCTGAGCCCGTCGGGCGACCTGACCGACAAGAAGTACCTCGCGAAGTTCGACTGGAACATCAACGACTATCACCGCGCGAGCTTCCGCTACAACAAAACCGAATCCTCGGTGCCGGTGCTCGAGCGTCTGACCGGCGGCCAGGTCTCGCTGTCGTCGTGGTGGTACGACAAGACCTACGACTTCGAGAACTACGCGCTGAACCTGTACAACGACTGGAACGAGAATTTCTCGTCGGAAGCGTCGATCTCGTACAGCAAGTACACCAACGAATCGCTGCGTTCGTCCGATCTTCCGGCGATGGCTATCGCCGTCGCCGGCCTCAACGGTGCGCCGAATACCACGGTGTTCATCGGTTCCGAGCGCTCGCGTCAGGCCAATGCACTCGACGTCAAGAACGTCAATGCGTTCTGGGCCGGTGACTGGTTCGTCGGCGACCACGACATCAAGTTCGGCTTCGACTACAAGAAGAACGACACGTTCAACCTGTTCCTGCAGGACTTCTACGGCAACTACTCGTTCGCGAGCATTGCCGACTTCGAGGCCGGTCGCTATTCGCCGCTGCCCGGAGGCTTCACCGGCGGCCTGCTGCCGGGCGGCGTGGGCTATCAGCTCAACGCGCCGATCGGCGGCGACGCGAACAACGCCGCAGCCAATTGGGCGCTGGAGCAGTGGGGTTTCTTTGCGCAGGACACGTGGCAGGTCACGAGCAATCTGTCGTGGCAGTTCGGCGTGCGTCTCGATCGCTTCGTGACCGACGACTTCCCGCTCTATAACGCGAATGTCGAACCGGTGTTCAACTACCGCAATGATTCGACCGTCAACGGCCTCGAAGTCTGGCAGCCGCGCACGAGCTTCAACTACACGTTCGACACCTCGCGCCCGACCCAGCTGCGTGGCGGTGTTGGCCTGTTCCAGGGCGGTAGCCCCGGCGTCTGGCTGTCGAACTCCTACAGCAACAACGGCCTGCTGTTCTCGACCTATCGCGCAGGTACGGGCACCGACTTCTCGGCCGACCCGTTCAACCAGCCGCGTCCTGCCGGTTCGCCGGTGCTTCAGACGATCTCGCTGATGACGCCGAACTTCCATGCGCCGTCGGTCTGGAAGAGTTCGCTCGCGTTCGACCATGAACTGCCGTGGATGGGCCTCGTCGCTTCGGCCGAATACATCTACCTCGACGTGCGTGATGGCGTTCAGTTCAACCATCTGAACCTCGGTCCGTCGACGGGCAAACTGCCTGACGGCCGCGACGCGTTCTGGGCCAATGCGACGACCGGAACGGGCCGCACCCGTGCGCGCAACAACGGTCAGTTCGCCGACGTGATCCTTCTGCGCAATACGCATGAAGGCAAGGCCAGCAACCTCACGCTGTCGCTCGAGAAGCCGTTCACGGAAAGCTGGGGCGGCAGGATCGGTTATTCCTACGGCAATTCGACGGAAACCAATGTCGGTTCGTCGTCGGTCGCGTTGTCTAACTGGAACTCGCTGGCCGTCTACAACGCGAACGAAGACGTTGCCGCAACCGCCGCGTCGGAAATCCAGCAGCGCTTCACGGCCGTGCTGAGCTGGCGTCACGCGTTCTTCGGCGATTACAACACGATGGTATCGGCCTTCTATGAAGGCCGGACCGGTCGTCCGTACAGCTACACGTTCTCGAACGACGCCAACGGTGACGGCAACGCGGGGAACGATCTGTTCTATGTGCCGCTCGATCAAAACGATGTGTTGTTCACCGACCAGGCTCAGGCGACTGCTTTCTGGAACTACATCCAGAGCAACGAATTCCTGAACAGCCATCGTGGTCAGGTCGTCAGCCGCAACAGCGCGCGCGGCAAGTGGATCAACCAGATCGATCTGCGCTTCTCACAGGAAGTTCCGGGCTTCTTCAAGGGCAACAAGGGTGAACTCTGGATCGACATCCTGAACTTCACCAACCTGCTCAACAAGAAGTGGGGTCATGTCGAAGAAGCGCCGTTCAACTCCAACGGCGGCCAGCGCCTCGGCGTCGCGGAGTTCGGCGGTATTGACGCGGCAACCGGCAAGTACATCTACCGCTACCCGCGTGCGGCGCAGAGCTTCGTGACCAAGGACAACATCGGTGAATCGCGCTGGGCGGTTCAGGTGGGTCTGCGTTACTCGTTCTAAGTCAGTAAGAAGTCGTGTAAGAAAAAAAGCCCCGACGCTGTCGGGGCTTTTTTGTTGGCGCGATCAATTGGTCGGAATGTACGGCCACCAGCACTGCACGGACTCATAGTCCCAAGGCGCAATGACGTTGATGTTGTCGACTCCTCCACGGCGAGTCAGATGGTAGGTTTCGTATGAGGTGCCGTTGGGGAATACGACATTGAACGTGTAGCCGGTGTCGTGCCATTCGTTGGTTTCCATGTACTCGACGTCGCCGTTGTACCAGCGATTCAATATTGCGTAGTAGGCATAGTGATACCGAGTTTCGGGGTCGGATGTGCAGGACGCGCTGATCGGATTCGATGGCAACGGAAGAATCCACATTCCGTCGCCAATTGGAGGCGGCGGAACTTCATCTCGATAGGTTTCCCACGGCGGCGGCTGAGTCTCGACAGTCGAGCAGGCCACGTCGTACGGATTGTCTTGGCATCGGCATTCGGGCGTGCCTGGATACCACGTGCAAAGATCTATCTGAGCCATGACAGCACTGGCCGGGAGCATCAGAAAAGCGATGGCTGCAGTCGTCCGCTTCTTGGCTGATGTGTTTCTCGTAAACGTCATCGTGCGTTCCTTAGCAAAGGGCTGGAGTGATGAGTTCTGTTTGGGCAATCAAACCATTCGGATGTGTATATTTGTCGCTTTTGGCGACAATTGGATGGTAGTCGAGCGTCTAGGCGGTGTAGTTATCTGCGGGTTAAACATTCCTGGGCGTGCCGGATGGCGGCGCAGCGATAAAACATAGGCTGCAGTTGACGTACGGTTCAGCTTGCGGAATGCTGGCGTGACGAGTCGGAGCCCCCAGCGGGCGCGCGGGACACGGCGTCTCGCAATCCTTGCCCAGTCTGTGTCGCCGCGACCCTCCGGTCCGCCGCGCCGGTGCCGGGCGCCAGTTTCCTGCGGTAGCCGCGACGGCGCGGCGCCGCCCGTACCAGATGGACATTCATGAGCCCTGACAGCAAGACCTCCAACCGCCCGACGACCGTGTCGGCGCGCATTTCACCGGCCGCTGGCCTCGACGTACTGTCCCGCAACGAGGTCACGCGCCTGCGCGATGCCTCTCACGGCGGCGTTCATGCTTTGCTGCGCCGCTGCGCGCTGGCGGTGCTGACGCAAGGCGTCGAGACCGACGACGCGCGCGCGCTGCTCGATCGCTATCCGGACTTCGACATTCAGGTGCTGCAGCAGGATCGCGGCATCAAGATCGAGCTGACGCATGCGCCGGCCCAGGCCTTCGTCGACGGCCGCATCATCCGCGGCGTCAACGAACTGCTGTTCGCAGTAATTCGCGACATCGTATACGTTGCTACTCAGCTCGAGGCCGGCGGTTTCGAACTCGGCGATTCGAGCGGCATCACGCACGCCGTGTTCGAGATCCTGCGCAATGCGCGCGTACTGCGCCCGCACAACGACCCGAATCTCGTGGTCTGCTGGGGCGGCCATTCGATCGCGCGCCACGAATACGAATACACGAAGCAGGTCGGCTACCAGCTCGGCCTGCGCGGTCTCGACATCGTGACCGGCTGCGGTCCGGGTGCGATGAAGGGACCCATGAAGGGCGCGATCATCGGCCACGGCAAGCAGCGGCGTAAGAACAATCGCTACATCGGCATCACCGAGCCCGGCATCATCGCCGCGGAATCGCCGAATCCGTCGGTCAATCATCTGATCATCATGCCGGACATCGAGAAGCGTCTCGAAGCGTTCGTGCGTGTCGGCCACGGCATCATCGTTTTCCCGGGCGGCGTCGGTACGGCCGAGGAAATCCTCTACATGCTCGGCATCCTGCTGCATCCCGACAATGCCGGCATTCCGTTTCCGCTGGTTTTCACCGGGCCGCGCGAATCGGCTGCGTATTTCGAGCAGATCGACAAATTCCTGCGCCTCACGCTCGGCGACGATGTCGCGAAGCGCTACCACGTCATCGTCGACGATCCGGCCGAGGTCGCGAAGCTCATGGTCAAGGGCATCGACAAGGTCCGCGACTATCGCCTCGATACGAAGGATGCGTTCTTCTTCAACTGGGCGCTGCGCATTCAGTACGAACTGCAGGTGCCGTTCCGGCCGACGCACGAAAACATGGCGAGCCTCAAGCTCAATCGCGATCAGCCGTCGTATCGGCTCGCGGCCGATCTGCGGCGCGCGTTCTCGGGCATCGTCGCGGGCAACGTCAAGGAAGACGGTATCCGCGCGATCGAGCAGCACGGTCTGTTCGAAATCCACGGCGAGCCGGAAATCATGCGTGCGCTCGATGCGCTGCTGCAGAGCTTCGTCGCGCAGCACCGCATGAAACTGCCCGGCGGAAGCGCCTACAAGCCGTGCTACCGGGTGATCGTCGATTGACCCGGTATTTCCGCGGTGCATAAGCGCGGAAAGGGCTTGACGAGCCCGGGGCGTATCGGCAAAATCCCGCGCCTCACACATTCCCCGATAGCTCAGTCGGTAGAGCAAGTGACTGTTAATCACTGGGTCGGCGGTTCGAGTCCGTCTCGGGGAGCCAGATGAAAGCAAAAAGGCCTGCAGAAATGCAGGCCTTTTTGTTTTGCATCGTCCTTGGTGTTTCGAGTGGCCGCACGGCGTCCGCTTTGCTTCCTGCGTGAGGGACGCATTCCTGCGTCGATACACTGTCCGCGCCGTTGTCCGCATTCCGTTGCGCCGAGGTCACGCAACGGCGCTGACAGTGCATGGCTCCGCAATCGTCGATCCGGATCGATCAGGCGGCGCTCAGCAGGCGCTCGCGTTCCTCGCGGATCAGGGTTTCGTTGATACGAATGAATTCGCGCAGCAGTTCATCGTGCGGGTTGCTCGCCAGTTCGGCGCGCGCGCAACGCACGTACGATTCGAGCCGCTGGATGGTGCGGATGTCGGTAAGGGTCTGGCGGGCGGCGTTGTTCACGGACGGATCCTCGGCGGTCGGGCGGGCGCACAGATAGGGTCTGCACGTTCGGCTCCGAAACTGACGGGCTCGTTGTCGCCCAAGTTCGCGGGCGTCCGTGCCCGCCGCGTCGTCCTTGTCTTCGAAGCAAGGGCAGTTTGCCGTCGCCCGTGCGGCTGCGAATCCGAAATTCTCCGAAACTTGCCTGGGAAATTTCCTAGACACCGGTATCCGTGACCGCCGGCGGGCAAGGGGCACTGCCGCGCCCGCCGCCGCTGGTCAAGCTTCGCAGGCGGACGCGGCCTGATCGTCCGTCGCATCCGTGCTGCGAACCCGCCCCGCGTTGTTGATGACGAGGGTCCGGGCCTTGGACGCGCCGCGCCGGTCGCAGAACGTGATCGTCGCGTTGCTGCCGTCGCTGCTGCCGTCAAAGCGATAGCGAATCTGCTGCCGTCCCGGATTCGTCGCGATGCGCACGGCGGACTGGGCGGCGTTGACGTGCAGTACCGGCTCGCCGGTATCGCGCTGCGCATTGCGGTTCGTGTCCTCGAACACGATCCAGCCGTCATGCCAGAACGACGTGGCTTCGCACTCCTCGCCGTGCGACGGGCAGGCCACGATGCTGCGGCGGCGTTCGACCGCGACCATGCGCGCGCTCGCGAGCGCGCTCGTCAACTCTCCGATGGCGGTGCGTTGCTGCTGGCCGGCCAACACGCCGCCGAACCACGGCAATGCCGTGCAGAGCGCGATTGCCGTGATCGAGAGCACGGTGACGAGCTCAAGGAGGTTGAAGCCGCGTTGGTGATGCCGGTTTGCGAAATGCATGGCTGCCGTCCGTTCGGGAAGTGACGACAGGCTAGGTGGCGTGCTGCTGGCGCGGCAGCGGCAAGTACCGCGCGGAGGCGTCGGAAAATTCCGAATCAGGACAGGGTTGATCGCGGCCGGCCGCGACCCCCACCTATACTGCCCGCCTGCACGGAGATCTCCATGACCGACCAGTTCCAGCTGGTAGCGCCGTACCAGCCGTCCGGCGACCAGCCCGGCGCGATCGCGCGCCTGATTGAAGGCTTCCAGGCCGGCCTCGCGCACCAGACGCTGCTCGGCGTGACAGGGTCGGGCAAGACCTACACGATCGCGAACGTCATTCAGCAGATTCAGAAACCGACGCTCGTGCTCGCGCCGAACAAGACGCTTGCCGCGCAGCTCTACGGCGAGTTCAAGGAGTTTTTTCCGAATAACTCCGTCGAGTATTTCGTCAGCTACTACGACTACTACCAGCCCGAGGCCTACGTTCCGTCGAGCGACACGTACATCGAGAAGGATTCCTCGATCAACGATCACATCGAACAGATGCGGCTGTCGGCGACGAAGGCGCTGCTGTCGAGGCGCGATGCGCTGATCGTTGCGACCGTCTCGGCCATCTACGGTCTCGGCGATCCCGATCAATACCTCAAGATGCGCATGCACCTGATGCGCGGCGAGCATACCGACCAGCGCGAGCTGATCCGTCACCTGACCGAACTGCAATACACGCGAGGCGACTACGAGCTCAAGCGCGGCACCTATCGTGTGCGCGGCGAGATCATCGACGTGTTTCCGGCCGAGAGCGAAATGGAGGCGCTGCGCATCGAACTGTTCGACGGCGACATCGAAAGCCTCTCGATCTTCGATCCGCTGACCGGCGCGGTGCTGCGCAAGGTGCCGCGCTTCACGGTGTATCCGAAAACCCACTACGCAACGACGCGCGAAAGCGTGCTGCACGCGGTCGAAACGATCAAGGAAGAACTGCGCGAGCGCCTCGATCAGCTGCACAAGGCGAACAAGCTGCTGGAAGCGCAGCGCCTGCAGCAGCGCACGCAGTTCGATCTCGAGATGCTCGTGGAAATCGGCTACTGCCAGGGCATCGAGAACTACTCGCGCCATCTGACGCGCAGCCTGCCGGGCGATCCGCCGCCGACGCTGTTCGACTATCTGCCGTCGGATGCGCTGCTCGTCGTCGACGAGTCGCACGTGACTGTGCCGCAGCTCGGCGGCATGTACAAAGGCGACCGTTCGCGCAAGGAAACGCTCGTCGAATACGGATTCCGGCTGCCCTCGGCGCTCGACAACCGTCCGTTGCGCTTCGAGGAATGGGAGGCGCGTGCGCCGCGCTCCATTTTCGTTTCCGCGACGCCGGCGCGCTACGAGCTCGACAAGTCGCAGGGCAGCGTCGTCGAACTCCTTGTGCGTCCGACAGGGCTCATCGACCCGGAGGTCGAGGTCCGGCCGGTCTCGACGCAGGTCGACGACCTGCTCGGCGAGGCGCGCGCGCGCATCGAGATGGGCGATCGCGTGCTCGTCACGACGCTGACCAAGCGCATGGCGGAGAACCTCACCGAATACCTCGCCGACCACGGCGTGCGCGTGAGATATCTGCATTCGGACATCGAAACCGTCGAGCGCGTCGAGATCATTCGCGACCTTCGCCTAGGCGTGTTCGACGTGCTCGTCGGCATCAACCTGCTGCGCGAGGGGCTCGACATGCCCGAGGTGTCGCTCGTCGCGATTCTCGACGCCGACAAGGAAGGATTCCTGCGTTCCGAGCGATCGCTGGTGCAGACCATCGGCCGTGCCGCACGCCACCTGCGCGGCAAGGCGATTCTCTACGCCGATTCGATCACCGATTCGATGAAGGCGGCGATCGAGGAAACGGATCGTCGCCGCACCAAGCAGGTTGCGTACAACCTCGAACACGGAATCACGCCACGCTCGGTGGTGCGCAAGATCTCCGACATTCTCGAAGGCGCCCGCTCCGACGCAGCCGGCGAAAAGGCGCGCGGCGGACGCGGAAAGTCCGAGCGCAAGGTCGCCGAGCCGGCGGCCGACTACTCGACGCTGTCGCCGGATCAGATCGCCGCGCGCATCAAGAAGCTCGAAGCGCAGATGTACAAGCACGCGCAGGACCTCGAATTCGAGCAGGCCGCGCGCGCGCGCGACGAGATCCACAGGCTGCGCAGCGAAGGCTTGATCGGCTCGTCGTGAGGCGAAGACGCCGCACCGGCAGCGCGCGACGCGGAAATCCGTGCGCGCGCTGCCGATTGATTTCCGGGCATCGAGGCGTTGCGGGTTTTTGATCCGCCCAAAGCAAAACGGCGCGAATCTCGAAGATTCACGCCGTTTGCCTGGTACTGGTGGGCGCGACAGGGATCGAACCTGTGACCCCTACCATGTCAAGGTAGTGCTCTACCGCTGAGCTACGCGCCCGATGAAGGGGCGCGAAATATAGCGAAGTCGTAGCGGCTGTACAACCCCTGCGCGCGTTGTTGCGATGGGCGACTTACACTGTCGCGGGATTTGACGCTGATCCGACGTCGCCGCGCGCATACAGTACGAGAGCACGCGCGACGGCCTTCGTCGCTGCGGAGCACCCCCGTCGTCTGCGGCCGGGAGCTCTGGCCTCGGCACGGTGGAACCGACAAATTCCAGAAGGAGTACGTCATGAGCCAGTACCGCATCGCGGTGATCGTCGGCAGTCTGCGCAAGGATTCGTTCAACAAGAAGCTCGCGACGGCCCTGACCCGTCTCGGTCCGCCGGATTTCGATTTCCAGACCTCGCGGATCGACGATCTGCCGCTGTACGACCAGGACGACGACACGAATCCGGCCGATGCGGTGAAGCGTCTCAAGAGCGAGATTGCCGCCGCTCAGGGACTGCTGTTCGTGACGCCCGAATACAACCGGTCGATGCCGGGCGTACTCAAGAATGCGATCGACCACGCGTCGCGTCCCTATGGTCAGAGCGCCTGGAACGGCAAGCCCGCCGGCGTGATCGGGGCGTCGATCGGCGCGATCGGTACGGCGCTGGCCCAGCAGCACCTGCGCAACGTGCTTGCCTATCTCAATGTGCCGACGCTGGGCCAACCCGAAGCGTTCATTCACGCCAAGGACGGGCTGTTCGATGCCGACGGCGGCATCGGTCCATCCAGCCGGGAGTTTGTGCAGGGCTGGATGGATCGTTACGTCGCCTGGATCCGGTCGCACGTGTCGGCCTGAGTGGGCATGCGCGTGCCGTCGCGGCGGCATGGCGGCGGCGCGCGGGAGCCGTGGCGACGCGGCCGCGGCGCAAGAACGGTCGCTCCGGTATCCGTTGCCGTCGCGAATCCTTCTTGCGACCGGTAAAAATTAGTTCTTGAGGCTGATGTTAAGTCGGCCTTAACCAAGCAATCTCTGCCCCTTGCGTTAACGCGGGCCTAACAGGGGGACGAGTCATGCGATATTCCGCGCTGCTGAGCGCCATTCTTTTTGCGCTGGCGTCGCCGGCGTTTGCCGAAACAGCGGTTGTGGCGAGTGCCGAGGCGGCGGCAGCGACAGCAGACGCGGCCGACGCCGATACGTCCATGGAAGGAGGCGGCGAGCAGCCGCTGGAGCAGATCCAGGTGACGGCGACGCGCGCCGCGAAGTCGAACTTCGACGTCGCCTCCGCCGTTACGGTCGTCGGCAAGGACGAGATCGACGAGCGTCCGGCGCTGACGGTCGCCGATTACCTGCGCGCACAGCCGGGCGCCTTCATCCAGGCGACGACGCCGGGCCAGGCCATTCCGATCATCCGCGGCCTCAAGGGCTCGGAAGTGCTGCACATGGTCGACGGCTTCCGCATGAACACGGCGTTCTTCCGCAATTCGCCGAACCAGTACTTCGCGCTGGCCGATTCGCAGAATGTCGAGCAGATCGAAATCGTTCGCGGCGCGCAGTCGAGCCTCTATGGTTCCGACGCGATGGGCGGCGTCGTTCACATCCTCACGCCGGAAGAGCGCTTCGAAGGCGACAGCTGGGACGGCCGCGGCCGGTTTCGCGCGCAATACACGAGCGGCGATCTGTCGCGCCTCGGCCGCATCGCCGGCGCCGCCGGCAAGAACGATGTGTCGATTTCCGGCGGCGTGACCGTGCAGGACGTGGGCCTGCGCAAGCTCGGCGGCGACGGCGACCGTCTGCCGTATACCGATTTCAGTTCCTGGGCCGCCGATACCAAGCTGCTCTGGGCTCCTGCGTCGGGTCATGAACTCATGTTGTCGGCCGCTTATCTGAAGCAGCCCAAGACCGCGCGTGTCGACGAACTCGTCACGAGCTTTCACCAGACGCGGCCCAATTCGTCCGAGTTCTACTTCCAGCCGCAGGACCGCCTGTTCGTGCAGGCTCGCTATGTGATCGAGCAGGACGCGGGCTGGTTCGACCGCGCCGAATTCCACGCCGGCTACCAGAAGATCAACGACGACCGCCGCACGCGCGAATTCGATTCGCCGAACCGCGAGCTCGAAGAAAACTCGAGCCGTCTGCGCGGCTTCACGGCGACGTTCAACAAGGAAGCAGGCAATCACGCGCTGGTCTACGGCGCAGAAGCGTATTACGACACGATCGACAGCTTCCGCCAGCGGCTGAACATCAACACGAACGTCATCAGCGCGCGCCCGCCGCGTTTTCCCGACGGCTCGACGATGGACAGCTACGCGGTATTCCTCAACGACAGCATCGCGCTCGCGCCGCAGTGGCAGCTCGATCTCGGTGGCCGCTATTCGAGCTTCGACATCGAGCTGACGCCGAATCCTCAGGGCGTCGGCGTGAAGCTGAGTCCGGACGACTTTACCGGCAACGCCGGCCTGACGTTCAAGGCGTCGGACACGACGCACGTCGTCGGCAACATCGGCCGCGGCTTCCGCGCGCCGAACATCTTCGACCTCGGCGTGTTCGGCAGCCGTCCAAGCAACCGCTTCGCGATTCCGAACACGGATCTGAAGCCGGAAACGGTCATCACGTACGATCTCGGCCTCAAGTGGGACAACCCGCGCTGGCAGGCCGAGGCCTTCGTCTGGAAGTCGGACTACAAGGACAAGATCACGACGATCGAGACCGGCGAGCTGACCTCGGCCGGCGCGATCATCGTGACGAACGCAAATGTCACCCAGCTCGATCTCTGGGGCGTGGAAGCCGGCGGCCGCTGGTATTTCAGCGACAAGAGCCAGTTCTACGGCGTGCTCAATTACACGCGCGGCGACGAGACTTTCGAAGGTGAATCGTATGACGCCGACCGCGTGCCGCCGCTCAACGGCCGCATCGGACTGTTGCACTACTTCACGCCGACGCTGAGCCTCGACGTCAATGCGCTGTACGCGACGCGGCAGGATCGCCTGAGTCCGCGCGACCTCACCGACCCGCGCGTCAATCCCGAAGGAACGGCCGGCTGGAATACCTGGAACACCCGGCTGGCCTGGGAATTCGCACCGGAAACCAAGCTGACGCTGCTGTTCGACAACATCGGCGACCGCCGCTATCGCGAGCATGGCTCGGGTGCGGACGAAATGGGCCGCAGCGCGAGCGTCATTTTCGACTGGGCGTTCTGAGTCCTGCGGTGACGGCGCCGCCATGGCGGCGCCGTCTATGGCTGCGCAACTTCTTGCCGCAGCCGGAGTGTCACGCGAAGCGCGAACTCACTTCGCGCCTTTCTTTTTCGGGCCTTCCTTGATTCGCGCAGCCTTGTCCTTGTAGTAGGACTGAGCGGTCGGCGGCAGCTGGTATTCGGCCGACAGGGCGACGGCGCGATCGGCTTCCTTTGCCGCGTCCTTCCATTTTCCATTCTTTGCCAGCGCCTCGGCCATGCCGAGGTGGGCGTCCGCCGAATTCGGATTCGCGTCGAGGTTGCGCTGGAACAGCTTCAGTGCGTCCTTGGGCTTGGCGTCCAGTTGTGCGTAAGCCACGCCGCTCAGGGCTTCTTCGGTGACGGCGAGCGGCGTGCCGACGAGGCGCGAGACCTTCGAGAAATGTTCTTCGGCATTTGCGATGCCCTTGGCATGGTCGGCTGCGCTCAGGCGATAGCCCTGATACAGGCTGCGCAGTGCGTCGACAGTGGCCGGTACCGGCACGCTGGCGTGGGTTTCCTGCGGATAGGCGGCGGCCTGCCAGCGCAGTCCCGGCGGCGCCTTGTTCTTGAACGTGTCGGCGACGGCTTCGAAGTCGGCGAGTGCCGCGCCGCCGTCGTCGGCGCGCGCGACGAACGCGAAGCCCTTGACCGTGCTGTCGGTCTCGAAGGTCTTCTGCAGCGAGCGCTGGGCGACCTGCTTGTCCCAATCCAGCGTCGGCGCGAGCGCGACGTAAGCCTGGAACAGCGACGGTTCGGCGCTGAGCACGTGCAGCACGAACAGTCCGCCGAGCGAATGGCCCGCGAGAACGCGGTAGCCGTTCGCGCGGTATTCCTGTTCGATGGCCGGAACGAGTTCGGTCGACAGGAAACGCCGGTATTTGTCCGCGCCGCCGCCCGCGATCGCTTCGGAATTGGTCGGCGTGAAGTCGCGCGTGCGCTGTTCGGTGCTGTCGATCGCGACGACGATCATTTCGGGAATGTCGCCGGCTGCGGCAAGCGCTTCGACGGCGGTTGCCGTGTGGCCGAAGCGCGTACGGCCGTCGAGCACGTAGAGCACCGGATAGCGGCGATTCGCGGCCCAGCGATAGCTCGCCGGCAGGTAGACGCGATAGCTGCGGTCTTCCGTCAGCGTCGGCGAGTTGATCTGGTAGAGCTGGCCTATCGCGACGGGCTCGGCAGCGCGGGCGCCGGCGATGCAGAGCAGCGACAGGAACAGGAAGGTCAGGGGGCGGTACATCGAAACTCTCCTCGGGACGAGCGCAGCAACAGGCGCGCGATCTTGAAGCAATTCGCGGCAGATTCAACTGCCGCTGCGCCGCCGCATGTCAGGCCTTCCGGAACCCCGCTGCAGCGGCGTTGACAGCGGCTGCTGCAGTGCACTAGTTTTCGCGCGTCTGCGCCGCCTTCGCGGTGTGAAGAACCAAGGTGGCCCGCGCCAACGCGCCGGTCGAGGGTGTGACATGAGCACGCGAACGTTCCCGAGTTCCTGACCGCCACGCGCAGAGCCACCCGCAGAAAGGGCGCTCGGCGCCCTTTTTTATTGGCCGCGATTCTTCAGTGCGCGGCAACCCGAGGCAGAACCATGATCCGCATTACGCTACCCGACGGCAGCCGGCGCGAATTCGAGCACCCCGTGTCGGTGCAGGATGTCGCGCTTTCCATCGGTCCGGGCCTGGCCAAGTCGGCGCTGGCCGGCAAGGTCGACGGCCAGCTCGTCGATACGAGTCATCGCATCGACGCCGACGCCGTGCTCGAAATCGTCACCGAAAAACACCCCGACGCGCTTGACGTCATCCGTCATTCCACGGCGCATCTGCTGGCCCAGGCCGCGCAGCGCCTGTTCCCCGATACGCAGGTCACGATCGGTCCGGTGATCGAAAACGGCTTCTATTACGACTTCGCGCGCAAGACGCCGTTTACGCCGGAAGACCTCGACAAGATCGAGGCCGAGATGAAGAAGATCGCCGCCGAAGGCGTGCCGGTCTCGCGGTCGCTGATGGAGCGCGATGCCGCCGTCGATTTCTTCCGCAACAAGGGCGAGCACTACAAGGCCGAGATCATCGCGTCGATCCCGGCGAACGAGGATCTGTCGCTGTATTCGCAGGGCGAGTTCATCGACCTGTGCCGCGGACCGCATGTGCCCAACACGAACAAGCTCAAGGCGTTCAAGCTCATGAAGGTCGCCGGCGCGTACTGGCGCGGCGATGCCAAGAACGAGATGCTGCAGCGCGTCTACGGTACGGCCTGGCTCAACGAGAAAGATCTCAAGGGCTACCTCACGCAGCTCGAGGAGGCCGAGAAGCGCGACCACCGCAAGATCGGCAAGGCGCTCGACCTGTTTCATCTGCAGGAAGAAGCGCCGGGTCTCGTGTTCTGGCACCCGAAGGGCTGGGCGATCTGGCAGGTCGTCGAGCAATACATGCGCCGCGTCTATCGCATGAGCGGCTACCAGGAAGTGCGCTGTCCGCAGATCCTCGACCAGACGCTCTGGCAGAAGACGGGGCACTGGGAAAACTACCGCGAGAACATGTTCACGACGGGCTCGGAGAACCGCGACTACGCGCTGAAACCGATGAATTGCCCGGGGCATGTGCAGGTCTACAACCACGGGCTGCATTCCTACAAGGAACTGCCGATCCGCTACGGCGAGTTCGGCGCCTGCCACCGCAACGAGCCCTCCGGTGCGCTGCACGGCATCATGCGCGTGCGCGGGTTCACGCAGGACGACGGCCACATCTTCTGCATGGAGTCGCAGATCGAGGCCGAAGTCACCGCATTCCATCAGCAGGCCATGAAGGTCTACACCGACTTCGGCTTCTCCGACATCGCGCTGAAGATCGCGCTGCGGCCCGACAAGCGCATCGGTTCCGACGAGGTCTGGGACAAGGCCGAGGAAACGCTGCGGGCGGCATTGCGCGTCAGCGGCGTAGAATGGCAGGAGCTGCCCGGCGAAGGTGCGTTCTACGGCCCGAAGATCGAGTACCACATGAAGGATTCGATCGGCCGCGCGTGGCAGGTCGGCACGATGCAGGTCGACTTCTCGATGCCCGGACGCCTTGGTGCCGAATACGTCGGCGAGGACTCGGCGCGTCACACGCCGGTCATGCTCCACCGCGCGATCGTGGGTTCGCTCGAACGGTTCATCGGTGTCCTGATCGAGCACCACGCCGGCAATTTCCCGGCCTGGCTGGCGCCGGTGCAGGCGGTGGTCATGAATATCACCGACGCCCAGGCCGGCGCTGTGGCTGAGGCCGTGCAAACCCTTGTCGCGCAAGGTTTCCGGGTAGAGGCGGATTTGCGCAACGAGAAGATCGGCTATAAAATCCGCGAGCACACGTTGCAGAAGGTTCCGTATCTCCTCGTGATCGGTGATCGCGAAAGAGAGAACGGGGCCGTTTCTGTGCGTATTCGTTCGGGCGAAGACCTGGGCTCCATGACCGTTGCTCAGTTCGCCGAACGCCTCAAAGGTGAGCAGGTTGGGGCATAAGCCCCTGATTGCTCGATATATTTAATTGTTAGGAGGACGCGCGTATCGCCGCCACTGCTGAAAAAGCCAATCGCCGCAATCACGAGATCCGCGTCCCGCGGGTGCGTGTGATCGGCGCAGACGGGGAACAGGTCGGAGTTCTGTCGCGCGACGAAGCGCTGCGCATGGCTCAGGACCTGGAGCTGGATCTCGTCGAGATCCAGCCCAATGCGGATCCGCCCGTCTGCCGCATCATGGACTTCGGCAAGTTCAAGTTCGAGATGCAGAAAAAGGCCCACGCGGCCAAGAAGAAGCAGAAGCAGGTCGAGATCAAGGAACTGAAGTTCCGCCCGACCACCGACGACGGCGACTACGAAGTCAAGATGCGCAACATGAAGCGCTTCCTGGCCGAGGGTGACAAGGTCAAGGTCGTCATCCGCTTCAAGGGGCGCGAAATGGCCCATGTCGAGCTGGGCGACGCGATGGTCAAGCGCATCGCTGCCGAGATCACCGAAGAGGCGGTCGTCGAGCAGTGGCCGCGTCTGGAAGGGCGACTCATGGTCATGATGGTCGCCCCGAAGAAGAAACAGTAAGCGCGCGAGCGCTGCGTATCGATTTCCTGGCACGGGCGTGCCGGGATTTTTGTGGAACCCGTCCGCGCATGCGCGGACTTAATCAGCCGATTCGAGCAGGACGGAAAGCGTGGCTGCGGCCACCGCTCGGGTCAGTAACGAAAATCTCAACGGAGCAGTTTCATGCCCAAGATGAAGACCAACCGGGCCGCTGCCAAGCGGTTCCGCAAGACGGCGTCCGGCAAGTTCAAGTGCGGCCACGCCTTCAAGAGCCACATCCTCACCAAGAAGTCGACCAAGCGTAAGCGCAACCTGCGCGGCACGAACCATGTTCGCGCCGAGGACGCAGGCCGCGTGGCACGCATGCTGCCGTATCTCTGAGTGGAGGATTGAACAATGGCACGAGTTAAGAAAGGTGTAACGGCGCGTCGTCGCCACAAGAAGATCATTGCCAAGGCGAAGGGTTACTACAACGCCCGCCGCAAGGTATTCCGCGTAGCCAAGCAGGCCGTGACGAAGGCGCACCAGTACGCCTACATCGGCCGCAAGCAGCGCAAGCGCCAGTTCCGCGCGCTCTGGATCGTCCGTATCAATGCCGGTGCGCGTCAGTTCGGCCTGTCCTACAGCCGTCTGATGAACGGCCTGAAGAAGGCCAACATCAGCGTTGACCGCAAGGTGCTGGCCGACATCGCGGTGCACGACATCGCGGCGTTCGGTGCGCTGGCCGAGAAGGCGAAGACCGCCCTGGCCGCGTAACCGCAGCGAGATACCCTCGACGGCCTTCGCGCCGTCGGCTGCAACGTGGGGAGCGCGGGCTTGTCGCCTTCGCTCCCCTTTTTTTTGCGCGCAGGTCGTCGCGCGCGCCCGGCGATGTGGCGCGGCGAGTGGCGGCGCTCCGCAAGAACAGAATGAGTTTATTTTTGGAGTTTGCATGGACGTATTGCAGACGCAGGTCGACGAATCGCTGGCGCGCATCGGGCAAGCCGCTTCGATCGATCAGCTCGAAAGCCTGCGCGTAGGACTGCTCGGCAAGAGCGGACTCGTGACCGAGCAGCTCAAGGCGCTCGGCAAGCTCGCTCCGGACGAGCGCAAGGCCGCCGGTGAACGCGTGAATCGCGTCAAGGAAAGTCTGCAGAATGCGATTTCCGCGCGGCGCAGCGTGCTCGAAGAAGCCGCTTTCGCCGAGCGTCTTGCCGGCGAGCTCGTCGACATCACCTTGCCGGGCCGCATCGCCGATCTCGGCGCCGTCCATCCGGTGTCGCGCACGCTCGCACGCATCACCGACATCTTCCAGCGTCTCGGTTACCAGGTCGCCGAAGGCCCGGAAATCGAAGACGACTATCACAACTTCGAAGCGCTGAACTTTCCGCCGCACCACCCGGCGCGCGCGATGCACGACACGTTCTATTTTCCCGACGGCCGCCTGCTGCGCACGCATACCTCGCCGGTGCAGATCCGAGCGATGAGCGGCCGCACGCCGCCGATTCGCGTGATCGCGCCGGGCAAGGTCTATCGCAGCGATTCGGACCAGACGCACACGCCGATGTTCCATCAGGTCGAGGGGTTGCTCGTCGACGAAACGTCGAGCTTCGCCGACCTCAAGGGCACGCTGGCCGAATTCGTGCGCGCGTTCTTCGAGCGCGACTTCGAGATGCGTTTCCGGCCGAGCTATTTTCCGTTCACCGAGCCCTCGGCCGAGGTCGACATCCGCTGGGATCAGCAGGACGGCAGCGAGCGCTGGCTCGAAGTGCTCGGCTGCGGCATGGTGCATCCGAACGTGCTGCGCAACTGCGGCATCGATCCCGAACGCTACAGCGGATTCGCGTTCGGTCTCGGCGTCGAGCGTTTCGCGATGCTGCGCTACGGCGTCAAGGATCTGCGCCAGTTTTTCGAGAACGACCTTCGCTTCCTGCGCCAGTTCGCCTGACGCGACCGCGGTTCGCTCTCACCACTTCTGGAAGCGCCCTCATGAAATTCAGCGAAAACTGGTTGCGCAGCCTCGTCGATCCGGCTGCCGATAGAGCCGAGTTGTGCCATCGACTGACGATGGCCGGTCTCGAAGTCGAAGGCGTCGAGGTGCTCGGCGAAGGGCTCGACGGCGTGCTCGTCGGCGAGATCGTCGCCTGCGAGAAGCATCCGAACGCCGACAAGCTGCGCGTCTGCAGCGTTTCTGTCGGAAATGCCGAGCCGCTGCAGATCGTCTGCGGCGCGCCGAACGCGCGGCTCGGCCTCAAGGCGCCGGTCGCGACGATCGGCGCGAAGCTGCCCAACGGCATGGACATCAAGCAGGCCGCACTGCGCGGCGTCGACTCGTTCGGCATGCTGTGCTCGGCGAAAGAGCTTGGTCTCGACGCCGATGCGTCCGGTCTCATGGAACTGCCGGCGGACGCGCCGACCGGTGCGTCGCTGGCCACCTGTCTGGCGCTGCCCGACGCCAGCATCGAACTGAAAATGACGCCGAACCGGCCGGATTGCCTCGGCCTGCGCGGTCTCGCCTACGACGTGGCGGCGCTGTTCGGTGCGTCGCTCGCCGAAAGCGCTGAGGACGCAGCGACCGTGACGAGCAACGCCGCGCGCAGCGTGCGTCTGGATGCCGGCGCCGACTGTCCGCGCTATCTCGGACGCGTCGTCGAAGGCATCGACCCGACGTCACCGTCGCCGTTGTGGCTCAAGGAGCGTCTGCGTCGCGCCGGTCTGCGTCCGATCAGCGCCGTCGTCGACATCACGGCCTACGTCATGCTCGAGCTCGGCCAGCCCATGCACGCGTTCGACAACGCGCGGCTCGCCGGCGACATTCACGTGCGTCGCGCACGTACCGGCGAGACGCTGACGCTGCTCGACGGAAATGACGTGACGCTCGACGAACCATTTCTCGTGATTGCCGACGAAGCGCGTGCGGTCGCGCTGGCCGGCATCATGGGCGGCCTCGATTCGCGCGTAACCGACGCGACGACGGATGTCTTCCTCGAAAGCGCGCATTTCGCGCCCGCGTCGATCATGGGGCGCGCGCGCAAGCTCGGCATGCATACCGATGCGTCGCATCGTTTCGAACGCGGCGTCGATCCCGAGCTGCCGCGCGCCGCGCTCGAGCGCGCCACCGCGCTGCTGCTGCAGATCGCCGGCGGCAAGGCCGGCCCGGTCGTCGAAGCGGTTGCCGCCGATCACCTGCCACAGCGCAAGCCGGTGGTGCTGCGTCGTCAGAGGCTGCTGCGCGTACTCGGCATGGATGTTCCCGATGCCGAAGTCGATCGCATCCTGCGCGCGCTCGGCATGAGCGTCGCCGCCACCGAGGCGGGTTGGTCAGTGACGCCGCCTGCCCGCCGTTTCGATATTGACATCGAAGAAGACCTCATCGAGGAAGTCGTGCGCGTGCATGGCTACGAACGTGTGCCGACGCGCGCGCCGAGCGGCCAGCTGCGTCTGAATCTGCCGCCCGAATCACAGGTGCCGGCCGAACGCGTGCGCCTGCAGCTCGTCGCCGGCGGTTATTTCGAAGCGGTCTGCTACAGCTTCGTCGCGCGCGAATGGCTGCAGCGCTGGGGACGTGAAGAGGGATCGGTAGCGCTGGCCAATCCGCTGAGCGCCGATCTCGCCGTCATGCGGACTTCGCTGCTGCCGGGGCTGGTCGAGGCGCTCAGGCACAACACGAATCGCCAGCAGGAACGTGTCCGTCTGTTCGAGATCGCCCGTGTATTTCGCGTTGGCGACGATGCGCCGTGCGAGACGCGCCGCGTTGCGGCCGTTGCCTGCGGCCGTGCGCGTCCGGAGCACTGGGAAGGCGACAAGCGAGCAATCGATTTTTACGACGTCAAGGCGGATCTGGAGAGTCTGGTCGACCTGACCGGCGGCGAGCGGACCGTGGTGTTTCGCCCTACCGACCGTACGGATTTTCACCCAGGCCGCAGTGCGGATGTCGTCGTCGACGGGCTCGTCATCGGCGTGATCGGTGCGCTGCATCCGCGTCTGCTGAAGGCGCTCGATCTCGATCACGACGTGTATGCGTTCGAAGTGGACCTCGACGGGCTCACCGCCGGTCGGCTGCCAGAAGCCGTTGAGCTGTCCCGCTTCCCTCAGGTGCGCCGCGACATCGCCGTCGTCGTGCCCGAAACCGTGTCGTGGGGACAGATCGAAAACGTGCTTCGGGGCGTCGAGGGATCTGTGCTGCGTGACCTCGTGCTATTTGACCGCTACAGTGGAACCGGCTTAGGTTCCGGTCTAAAGAGCCTCGCTATTGGCTTGATTTTGCAGGACAGTTACCGCACTCTTACGGATCAGGAAGCAGACCATTTTGTGGCGTCGGCCTTGGCTGCCCTGGAACGCGAATGCGGCGGTAGACTGCGGGGGTAGCATGGCGCTGACCAAGGCGGAAATGGCGGAGCGACTGTTCCTGGACGTAGGCCTCAACAAGCGCGAGGCCAAGGAATTCGTCGATGCGTTCTTCGATGTAGTGCGTGAGGCTCTGGAAAAAGGGGAGCAGGTCAAGTTGTCGGGGTTCGGCAATTTCGATCTGCGCAAGAAGAATCAGCGTCCCGGACGTAATCCGAAGACCGGCGAGGAGATCCCGATCTCCGCGCGGCGCGTGGTCACGTTCCGGCCGGGTCAGAAGCTGAAGGTCAGAGTCGAGGCCTATGCTGGATCAGGGCAGCAACAGTGAGCTCCCGGTAATCCCGGCAAAGCGCTACTTCACGATTGGTGAAGTCAGTGAGCTGTGCGGTGTCAAGCCGCACGTACTGCGCTACTGGGAACAGGAGTTCACGAATCTCAAGCCGGTCAAGCGACGCGGCAACCGCCGGTATTATCAGCGCCATGACGTGCTGATGATCCGGCAGATCCGTTCGCTGCTCTATGACCAGGGCTTCACGATCACGGGCGCTCGTCAGCGCCTGGATGGTCAGCAGCAGCGTAACGAAGTCAGCATGTCGAGCCAGATCGTGCGTCAGGTGCGCATGGAGCTCGAAGAGGTCCTGCAGATCCTGCGGCGCTGAGTCGCAGTGTCGCGAGACGTACGGCGCCCATCCCGCCACTCGGGGAGCGTTGGTTTGCGTTGCAGCATTCGACGAGCGCCGGCTATACTCGCCGGCTCGTGTGAAATCGGTTCTCGTGTCGGGGCGTAGCGCAGCCTGGTAGCGCATCTGCCTGGGGGGCAGAGGGTCGTGGGTTCGAATCCCGCCGTCCCGACCAATCGAGCCGTCCTCATCAGTCGCCCTGCCGCACTGGCTGTCCGCGGCGACTTTTCGAGTTTTCCCCTTCCCTCTTATTGCAGCGCAGCATTTGCGCGGCGCGTCCGCGCGAGTTCGCTTCCTCGTCTGGATCGGCTTCCGAGTCACGTTGGAAAAAAACCAGGTTCGCGCCGAGCGTGCCGGTCGATTCGACGTTACGCGATAGCGTCGCGTCGCTCGATCTCGTTCCGCTGCCGCGGCGAACCCGCCCCGATCCCGCCTCGCCGCAATTTCCCCGCGCCTCGGCGGCCGTCTGACGCCGCATTCAGTGCCGATTCCCGTGTTGCGGAAACGCGCAGGCTGCGTCGATCGCATGGCCGCGTCATTGCTGCGTTTCGGCGATCCTGTCCGGACAGTTGCCGAGTTGTCCGGTCAAGTCGTTGATTTACAGCGACCTCGCCGAGATTTCGCCGAAACCTCGCCGCCCGATGTTGCGGAATTCGTCGCGAACTCGCCTCGCACTCGGGACTCACCGACGGCCGGTTCCTAGTGTCGGCCCATCCAACGGAGGAGGGTCCGACATGAACTGCGTGCACTGGCGACATGAAGGCAATACGGCGTTTCCGTCCTGGCGCGATCGGGACGACTACCTCGAACGATTCGGCCCGCGCGCCCTGCTCTGGGTCGGCGAACTGCGCGAAACGCAGACCTGGGGCTGGACGCCGCCGGCGCTCTGCATTGCGCTGCGCGGCCGGGTCCAGGTCGACAACCGCGGCTGCAGCGTCGAGCTCGGCTCGTCGGACGTGCTGCTGACCGAGGGCGGCAACGGCCTGCGTATCGAGACGACCGGCAACGATGCGCGCGTCGCCGTGCTCTGGCTCGCCCCGGCCGGGCTGCGCGGACGAGCCAGCGTCGACCCGCTACCCGCGTTCTTCGCGCAGGACGACGAACTCGCGATCGCGCTGACCCGTCTCGCTCAGTCCGCGAGCGACCTCTCCGTCGACACGCATGCGGCGCTCGATCAGGTGCTGGGACTGCTGTCCCGGCGCCAGCAGGATCTGGCGCAGGCGCTCAGCAACTGCCCCGGCCGCAGCGAGCGTCATCGCCGCCAGCTCTACGCGCGTCTGCTACGCGCCAAGCACGTCATCGATCACGGTCAGGCCGTGCCGCTCGATCTCGCCGCGCTCGCGCAGGTCGCAAGCCTGTCGCCTTCGCACTTCCTGCGCCTGTTCCACCGCGTGTTTGGTGCATCGCCGCATCGCTATCTCGTGCAGCAGCGCATGCTGCGCGCGCGGCGCATGGTCGTCGAAACCAGCGTGCCAATTGGTACGATCGCCCAGCGCATGGGCTTCATCAATCGCTGCGCGTTCGCGCGGCTGTTCAAGCAGCAGTTCGGCACGCCGGCGACGCGCCTGCGCCGCATGGCGCTGATGCAGGCCCGCGCGAGCGTGACCCGCGCGTTCGGTGTCATGGGCAGCGGCAGCGCGCGGATTGCGTACAGTCATCAGCCGGAGGCGGCATGAGTCAAGGCGTGGGACGAATGAAAAAGACAGTGGAACGGGCGCGGACCGCCCTGCGCATCGGACTGCTCGTCGTGCTGACGGCGTCGAGCGGCGTTGCCGGCGCGATCGACCCGCGCGTCGCGCAGGATTCGCGGCAGGCGTTCAAGTCGTTCGCCCAGCCGCTGATCGGCAACTGGGACTGCAGCCTGCGTACCTGGGACGACCGCTTCCACGAGCGCATGGTCGAGACCGCGCAGAAACGCCGTTTCGAATGGGTGCTCAAAGGCAATTTCCTGCAGGAGTCGGTGCATGCCGTACTGCGCGGCGGCGACACCGTCCATGTCGGCATCAACCTGCTCAGCGTCGATCCGGAAACCATGCACGTGCTCGGCAGCGGTTTCGACGCGACCACGCCCGACCGGCGCATGACGATCGATGCGGAACTCGCGCCGGATCTGCGTCACCTCAGCGGCAAGGTGGAGATCCGCCCGGCCGACGAGAACGCCCGTGCGGAACGGCTCGACTGGCAGTGGATCGACGAAGGCCGCACGCGTTCGCGCATCTATTCGCGCGCGTCCAACGGACGCGAATTCCTCAATCAGGAATTGATCTGCAAGCGCGCGGCGGGCGCGCCGGCGGCGACCGAATGAGGCGCGCACGGCGCGCGCGTGCGGGCTAAACTCGGGCGATTGCCAGGTCGGGATTCGCCCATGAGTGTCGCCAGGTCGCCGCGTCGCACGCTGTATCCGGAAATCGAACCGTTCGACAGCGGCAGGCTGCAGGTGTCCGACCTGCACAACGTATACTACGAGCAGTGTGGAAATCCGCACGGGAAGCCCGTCGTATTCCTGCACGGCGGCCCGGGTGCCGGCTGCAACGCGAACTCGCGACGCTTCTTCGACCCGGCGCACTACCGCATCGTGCTGTTCGATCAGCGCGGCTGCGGACGCTCCACGCCGCATGCGGAACTGCGCGACAACACGACCTGGCATCTCGTCGCCGACATCGAACGGCTGCGCGAGCACCTAGGCATCGAGCGCTGGCAGGTATTCGGCGGCTCGTGGGGATCGACGCTCGCACTGGCCTACGCGCAGACGCATCCGCAACGCGTGACCGAACTCGTGCTGCGCGGCATCTTCATGCTGCGGCGCTGGGAGCTCGAGTGGTTCTACCAGCGCGGCTGCGATGCGATCTTCCCCGATGTGTGGGAGTCGTATCTCGCGGCGATTCCGGAAGCCGAGCGCGGCGACCTCATGAGCGCCTACTACCGCCGGCTCACGAGCGGCGATGCCGATGTGCGCACGGCGGCGGCGAAGGCGTGGTCGATCTGGGAAGGCGCGACGAGTTTCCTGTTCCAGGATTCCTCGCACATCGCCGCGACCGGCGAAGACCAGTTCGCGCTCGCGTTCGCCCGCATCGAATGCCACTACTTCGTGCATGGCGGTTTCTTCGAGCGCGACGACCAGCTGCTGCGCAATGCCGGCCGATTGCGCGACATACCCGCGGTGATCGTGCAGGGCCGCTACGACGTGGTCTGTCCGGCGCGTTCGGCCTGGGATCTGCACCGTGCCTGGCCGGAAGCCGACCTGCGCATCGTCGCCGATGCCGGCCATTCGGCGATGGAGCCCGGCATCACGCACGAGCTGGTCGAGGCGACCGACCGCTTCCGTTGAGCCGGCATGTTGCAGCGTTTGCCGGGACGCGAACGCAGACCGACGCTGATCGCGCGTTCGCGCGGCCCGCGACGGACGGCAGTTGACCGGCGGCCGCTCTATGCCGACAGTGACCGGGGCGCCGTCGCCAGCGCCGCGCAGTGGCGCCGGCACGCCTCGTACGGTGCGCGCCACGACGATCATCAACCGTTGAGGGATCTGGGTGAGCTCCAACGTTCGCGTGCTGCGACCACAGGATCAGACACGATTCGCGCGCCTCGGCGACTGGTTCGTCGATCTGGCCAGCAATCGCCTGTTGCGCGGCGAACGCGAACTGCGGCCGACGCCGAAAGCCATGGCCGTGCTGCGTCAGCTCATGCTGGCCAACGGCGCGCCGCAGACGCGCACCGAACTACTCGATACCGTCTGGCGCGATGCATTCCCGACCGACGACGTGCTCACGCATGCGGTGACCGAACTGCGCCGCGCGATCGAAGACGATCCGAAACTTCCGCGGCACATCGAGACGATTCCGAAGGTCGGCTACCGGCTCGTGACGCCGGTCGAGTGGCTCGAACAACTGCCCGGCGCCGGCGGTGGCGAGAGTGCCGCCGACGGCGCGTCGTTGCCGGCCGCCGCGCCGGCGGACGCGCCGAAGCGGCCGGTCGGGCTCTGGATCGTCGGTGCGGCCGTCGTGCTGCTGTGCACGTTTCTCGCCGTGTTCGGCCGCGCGCCGCCGCCCTCGCGCGTCGACCTGCGCAATCCGCTGTTCGCGCAGAGCGGCTTTCCGACGCGTCCCGTCACCGCCGAGTCCGACAGCGAGACGTTCCCGAGCATCTCGCCGGACGGCACGTCGGTCGCCTACACCGCGCGCTATCC
>NZ_DATIGT010000088.1:0-6064 GCF_035481375.1 Tahibacter sp.
CTGCGGAACTCCGGCCCATTGTCGCTACGAATCATGCGCGGTACGCCGTGCCACTCGCAGAGCTGCTCCAGGACCCGTACGACACGCTGGCCGCTGAGACTGAAGTCGATCTCGATCGCCAAGGCGTCTCTGGCGAAGTCGTCGATCACGTTGAGCGTCCGGAACGCGCGTCCGTTGGCCAGCGCGTCATGCATGAAATCCAGCGACCAGCATTCGTTGGGTTGCCTATGATCGTCTCGCTAAGACTCTCTCAGCGACGCTTTCTTGCAGCCTCGCCTTGTTGTAAGTGGCCGCCATCGAATCCAGCTCTTCAGTGTCATAGAACATGATCACCACGCAATCAACACCACCCTCCGGCCACGGCATCCAGAACATGTGCTCGAATCCAGTGAGCCCATTGATGTGATAGTTCCACTTCCTGCAGAACTCGGCGACGTTCATCCATTTGCCTGAATCACCAAGCAGAAACTCCAGGAGACCGTTCTCAAAGTCCGGGGTTACGACAATTTCACGGCATTCGTCCAGCATAAAGAGGCCCCTAGCTAATCATATTCTTTACAATTTCAAATTGTCTCTCAGTTGCCTGGCCGACTCAAACACGGCAACGCGGCCGAACCGGTTCGCTTCGATCGGAAGAGGCACGAGGGGGGGGGGCACCGTCGCGTTGCATTGAACAGGCGGATCTCGAGACGGAATGTGGCACGCTCTAGAGGATCAACAATTTTGATTTCCACGCGCATCACCTCGCTGGAGTAACAACTATTTCACCGGAGCGCCGCAAGGCGTTGAATTGTAGTGCCCCCAGCGATCGGCGATCGCGATAGTCGATCCGAGGCGGTCGCGCAGCTGATAGCCGACTTCTGACGGTGCCGCCGTCGTGCTGTTCGCGGTCTCCGTAACGACGCGCGTGTACACGGCTGGACCGAGTTCGATCCGGTGTACGGTCTGGCGTACGGTCTGGCTCGACGTGACCTGTTGTTCGTAGCCGTCGGCTACCGTAGTGGATCGTCACGCGCGCCGGAGCGCCGGGATAGTCACGCTCGACGCGGCGATACCGCGCATTGTCCGGCGGCAGCCTTCCGGCGCGGCCGCTTGCGCGGCACCTGCAGGCCGGCCTGACGCCACAGACGATGTGCTCGCTCCATGCCCCTGGCATGTCCCTCACGTTCCAGGTAGATGCGAATCCGCCGGTAGCCGAATCGCGGATAGCGAGCCGATAGCTCACGCATCGCCGCAATTGCCGGGGCGTACTCGGTCGCCATGCGCGATCGTGTCAACGGCAACTCAATTCTGACCCGCACGGCGGTTGGCCCGTGCCTGAATTCGCCAGTACTGCGCTTTCATACGAGCGCGGACGGACCGAACCGCTACAGGCCGCTTGCCTCGAACCCATCCACAAACACGCGATCGATCACCGTGATCAACCCCCGCATCCCGCTCGTCGTATCCCCATGCTGTTCGCAGAAGTACCCGATGCTGCCGAGCCGCGTGAATTGCAGACCGCTGCTCCAGGCCTGCGAGCTCGGTGCGGTGTTGGTGTTGCAGTTGATCGAGCAGCGGAAGCGGTTGTCGTCGGCGACGACGTTGTGGAGGCCGCCGCCGTTGCGGAAGACGACGCGGTCGTACTGGTAGATCACGAGCGTCGCCGGGGTGAAGGTCATGTCGGGGTTGGCGATGACCTCGAACGTGCGCGCGCCGGCGGTGTTCGCGCCGGCGAGCGCGAGCACCGCGGCGGCGATGACGCGCGCGAGGTCAGCCGAGAAAGCGCAGGTTGCTCGCATCGAAGCGGTGCAGGCTCGGGAAGATGTCGGCGATGTCGCCGCTGCTGACGCCGAACCATGTGGCAAGTGTCGCGGCGTACTGGTCGACGGACGTGGTCGGGATGATCTGTCCGTAGCCCGTATCGTCGGGGTTCGCATTCGGGTTCGCGTCGGTGCCCTGCACGAGCGAGGGCATGCGGCCGTAGAAGCGCGCGCCGCGCACGGCGCCGCCGAGCACGAAGTGATGCCCGCCCCAGCCATGGTCAGTGCCGTCGCCGTTGACGGCCAGCGAGCGGCCGAAGTCCGACGCGGTGAACGTCGTGACGTCCGGGCCGGTGCCGAGTTCGGTCATCGCGGCCTGGAATGCGGCGAGCGCCTGCGCGAGTTCGGCGAGGTTGCTCTGCTGCGTGTCGATCTGGTCGTCGTGCGTGTCGTAGTCGCCGGTGGAGACGTAGAACACCTGCCGGCTCATGCCGAGCGCGGTGCGCACGCCGATCAGGCGCGCGACCATGCGCAGTTGATTGCCGAGGCTCGTGTCGGGGAACGGCGTGGTCAGCGGCGGCGCGCTGTCGAGCGCGGCGCTGACGATTTCGTAATTGTCGATCGCGCGCGAATGCGCGCGTGCGTATTCGCGTTCGAGCACGTGGGCCTGCGTGCCTTCGGCGATCAGCGCGTTGTACGCGGCAGCGCCGCCGGGGTTCTGGCCCATGATCCAGGACTCCGAGCCGTCGCCGAGGTAGCTCATCTTGTCGACACCCGACGCGTCCATCGCATACGGATTGACGATCGCGGCGCGCAGGTAGCGGTTTTCGTTCGCGAGCGAAATGCTCATCGGCGCGAGGCCGGCATTGCTCTGGTACAAGAGATCCGCGATGCGGCCGCCCCAGCCGTCGGCGTTGGCGTCGTCGGGACGGCTCGTCTGCCAGTAGGTCGACTGGTCGTCGTGCGAGAACAGCTGCGGCGGCACGGGCACGTTGCCGGCCTGATAGGCGGCCTGCGTGACCGGCTGCAGCAGCGTTCCGACATTCGCGACAACCGCCATTTTTCCAGTGTTGAACAACGAACGCAGTGGTGCCAACGCCGGATGCAGGCCGTAGCTGCCGCCGTCGCTCGGCAGGCCGCCCGGCAGGCCGCCGCTCGCCGGCAGCGCGGTCAGGCTCTGCGCCTGGATCGCCGCCTGTTCGAGCGCGAGGCCGCCGCTCGACACGAGTCCGTTGCGCGACTGCCGATAGGCCGCGTACTGCGTCGCGCTGTAGGGCACGATGCTGTTGAAGCTGTCGTTGCCGCCGCTCAGGTAAACGCAGACCAGCGCCTTGTAGTCGCCGAACACATAGCGGCGCGTGTTGGCCGCGGCGGCGAGCACGTTGAGATTGCCGAAGGCGGTCTGCAGGCCGACGCCGCCGAGGGCGAGCGCGAGGCTGCGGCGCAGGAACTGGCGTCGGTTCGGATTCATGCGCGTGTTCATTTCTGCACCGAATATTCAGGCGAGTTCAGGATCAGGTACAGCGCGTTCTGCACGCGCACGCGGCCGAGCGCGGAACCGTAGTCGTCGGCCGTGAGCTGCTGCAATTGCGTCAGGATCGTCGCGCGCATGAACGGCGACATCTGTCCCGAGAGAAACAGCAGGTTGTAGCGGTCGAGCAGCGCGCCCGGATTGCTCGCGGCGAGCGGCGCGTCGCGCGCGAGGTTCATCTGCAGCGTGTCGGCGAAGTCGCTGTCCCAGCAGCGGTCGCTGCCGGTGTAGAAGCAGAACAGTTCGTAGAACAGCCGGTTCGGCGTCGACACCGCGAGCGAGTCGGACAGGATCTGGAATTCCGGCGCGCGCATGCCGGCGGTACGCACTTCGCCGGGCGGGCTGTAGTCGGGCTTGAAAAAATTGAACACCGTCGGCGAACGCAGCGGCGCTTCGCCGAGGCGCAGTTCCAGCGGCGGCCAGGTCGAGAGATTGCCGACGCGGCCGTTGCCCGCGCGCGCATCCATCGCACGCCACATATGCGTGAGTTTCAGCAGCGGCTCGCGCAGCTTGCCGAAGGTTTCGGGCCGCTGCAGGTGCCCGCTGCGCGCCTCGGCATCGAGCAGCACGGCGCGCAGCACGGCCTTCATGTCGCCGCGCACGCCCTGCCCGTTGTTCGCGAATGCGGCGGCGACGCGGCGCACGTAGGCCGGGCTCGGATTGCTCGTGACGAGATTCTGGATCAGCCGGCGTGCGATGAACGGGCCGACGTTGGGATGATTGACGATGTTCGCGAGCGCCGCGTCGAGTTCGGCCGTCGCATTGCCGCCGTGCGGCAGCACGCCGCCCGGCAGGCTGACCGTCGCGTAGTTCAGCAGCTGCTTGTCGGTTGTCGTGTCGTGGTACGCCTCGACCGGCTGCATCGGCTGCTGCCATGGCGCCTCGTCGCGGTTGCCGGGGCCGCACCAGAAATACGTCTCCTCGTCGCAGCACGTGTAGGTATTCGCGCCGCAGCCGACGTTGCTCCAGTTCCAGCCGGTGAACACGGCGGCAAAGCCGCGCACGGTCGCCTGGTTGTAGGTCGGCACGAGCTGGCCGTTCACGAGCTGCGGCGTGCCGTCTTCGTTGAGCCTGACGAGGCCCACCGAGAACAGCTGCAGCACTTCGCGTGCGAAGTTCTCGTCGGGATGGATGTTCTGTTCGTCGTCGGCCTTCTGGTTCTGCAGCATGTTCAGGTAAATGCCCATTGCCGGATGCAGCGTCACGGCCTTGAGCAGATCGGAGAAGTTGCCGAACGCGCGCGTCGCGAGCATGTCCTGGTAGCTCGCGAGCGCCCAGGGCTGGTAGTTCAGCGTGCCGTTCGCGTTGGAGACGACGAAGATCTGGCTCAGCGCGAATGCGACGCGCTGGCGCAGCAGATCGGTCGGCACCTGCTGCCCGCGGCTCGGATCCGGCAGCGCGGCGGCGTTGATCGCCCAGATCTCCAGACGCGTGTCGTCGGTGACGTCGTTGTCCGGAATGTTGCCGACCCAGTCCAGATAGGGCTCGCTCGTCGAGACCGGTTCGTTGAACTGCTGATCTAGCCAGGCGCGATAGCCCAGCGTGCGCAGCCGCGCGATTTCGGCCGTGGTCGGACCGAACGTCGCCTGCGCGAGAAACCGCGCCGCGTCGCTGTCGCGTCGCGGGCCGTCGGCCGGCGACTCGTAGCCGTCGGTCCAGACCGTGTCAGGTTTGTGGCTGGCCGTCTGCGCGAACGCCGCGCACGACGCGAATAATGCGGCCGGAATTGCCAGCCGCGGTGCTGCTGCCCTGCTCATGTGCTTCCCCATACGCCATCGCCTGCCGAATCTACGGTGTAGCCGGGTCGGCAATTCATGACCGGCGCCGCAACTTGCGACGCTCGTTGTTGCGACGACGGCCCGGCCGGGCGCCGCGAACGCGGCCCGCGCCGGTCCGCGGTGCCGGTCCGACGTGTCGGTTCCGTCCGGCCCCTGACCTTTGGACCTGTCGCCCACCGTCATGCGCGCGTAGGGTTGGCGACTTTCCGCCGCGACGTCCCGCCGTGAATGCCACTGCCGAAGCGGGTGGTTCCGCTTCCTCCACGCTCGTCAGAGCGGCGCTGCTGATGACCGCGAGCGCTGTCCTGTTCGGCTTCATGACGGTGACGATCCGTCTCGCTTCCAAGCAACTGCACGCGTTCGAGATCGCGTTCTTCCGCAGCCTGTTCGGTTTCCTGTTCGCGCTGCCGCTGATGCTGCGACACGGTCCGGCGCTGCTGCGCACGAATAAATGGGGCTTCTACGTACTGCGCTGCTGCATCGGCATCGTCTCGATGCTCGCGGGCTTCTGGGCCGTCGTACACCTGCCGCTCGCACAGGCGATCTCGCTGTCCTATGCGACGCCGCTGTTCGTGACCATAGGCGCCGTGCTGTTTCTCGGCGAGGTCGTGCGCCTGCGCCGCTGGACCGCGGTGCTGCTTGGCTTCATCGGCGTGCTCGTTATCGTCCGGCCCGGCGCGGCCGACTTCAGCGGGGCGAGCCTCGTCGCGCTGCTCGCCGCGGCGATGAGCGGCACGGTCGCGATCAGCATCAAGTTCCTCTCGCGCACCGAGCATCCCGATGCGATCGTGCTGATCACGACCGGGCTCTGGGTGCTGCTGGCGCTGCCGGCGGCGATTCCGGTCTGGCAATGGCCGAACGCGGAGTCGTGGATCTGGGTCATTCTCGCCGGCGGATTCGGCACCGTCGCGCATCTCCTCTGGACCCGCGCGCTGAAGCTCGGCGAGGTGTCGGCGCTGACGCCGCTGAGCTTTCTGCAATTGCCCGTCGTCATCGTGTTCGGCTATTTCCTG
>NZ_DATIGT010000089.1:0-11690 GCF_035481375.1 Tahibacter sp.
CTGCCGCTCATGGTCGGCGCGATGGCGAAGAACGCCTCGACGCCGCAAGGCGCCGACGCGCTGCACACCGCGCTCGGTGATCACGACGGCGCCGATCTCGGCGGATTGCTCGGCGGTCTGTTCGGCGGCGGCGGCGGTGCCGGCAGCGGCCTCGGTTCTTTGGCCGAAGCCGTACTCGGTGGCATGGGCAGCAGCCCGCCGCCTTCGCCGCGCGGCGGCGGTATCGATACGGGGCTCGGCGGCGTCGGCGGCGCGATCCTCGGCCACATCTTCGGCAACCGTCGCGGTCAGGCCGAACAGGGCCTCGGCCAGACCACGGGACTCGGCGGCGCCAACGCGGGCCAGCTCATGGCCATGCTCGCGCCGATCGTCATGGCCGTGCTCGCGCGCATGAACCGCCAGCAGGGCCTCGGCCCCGGCGGCCTCACCGACATGCTCGGCGGCGAGACCCGCCGCACGCGCGAAGCCGGCGGCATCGGCGGCGGCCTGCTCGGCGCGGTGCTCGACCGCGACGGCGACGGCGATGTGGATTTGTCCGATTTGTTGAATGTGGGCGGCAGTGTGATCGCTGCCACGCGGCGTTGACCAACCAAAGGAGCGGAACATGGGACTGTTCGATTTCATGAAAGACGCCGGCGCGAAGGTGCTGGACGCGGTCGCCAACCCGGCCAAGGCGCCCGGGCAGATCAAGGAACACATCGAGAAGGAGATCGGCGTCAAGGACGTCGACGTGCAGTGGGTCGACGGCACCGTCAAGATCAGCGGCGAAGCCGCGACGCAGGCCGACAAGGAGCGCCTGATCCTCGCCGCCGGCAACATCAAGGGCGTCGAGAAGATCGAGGACAGCATCAACGTCAAGGAGCCCGGCTCCGAGTCGCGCATGTATACGGTCAAGGCCGGCGACACGCTGAGCAAGATCGCCAAGCAGTTCTACGGCAATGCCGGCGAATACGAAAAGATCTTCGAAGCGAACAAGCCGCAGCTCAAGCATCCCGACAAGATCTATCCGGGGCAGATGCTGCGGATTCCCTAAACATCCACCCCACGGCTCCTGTGCCGTGCTGCTCTTCCCCACGACCCCGCCGAACGCTTGCGGTGCAAGCGTTCGGCCGCCCCCTTGACGCAAGCGAGCTCCGACGGCGGTTCCGGCTTTCGAACCGTTCCTGGCGACGCAAAGCGCAGCGATGCCTTCACGACGATGTACCGCCGCCCTCCTCCGCCATGCGTTCGCCGGAGGCGACGACCTCGAAAGTGCGGTTCGCCTGCGGCTCGCCGCAACTTACGATCTTTTCTTTTTCCAGGTTCTCGCATGTCCTACGAACCGCCCGCCCTTCTTGCGCTGCCGACGCGCGCCGACATCGACGCCGCGGCGGCGCGCATCCGCGACCATGTCCGCGTCACGCCGGCCCTGCGCGGCGGCACCGGCTTCGCCGGCGTCGATGCCGACATCACGCTGAAGCTCGAATGCCTGCAGCACAGCGGCTCGTTCAAGCCGCGCGGCGCGTTCAACCGCGTGCTGTCGCAGGTGGAACTTCCCGACAGCGGGCTGATCGCGGCCTCGGGCGGCAATCACGGCGCCGCCGTCGCCTATGTCGCGCGCAAGCTCGGGCTGCGCGCTGAGATTTTCGTACCGGAAATCGCCGCGCCGGCGAAGATCGCGCGGCTGCGCGACTATGGCGCGACGCTGCGCGTCGGCGGCCGCGACTACGCCGAAGCGCTCGCCGCAAGCCGCGAGCGTCAGCGCGCCACCGGCGCGCTCGAGATCCACGCGTACGACGCGTTCGAGGTCGTCGCCGGCCAGGGCACGCTCGCGCGCGAACTCGAACGGCAGGCCGGTCCGCTCGACACGCTGCTCGTCGCCGTCGGCGGCGGCGGCCTCGTCGGCGGTATCACCGCGTGGCATGCGCAGGGCACGCGCATCGTCGCGGTCGAACCCGAGCGCAGCCGCGCGCTCAATGCCGCACTCGAGCGCGGCGAGCCCTGCGACGTCGACGTCGGCGGCGTCGCCGCCGATTCGCTCGGCGCGCGCCGCATCGGCGCCATCGCGTTCGCGCTCGCGCAGTCGCGCAGCGTCGCGAGCGTGCTCGTCGACGATGACGCGATCCTGCGCGCGCAGCGGCTGCTCTGGTCGGAACTGCGCATCGTCGCCGAACCCGGCGGCGCCACGGCGCTGGCTGCGCTCGTCGGCGGCGCGTATCGGCCGCACGCCGGCGAGCGCGTCGGCGTCGTCGTCTGCGGCGCGAATACGGACCCTGGTCTCGTTTCGTAGCCGCATCGCGCGGCAGCGCCTGCGCCGCGTCGAGCGACGATTGCGACGAACGAGACTCAGTCGGGCTGCGACGCGATAGCATCGACGACGCAGACACGCGAGGTGCTCCATGGTCAACCTGACGCGCCGCGGCTTCGTCGCCGCACTGGGCAGCAGCCTCATCCTCATGCCGCCGCTTCACCGGGCCAATGCCGCCGACGCGCTGCAACGCGCGATTCCGCGCGACGGCACGCCGCTGCCGGCCATCGGCCTCGGCACCTGGCAGGCATTCGACTTCGATGCCGGCGACGCGGCCGCGAACGCCGAAGGCGCGCAGACATTGCAACGCCTGTTGCAGCAGCCGCGCAGCGTCATCGACACCTCGCCGATGTACGGCCGCGCCGAAGCGGCGCTCGGACGGCTGCTGAAACAGCACGATCCGAAGCAGCGGAGCTTCGTCGCGACCAAGGTCTGGACGCACGGCCGCAACGAAGGTCGCGCGCAGATCGAGCAGTCGTTCGAGCGGCTCGGCCGCGACGTGATCGATCTGTATCAGGTCCACAACCTCGTCGACTACGCGACCCATCTGCCGACGCTGCAGGCGCTCAAGCGCGAGGGCCGCGTGCGCTACATCGGCGTCACGCACTACACGAAGTCGGCCTATGCCGACCTGCTGAAAACGACCGACCTCGACGCGATCGATTTCATGCAGATCAACTATTCGCTGCTCGAGCGCGAGGCTGCCGACGCAATCTTCCCGGCGGCTCGGCGGCACCGCGTCGGCGTGATCGTCAACCGGCCGTTTGCCGAAGGCGCCGTTTTCCGCAGGACCAACGGCAAACCGCTGCCGGACTGGGCCGCCGGGATCGGCTGTACGAGCTGGGCGCAATTCGCGCTGAAGTTCATCCTTGCCCAGCCCGCGGTGACCTGCGCGATACCCGGCACGCGCAACCCGACCTATCTCGCCGACAACCTACGCGCCGCGTCCGGTCCCGTGCCCGACGCCGACACGGCGCGGCGCATGGCGGCGTATTTCGATGCGCTGTAGCGTCGCTGCCGAGTCCGCCCCAGACCGGTAAAGCAGGAAACAGCGGTTGGCGATCGGCGACTGGCGAAGGCGGGCTCGCCGGTTGCCGCGCGCTCCGCCCAGTTTCCTGTCGCTATCCTCGGCTTGTTCGCATTTCATCGGCCGCGATTCACCGTCCGCCTTCGACAGTGCTAGATTCGGGCCGCGGCCTCGAAGCCGTCGGCATCTGTATAGGACGCGGCAAACGCGTCAACGGCACGAGGCTACGAATGGATGCCGTGTACTCCGCCGACCGACGGAGCGAACAGCCGGATGTCTACCGGTAGCAGGCGATCTCAGGCGCAGTCCCGGAGCCAGATCATGATGCGCAATCCGTTCACGCTGTCGGCACTCGATCAGCCCTACGCCGAGCGCCTCGAGGAAATCCTCGTCGACGATCTGTACCGGCGCGCCGCCGTGCCGGTCGTGATGCTGCTGCCCGTGCTCGGGGTGTTCTACTGGGTCATCGCCGACATCGTCCCCGATCGGCCGGTCATCGGCTGGATCTTCGTCGCGCTGATCGTGCTCGTCATTCCGCGCCTGATCATCGTGCTCTGCGCCGACCGCATCAAGGCGCGCTTCCCGAACGCGCACGAGCGGCTGCTGTTCTTCGCCGTGCCGACGGTCATCGTCGGGCTCGGCATGTCCGCGATCAACCTGCTCGCCGCGCCGATGATCACCGGCGAACAGCTGTTCATGCTGGCGCTCATCGCCGCCGGCATCAATTCGATCGCGATCATCAGCATGAGCGCAAGCCTCGGCACGTATCTGCTCTACATGGTGCCGAACATCGCTTCCATCGCCGTGGCCGAGATGATCGGTCCACCGCTGACCTATCGCGGCGTGTTCCTGTTTCTCGTCATCACGAACCTCGTCTCGCTCGTGGTCATGGCCACGACGGTACATGTGAAATATTGCCGCGGCATCCTGCTGCAGCTGAAGATCAACGAGATCAACTCGCAGCTGCAGGATCTCAACCGGCAGCTCAAGGGCGAAGTGCAGGAACGCATGGCCGCCGTCGCCGAGCTCAAGGTCCGCAACGAAGACCTCGAAGCGCTGAACCAGCGCATGGCGACGACGCAGGCGCGCCTGCTGCAGTCGGAGAAGATGGCGTCGATCGGCCAGCTCGCCGCCGGCATCGCGCACGAGATCAACAACCCGATCACGTTCGTGCGCTCGAACCTGCACAGCCTCGCCAACTACCTGACCGACCTCGTCGCGGTCATGAAAGCCTACGAAGACGTCGCGTCCGCGCGCGAGGACGGCGCCGAGCGGCGCAAGCTCGCCGAACTCAAGCGCTCGACCGACATCGGCAACGTGCTCGACGACATACCGCCGCTGATCGCCGAATCCTCCGACGGCCTCAGCCGCGTCGAGAAGATCGTGAAGGACCTGAAGAAGTTTTCCAACGTCGACCGCAGCGCGTGGCAGTTCATCGACCTCCACGACAGCATCGACACGACCCTGAGCGTCGCCGCGCACGAGATCACCACGAAGGCCGACGTCGTTCGCGAATACGGCACGCTGCCGCCGGTCGCCTGCCTGCCCGGCCAGATCAACCAGGTCTTCCTGAATCTCCTGATCAACGCCGCACAGTCGCATACCGGGCGCGGCACGATCACGATCCGGACCGGACGCGACGGCGACGCGGTCTGGGTGCAGATCGAGGACACAGGCAACGGCATCCCGGCCGACCACCTCGCGCGCATCTTCGATCCGTTCTTCACGACGAAGAAAGCCGGCGTCGGCCCCGGGCTCGGACTCTCGGTCTCCTACAACATCGTCCAGCAGCACGGCGGCACGCTCGACGTCACGAGCGAAGTCGGCAAAGGCTCGACGTTCACGGTGCGGCTGCCGATCGACGAGCGGCCGCCGGCCGAGCAGACCGAGGCGGCGTACCGGCCGCGGACGCATTGAGGTCCGGCGGGCGGCGGTCGCTGCTCATTCGCCGCTGCCGAATCGCTCCGCATACACCTGGGCGACCCAGTCCACGAACGCGCGCACGCGCGGCGACAGCTGCCGGTGCTGCGGATACATCGCCGACACGGTGACGCCGGTGCTGCGCCATTGCGGCAGCACCTCGACGAGACTGCCTTCGCGCAGTTCGTGTTCGACGTGATAGCGCGGCAGCTGCACGAGACCGCAGCCGCGCAGCGCGCAGGCGACGTAGGCTTCGGCGTCGTTCACCGCGATCCAGCCCGGCAGCTCGTATTCGACGACGCTGCCGTCGACGACGAGTTCGAACGGATAGCGGCGGTCGTGGCTGCTCGCGAAGAAGCCCACGGCCTGGTGCGTCGCCAGGTCGCCCGGATGGCGCGGCGTGCCGAAATGCGCCAGATAGTCCGGGCTCGCGCAGACGACTTCGGGCAGCACGGCGAGCCGGCGCGCGACGAGTGAGGAGTCCTTCGGCGTGCCCGCGCGCACGACGCAGTCGATGCCTTCGCGCACGAGGTCGACGAGACGATCGCCGCTGCTGACGGCGAGATCGACCTGCGGATAGCGGCGGCGGAATTCGTCGATGCGCGGCAGCACGATCTGCGTCGCGTGCGTGCCGTGCAGATCGAGGCGCAGCGTGCCGCGCGGATTGCCCGCGACGGTGCTCAGCGACGACTCGGCATCGTCGAGTTCCGCGAGCAGATGCACGCAGCGCTCGTAGAACGCCTGCCCGTCCGAGGTCGGGCGTACCTGCCGCGTCGTACGTTCGAGCAGGCGCGTGCCGAGCCGGGCTTCCAGCTTCTTGAGCGCATGCGTCGCCGTTGCGCGCGGGATGTCGAGCACGCCGGCCGCGCGCGTGAAGCTGCCGAGCTCGACGATGCGGACGAACAGCTGCAGCGAATCGAAGCGGTCCATTGTTGGATCAAATTGAATTCTGTTACCCGTTTCTAGCGCTTTGTTCGGCCAGGCACAACACGAAGAATGCGCTCCACGCGCGCATCACCGCGATGGCGCCCTCGACGCCGTCAACCAGGAGCAACCCATGTCCACGTCCACCGACACGCCCAGCCTCACGCGCACCGCCCTCGTCACCGGCGCCTCGCGCGGCATCGGCCAGGCCATCGCAAAGCGACTCGCCGCGGACGGCTTCGCCGTCGTCGTCAACTACGCCGGCAACGCGGCCGATGCCGACGCGACCGTTGCGGCCATCGCGGCCGCGGGCGGCAAGGCCGTCGCCGCGAAGGCCGACATCAGCCGTGCCGAAGACGTCGCGACGCTTTTCGCGACGGCGCGCGAAGCCTTCGGCCGCATCGACGTCGTCGTGAACAGCGCCGGCGTGATGCCCGTCGCGCCGATCGCGCAGGCGGGCCTCGCCGACTTCGATCGCGTCATCGCCACGAACCTGCGCGGCACGTTTCTCGTACTCGCCCAGGCTGCAAAGGAACTCGGCGACGGCGGCCGCATCGTCGCGCTGTCGACGAGCGTGATCGCGAAGAACTTTCCGGGCTACGGCCCGTACATCGCGTCGAAAGCCGGCGTCGAAGGCCTCGTGCACGTGCTCGCGAACGAACTGCGCGGCCGCAACATCACCGTGAATGCCGTCGCGCCCGGCCCGGTCGCGACCGAGCTGTTCTTCAACGGCAAGACCGCGCAGCAGGTCGAGCAGATCGCCGCGCAGTCGCCGCTGCAGCGCATCGGCACGCCGGATGAAATCGCCGCGACCGTGTCGTTCCTCGCCGGACCCGACGGCGCCTGGGTCAATTCGCAGGTGCTGCGCGTCAATGGCGGATTCGCATGATTCGCGGCGAAGCGGAAGCGGCGACGCACGCCGTTCCACACGCACACGGACGCCGCCGTCGTGAGCTATGCGGACGAACCGTCGACATCGTCGACGCACCGTCCGGACGGCGGCCGTTCCGAATTCCTGCGGCGCATCGGCCTCGGCGATCTGCTGAAACCGCGTGCCGCGGCCTGCCCCGCGATCGACTCACGCAACCGCGCCGCTCAACCCACCGGAGACACGACATGCCGTTCGCCAACTACAAATTTCCCGAAGGCATCCTCGACCCTGCCCGCAAGGAAGACCTGATCCACCGCACCACCGCGATCTTCGTCGAATACTTCGGCGAGAGCGTGCGCCCGTATTCGATGGTCCTCGTCGAGGAAGTCGCCGACGGCGGCTGGGGCCGCGCCGATGAGACGCTGACGTTGGCAAAAATGGGAATAACGCCGAAATCCAGATAGCTCACGCGGAGCCCGCCTTGAGCCCTTTCTCTCAAGCTCGCTTGGGGGAGAGGGTTGAGCGAGGGGGAGAGGGTGGGCCGAACACGGTGCCAGGGCGTGATCGCGATCGTCGACGGCAGGCAGCGGACCGAAGCCCTCAGCTTCCGGTCAGCGTCCCGAGTGCCTCGCGCAGCCTGTCGACACGCGCCGACTCGCCCTCGCCCTCGCCCTCACCCGCGCCGGCCCGTCCCATCGAATAAATCCCGACAACCTTGCCGTCGGCGCCGATGACGGGCGCGCCGCCGCTGCCTCCGGCCATATCACACGTGTGCTTGAACGATGTCGCGAGCACCTGCGTGATCCGGCATTTCGGCTGATCAATCGCCTTCGAATGACCTTGCAGGCCTGCGAAGTAGACCGTGCGCAACGCATCGCCGACGGTCGGCGGCACGACCGACAACTCCAACGGCGCGAGATCGGAACGCGTTTCTTCGAGCCTCAGCAGCACCCACTGCTCCAGCATCGAGCCGTCGCCGGTCTTGTGCGCCGGCCTGGCTACCGCGTAGGACCGTTCGCCCTGTTTGAACTGCAGCGCATCGCTGGCGCGCGATTCGCTGACGCAATAATTCATCGTTGCGATCAACGACGGAGCAACGACGAACGCCGTGCAGACGGACGCTCCGCCGACCTGCAGGCTTCCTACCGAGCGACCGGCCTTTCTCAGCGCAGCGCTGCTCAACGCCAACGGTACTCCGTCGTCGCGCTCGCGAGCGATATCTGTATTGCCAGGAAGCACAGGCCCCGTGCCGGGCTCGCGCTTGGCGAGATAGTCTTCGAGCCGGCGCGTACGCACGACGTCGCCGATGAGACCGGCCTCGAGCAGAAAGCGCAGATTCTCCGCCGCGCTTTCCGGATCGCCCGTCTTGATCATTTCCAGGATGCGCGCTTCCTCCGCCTTGTCGCGCTCCAGCTGACGCTGCGAATTGCCGTTCAACGCCGACACGACCGCGTTGCCCATCGCCGCGACGGTCGCGGCGAAAATGGCCGCGACCAGCGGATTGCGCCAGCTTGCACTCGCGGCTTCGTTCGTCTTGAGCGCGAGCTCGGCTTCCTTGACCGCGATCTCGCGTTCGCGCAGTCGCGTCTCGCGATCCCACTTCTCGCGTTCGGTCGGCGGCAGATCGATCGGCGTCGTACTCATCGCGCTCTCCGGCAGGGAAGCGTGAGACGTCGGTCGTCTCGGGAACGACGACGCCTCACGCTGGCAACCGTGTGCCGAACGCGCCATTTCTCTCAGCAGAGCACGCCGGACGGCGTACCGGCCGACGACGCCGGCCCTCCCGTTGGCACCGCGCGTCAGCCGGTATCCGTTCTAGCGATTCGGCCTGCCCGGCAGCGAGAGATCGCCCGACGCGACCTTGAACACGTCGGCGACGCAGAGCAGCGGGCTGTGCACGCTCGCGTTGACGCGCAGCGCCGCGGTCACGCCGTCGAACGTGCCGGCTTGCACCGCGCCGATATCGTCGAACGGCACGCGCACCTCGACCGTTTCATTCGTGAACGTCGGCGACCACCCGGGACTGTCGATGAGAATCGGCAGACCGGGCCAGGTCTTCGGCAGGCGCGGCTTGCTGCCCTCGGGAATGTCGACGACCTTCAGCGCGTCCTTGCCGCAGGCCGCGTCGGGCTGCAGCACGACCCAGTGCGAATGCCACAGATCGCCGTCATTGGCGAGGTTGCCGTCGCCGTTCTCGTCGAACAGCGGCGTGTCGTCGAAATCCGGATGCGCCGTCACCGCGAACGCGAGAATGCCGGCCTTCGGCTCGAAGCCGACGATGGCCGAATCGAGGCTCGTCGGCCACACATACGAAAACACCGAGCTGCCGGCGAGCTTGCCGGACTTCGCCGGACGCGATGCGCCGGCCTTGCCGGAAACCGCCATGTGGAAGATCGCCGTGTTGCCTTCGGTGCTGATGCGCGTGTGCACGATATCGAACGGTGCACGCACAGCAGTATTCGCCTTGCCGGCGATACCGCCCTGATGACCGGAGCCGTGAGCGACGGCGGCGCCGGCCAGCGCCGACAGCAGCGCCGCGGCGAGAAGACGAGAAGCATGGAATCGCATGACTGCCCTTTGTGGTGGTGATCGTGTGGCGGGCAGTATGCGGATCGAATCGGAACGAATTGACGCTAATCGTTCGCAAAACATACCATTTCGTTCATGCATCCGACGTCCGCGATCGACCGCCTCTCCGGCCTGCTCGAGCGATTCCGCCTCGAAGCGCACCTGCATCACTCCGGCGCGCTCTGCGGCATCACGCAGTTCGACGCGCGCGAAGGCTACGGCTACCTCCACGTGCTGCGCCGCGGAGAACTCGAAGTACGCCACCCCGGCTCGCGCCATTTGCCGAAATCGCTACATTTCCACGAACCCACCGTGTTGCTTTATCCGCGACCGGTGACGCACCGCTTCCACAACCCGCCGGCCGAAGGGGCGGATTTCACCTGCGCGAGATTGAGCTTCGGCAGCACGGACGAACACCCGATCGCACGCGCCCTCCCCGCACTGATCGCCGTACCGCTCGCGAAGGTCGACGGACTCGATCCCGCGCTCGGCCTGCTGTTCGCCGAAACCGATCGCGTCCGCTGCGGCCAGCGGCTGCTCGCCGACCGATTGTTCGAAGTCGTCGTGATCCAGCTCCTGCGCTGGCTGCTCGACCACCCCCACGAAGCCGGCATCAGCCCCGGCCTCATCACCGGCCTTTCCCACCCGCGCCTCGCCCGCGCGATGGTCGCCATGCACGACGCACCCGGCGACGCCTGGACACTCGAACGCCTCGCCGAAACCGCCAGCATGTCGCGCACCTCCTTCGCAACGACCTTCCGCGACGTCGTCGGACAAACCCCGGCCGACTACCTCACCGGCTGGCGCATCGTGCTCGCGCAGAACCGCCTGCGCGCGGGGCGGCCAATCAAGCTGCTGTCGGATGAATTGGGTTACGCGAATCCGTCCGCGTTTTCGCGGGCGTTTGCGGCGAAGACGGGGGTTTCGCCGCGGGAGTGGGTGAGAGGCCAGCTCAACGCCACCAGAAGTTGCGGTGCCAAACCTTCACCGGCCCGGACTTCATACCACGCCGTTACTGCAGACTTTCCGCATCATCTCTGACAGGAGTGCTTCGCGACGTGTGTATGCTTGCTATTGCTTGCATACTCGCCGCCGCTGACCTCACCCGATCCACCGTGCGCGCCAATCAATTGTGCGCCGCAACCCGAACACAATTCAGCGAATTTTTGCGATTGGACACAAGCTATATGCCAAGTCGGCATGTGTCACCCACTCGGCTGGTATAAGCGCCAGCCACGCTCCTCGCCGCAAAAGCCTTCACAGCTAGCTGCCAGCTCATCTCATGTTCGATTTTATGAATGAGCCCGTCGTTTCGCCCGGGGTCGGCTTCGTCAGCGACAGGCCGGTGAACTGGCGTATCGATGCAATCTCATACAGCGCCCCCATCGCCGAATCGCTAAATCCGAACGAGTTCTGCATCAGGCGGACGGTCCATCCCCCTTAAAGTGAGCCCAGGGATTGGTAGAGACTCTCAGCAAAGGAGAGTCCCATGCGGAAGTCGAAGTTCAGCGAAGTACAGATTGCGGCGATCCTGAAGGAGGCCGAGGCGGGAATGGCGGTGGCGGAAGTCGCGCGCAAGCACGGCATCAGTGCGGCGACGTTCTACCAGTGGCGGTCGAAGTACGGCGGGATGGAGGTATCGGATCTGCAGCGGATGCGGGAACTGGAGCAGGAGAATGCCCGGCTCAAGCGTTTGTACGCAGATCTGAGTCTGGATCATTCGATCCTGAAAGAGCTGCTGACAAAAAAGTTCTGATGCCCAGGCAGCGCCGAGCGGCGGTGGATTGGGCGATGGAAGAAAAGCAGGTCAGTCAGCGGCGAGCCTGTCGTCTTGTGCAGCAGTCGCGGGCGTCGCAGCGACGACATCTGCGAGGCCGCACGGTGACCGACGAGCGCGTTGAGCGCCGGCTGCAGGCGCTGGCCGAAGCGCATCCGGCCTGGGGTTGTCCGCAGCTGCATCGTCAATTGCGGCAGGAGGGGCATGCCATCAACCACAAGCGGACCTGGCGGCTGTATGACGCACTGGGACTGACATTGCGCCGTCGACGTCGGCGACGCCCGATGGAACGTGATCCACAGCCACTCTTGCAGCC
>NZ_DATIGT010000090.1:0-8395 GCF_035481375.1 Tahibacter sp.
GCCGACGGCTACACGAGCCAGTCGAACTGGATCGTCGGCCCCGACGGCCGCGCCGTCGCGCTGAGCCGGCAGACGATGGTCGTGTTTGCGTAGGCGGGAATCGGGAGCCGTAGGCGGCGCTGAGCCCTGGGCAAATCGCAACATCGCGGTGATTCGGCTGCGAACTCGTGCCGGAGGAAGCGCGGAGTCGCCGACCGTTCTTCGCGGCGAAGAGCCTTCGATGCTGCGGTTCGTCTCCGGCTCGGCGCAACCTGCGTCGCCTCACTCCGGCGCGACGACCTCGTAGCCGCGCTTGCGCAAGGTCGCGACCATGCCGTCGTCGTCGAGGATCTGCCCGATCGGCAGCACCGCGAACGACACTGCGTTGTCGCGCAGCGTGTTCTCCGCGGCGCCGAGCCAGGCCGCTGCGACGCGTTCGCGCATGTCGCCCATGCCGTGTTCCTGCACCGTGCTGTTCTTCAGCATCGCATCGCGGCAGGCCTGGTTCTGATCGACGAACGGCAGCGCGCGCAGCGCTTCGATATCGCCGACGGCCCAGGCATTCGCGCGCAGCTGCATCGCCGGCAGGTCGGTCTCCAGGCGTTCGACGGTCTTGCGCAGGCAGTCGATGTCGTCGACGCTCGACCGCGAGAACTCGCGCAGCGCGGCGCGCGGTTCGGCCAGCTTCACCTTGACCGTGGGCCGCTCGACCGCGATGTCGTGCTTCTTCGCGAGCTTCTCGACGACCTCGCCGACGCGACTGTTCAGACGCAGCCCGGCGTCTTCGGTGGCTTCCTCGTAGAGTTCCTGCGCCGCGAAAATCGGCCGGCGCTTCTCGACCGAATCGCCGCGACCGATGTACTTGCGCTTGAGCGGCTCCCAGCGCGCGTAGAGGTCGGCCGGCAGCACCTCGGCAAGCGTCTGCTTGTCGGGATTGTTGCGCGCCTTGAGGAGGCTCGGCAGCAGGAACAGGCCGGTCAGCGCGCCACCGTCCACGTCGATGTCGGCGCGCGGCGCGAGCAGCACGCGCTGCGCGCTCGCGATCGCCCGCTCGACGTCGCGCGGCGTCCATTCCATGCGCTTGGGCAACGGCGACAAGGTACCGAGCACCCAGAGCACATGATCGTCCTTGCTGATCTTCCAGAGCCCGGGCCCGGGCTGCGCACCGCTGACGACGACGGTTTCGAGTACGGCCGTCGGCACGGGCGGCACCTGTTCGGCATGGACGACGAGGGTGGACGCGGACAACAAACAGCCGAGCAGCGCCTTGCGCATGAATCGCCTCAGTGCAGGATGGGGAATGCCGGCCCGGCCGGGCCGGCGACGCACAGTAGGCGAATCCGCATGAACGCCGCTCGTCCGCGCGGCCAGAAATGTCCACGCGCGAGTCCGGCATCGTCGGCGCGGTTCCGAAGCCCCCGCGAAAACCGCGGAACCGGCCGCTCGGATTGCCGTTCGCCCCGGTGTCCGACGCGGACCTCGCGACCGCGCCGCTACGCGCGGCTTCAGCTCACGTGCGCCGCGAGAGTCGCGAGATCGCCGTCCCAGATGCCGAAATAACTGCGCCCGCGCCGCTCGACCGGATGGTCCGGCCCGCGCGGCAGCATCTTCAGCGCACGCTTGCCTTCGAGCCACAGCGACACGGTGTTGATGACGCGCGTGTCGCGGCAGACGCGGCCATGATCGAGCGCATCAGCAAACCCCGCGAGCGTGACGCCGGCGACGGCGGAACTGCGCAAGTGCACGCGGCCGTCGCCGAAGACGTCTTTGCGCGCGCCGGCGAAATCGAACCAGTTCGGGTTGTTCGCGTTCGCCCGTTGCACTGTGAGCTGATACGGGGTCGGCACGCCGGTGCCCTGCAGGATCAGGATGTTCTCGGCGTTCGCCGCGAGCGCCGCGTCGTCGAGCAGCGGCGCCGGGCTCGCGCCGCCGCGCCTGGACTTGCCGCACGCGAACGCTTCGGCGTCGGCGACGAAACGCGCGTCGAATCCGCCGTTGCCGTCGCGCACGTTGGCCTGCCAGTTCTTCGGATCGAACAGATCGACGTAGGCGCCCTGCTCGTCGACGTTGCAGTCGGCGAAATGCGGCGTCATCTGATAGACCGACGGAAAGCTGCGCGCGATCTTGCGGTAGTCCTCGTCCGTGCCGAACCAGCCGTCGCGCTCGCCGGCGACGAGCATCTGCGCGGCGGCCATCGAGCCGCGGAACGGCGGCGCAATGAACACGACGCGCGCGACGTCGGCAAACGGATCCTTGCGATTGCGCAGCGCGAGCATCGAGCGCAGCACGAGTCCGCCCATGCTGTGCGTCACGAAGTTCAGCGCGGTCGATCGCTTGAGCCGCGCCTGCCGGCCCTGCAGTTCCTCGCAGAACTCGGCGAGCTTCTGCGCGGCGTGCTCGATCGGGCGGCGCCAGTCGTACGTGAACACGTGCAGCGATTCGGCCGGCTTCCACGCGCGGAGCTTGCCGACCATCTCGCCGTAGGCATAGCGGATCGGCCGCGACGGCAGCATGCGATGGCCGTCGTTGGCTTCGAAGCGTCCGTCGAGCAGCGCGAAGTCGAGCGGGTTCTCGAATGCATCGCCGAAGACCATGTCCTCGAGGCTCCAGCGCACCGGCCAGTCCAGCGGATAGCTGTCGGCGAGTTCGCTGCCCTTGATGCCGGGAATCAGAACGGTGGCCATGTGTGCTCCCTGCGCCGTCGCGTGCGGCGACTGTAGCAGGCCCGCGTCGCAGGCACTGCGGCGGCGCTGGCGGGAACGCCGTGCGGCGCGGCATCATGCGCGTTCGACGAGGAGTGCCCCCCGATGAGCGACAGCCTCAGTGCCGTCCCCCTGCTCGAAACGCCGCGCCTGCGCCTGCGCACCGTGCAGCGCAGCGACCTCGACGCGATCTACCGGCTGCATTCGGATTCGCGCGCGATGCGCTACTGGAGCTTTCCGGCCTGGACCGAGCGCCGCCAGGCCAACGACTGGTTCGAGCAGCGTCAGCGCCTGGCCGAACGCGAGGAAGTCTGGCCGTGGGCGATCACGCTGAATCCGGGCGACGACACGCTGGTGGGCATCGTCACGCTGTTCGCCGTCAATCGCGGACAGCAGCGCGCCGAGGCCGGCTATCAGCTCGACCCGTCACACTGGGGTCAGGGCTACGCGCAGGAAGCATTGCGCGCGGCGCTCGGCTACGGCTTCGACGCACTGGAACTGCGCCGCGTCGAGGCCGACATCGATCCACGCAACGAACCCTCGTGCCGCCTCGTCGAACGCCTCGGCTTCCGCCGCGAAGGCCTGATGCGCGAACGCTGGCGCGTCAACGACGAGATCACCGATACCGCGTTCTACGGGCTGCTCGCGCGCGAGTTCGTCCGTTGAGCCGCGGCACTGCTTCGACCGCATGAGCGACGACGCGCTGTCGCGCCGCGCGTACCGCCGCGGCCTCTTGATCGCGGCGATCGCGTCGGTGCTGTTCTCGGCCAAGGCCATCGTCGCGAAATTGCTGTACCGCTACGGCGTCGACGCGCTGACCGTGCTCGCGCTGCGCATGCTGTACTCCGCACCGTTCTTTCTCGCGATCGCCCTGTGGCAATGGCGCAAGGCAGTGCCTCTGACGCCGCGCGACGGCGTCGCCGTCGTCGGCGTGGGCCTGCTCGGCTATTACCTGTCGAGCTACCTCGATTTCGCCGGCCTGCAATACATCAGTGCCGCGCTCGAACGGCTGATCCTGTTCCTGTCGCCGTCGTTCGTGCTGCTGATCAGCGCGCTCGTGCTGCGCCGTCGCATCACGACGCGCGAATGGGCCGCGCTCGCGCTGGCCTACGCCGGCATCGTGCTCGTGTTCGCGCACGACCTCATGCTCGGCGGCGACCGCGTGCTGCTCGGCGCGCTGCTCGTACTCGGTTCAGCGCTGTCGTACGCGTTGTATCTGATCGGCTCCGGCGAACTCGTCAAGCGCCTCGGCCCGTGGCGCCTCGTCGCCTACGCGATGAGCGTCTCGACCGGCGCCGTGCTCGTGCACTTCGGCATCGCGCGGCCGTGGTCGTCGCTGCAGACCGTCGCCGCCGTGCACGGCCTGTCGCTGTTCAATGCCGTGTTCTGCACCGTGGCACCCGTCGTCCTGACCATGCTCGCCGTCGCCCGCATCGGCGCACCCGGCGCCGCGCAGGCCGGCATGATAGGCCCGGTCTCCACGTTATTCCTCGGCTACTGGCTGCTCGCCGAGCCGATCACGCTGCGCCAGCTCGCCGGCTCCGCACTCGTGCTGCTCGGCATGTACGTGCTGTCGCAAAAGCGCGCGTAGGTTGGCGGTGAGCCGCAGGCGGAACCCCAACATCGAAGCAGTCGCTTCCGGCGATCGCATGGCGGAGGAAGTGCTTGCCGCCGGTCGAAAACCGGGCAGGAAGCATTTCCTCCGTCACAGGTTCTTCGTATCGGATCCACCGTGATGCCGGGGTTCGCCTGCGGCTCACCCCAACCTACCCAAGCACCCGCGCTTCGAGCGCGATCGCGTCGCCGTCGACGCGCAGCACGCTGCCCTGGTCGTACCAGTCGCCGAGCACGATGCGTTCGGCCATGCGGTCGCCGAGATCGACGCGGTGCCGCGCCGGACGGTGCGTATGCCCGTGGATCAGCCGCGCCGCGCCATGCACCCCCAGCGCCTCACGCACCGCCGAATCGGTGACATCCATGATCTGCGCCATCGTCGAGCCGGTATGCAGCCGGCTCTGCTCGCGCGCCTGCGCCGCGAACGCGCGACGCTGCGCGAGCGGCTGCGCCAGAAACATCGACTGCCAGGCCGGATCGCGCACCTGCGCGCGGAATTTCTGATACGCCACGTCGTCCGTGCACAACGTGTCGCCATGCATCAGCAAGGTCGGGACGCCGGCCAGATCGACGCGCGTCGGATCCGTCAGCAACGTCACCCCGCTGCGCGCCGCAAACCCGCCACCGACAAGAAAGTCGCGATTGCCCGCCATGAAATACGCGCGCACGCCGCTGCCCGTCAGCTCGGCCAGCGCATCCTGCACGGACTGCGCGAGCGGCGCGTCGTCATCGTCACCGATCCAGCTCTCGAACAGATCGCCGAGGATGTACAGCGCCTGCGCATCCCGCGCTTCACCACGCAGGAACCGCAGGAAGAGCTCGGTGATCCGCGGCCGCTCGTCGTCGAGGTGCAGATCGGAGATGAACAGGGAGAGAGGCATGGCCGGGGACGATAGCCGGCGGGACGGGAATTGGGAATGGGTGGTCCGAGCAAACGCAAGCGATCCTCGATCATCGCCGCAGGCACGGGCCTCGCGCTCGCGTCGGAAGTTTCTGAGTTGTGAGTGCCCGGTATTTCGATACAGCGTTCTGATTTATGCAGCGAAAAGCAGCAATAAATTTCTACACTCCCAGCACAGGATCTCCCTGTCCAAGCAGAAAGAAATCGTTAGATTCGGTGTACCGGTCATTTACCAAAATCCAGCCGTTTTCTCCTACATCTAGTTTCGACTCAATTTTTAAATAGTCGCATGGATTCTCGCAAAAGAAATCATGGGAATCATTACGAGAGAGCCTTCCTCCCAGATCCGCCATTAAGAATCCACCATAAAATCCCCTAAACATCGGCGACGTCATCCATATTTCTTCGATGAAATCTAAGAACACATTATTCTTCACAGAAATGCATTCTATGTCTAATATTTCGCCAGAAAAGATCTCTTCCCCAGAGAAAATTTCCACTCTACTGCGGACGATTTCCTCCTCGATTTCTTCTACTTGAACTTGGCTCATCCATTTTGGAGCAAATAGCTCAACGCTGTTGCGCGGACTCGCCAAGCATACAAGCAGGGATTCGGCAGCAAAGCGCTCGGGTCCATCCCCCTTAAAGTGAGCCCAGGGATTAGTAGAGACTTTCAGCAAAGGAGAGTCCCATGCGGAAGTCGAAGTTCAGTGAAGTACAGATTGCGGCGATCCTGAAGGAGGCCGAGGCGGGAATGGCGGTGGCGGAGGTCGCGCGCAAGCATGGCATCAGTGCGGCGACGTTCTACCAGTCGCGGTCGAAGTACGGCGGGATGGAGGTATCGGATCTGCAGCGGATGCGGGAACTGGAGCAGGAGAATGCTCGGCTCAAGCGTTTGTACGCGGATCTGAGTCTGGATCATTCGATCCTGAAAGAGCTGCTGACAAAAAAGTTCTGATGCCCAGGCAGCGCCGAGCGGCGGTGGATTGGGCGATGGAAGAAAAGCAGGTCAGTCAACGACGAGCCTGTCGTCTTGTGCAGCAGTCGCGGGCGTCGCAGCGACGACATCTGCGAGGCCGCACGGTGACCGACGAGCGCGTTGAGCGCCGGCTGCAGGCGCTGGCCGAAGCGCATCCGGCCTGGGGTTGTCCGCAACTGCATCGTCAATTGCGGCAGGAGGGGCATGCCATCAACCACAAGCGGACCTGGCGGCTGTATGACGCACTGGGACTGACATTGCGCCGTCGACGTCGGCGACGCCCGATGGAACGTGATCCACAGCCACTCTTGCAGCCGCTGCAACCCAACGAATGCTGGTCGCTGGATTTCATGCATGACGCGCTGGCCAACGGACGCGCGTTCCGGACGCTCAACGTGATCGACGACTTCGCCAGAGACGCCTTGGCGATCGAGATCGACTTCAGTCTCAGTGGCCAGCGTGTCGTACGGGTTCTGGAACAGCTTTGCGAGTGGCACGGCGTACCGCGCATGATTCGTAGCGACAATGGGCCGGAGTTCCGCAGCGAAATCGTTCAAGCCTGGGCGCGAGCCAAAGAAGTGAACTGGCACTTCATCGAGCCAGGATGCCCAGCGCAGAACGCGTACATCGAACGATTCAACGGCACCTATCGCGTCGAAGTACTCGATGCGAACTGTTTCCTGACGTTGGCCGATGCGCGAGCAACCACGCAACAGTGGGTGCCGATTTACAACGAACAACGCTCACACCAATCCATCGGCAACCTGCCTCCGATGGTCTTCAAACGCCAATGGCAGCAGCGACAGTCTCTACTTTCGACTGGTATCGCTTGAGGGGTATGGACCGGACCTTCAGCATTACCCTCAGCGGATACGGGGGCGACCCTTACCCGTCTTCAGATAGAACGGCTCGATCAAGGAACGTCCAGCGGGCGGCAGCAATCTCGCCACCCTTCGATCCTCGAACGCTTGTCGGTATCGAGCCACTAGATCACTTCCCTCGCCCCTGCTAGTGCAAGTTTATCGGATCGACAACTATTCTGGCGCTGGGGCTATCACGAAAGCCATGCACGCGCATGTGCCCGTGATCTTACTCCAAATTTTTCGATAACCTTCTCACGAATTTCCGGAACTTCCGTAAGACCGGAAATCATTCCTTCCACCAGTCCGGTAAGCACAGCCGTAAGAAGAACCTCGTCTGACTGATCGAAAACATCCTCTATTAGTTTGAATGCTTCGAAAGAAAGATAGTCGACGTCTTTTGCTAGACCAGCCGCTACGTAATATCCAATATCCCCAAAAAGAACCGTATCAGGAGGCTCTTCGGGGCGCCACTCCGCATAGCATTTCTGCCACGATTCTCTGGCGTCTTGGCAAATTTCACAAAAATCGCCGAGAAATTTTAAGCAACTTGCATGCATCGCTAACGCCCCAAAGAATTATTCATATCTCTCAAAACGTTCTCTGCGACCGCCCTGTCGGAAGCCGCAGCGTTCGGCTTATTCGCCAACCAGCGCTCAATCGCTTTCGCATCATTACTGACCTTCTGCGCATGGAACGCTCCACCAACCGGCAACCCAGTGGCATCTTCCTGGCGAACAGCATCCGCCGAACTACCACTACCTACCGTAGCGCCGTCCCTATAAAGCTTGTCGATAATCCGCTTAAGATCGGCATCTTGAACTATTGGCTTTTCCATACCTCTTCGCAAACTATCTTTATAAAGCTCCCATGACCCTGGATCTTCTTGCCGAAGATCTGCGCGAGAAGCCACGGGCGCTCCCAACGATTCGGCACCAATTCCCGCCACACAACGCCACCCACCCGAAATCGCACAGCCCGCGCCGAACTTATAAAGCTTAAATGCTTTCTCAACAAATTCTCGTCCGTGCCGATTACTTTGCGACCTTGCATAGTCCACCACAACGTATGCTGTATCTTTGCTAAAGAAATCGTACCTCTGAGCAAGTGCCTTCAAAGAGTCATTCCCTCCCTTCGACGCATTAAATATTTCCGGCATTACTGCGTAAGCGCTCATGCCATTATCATCTTGTTCCACTCCACCACCGGAGACTCTAAGTAAGGTCTGAACAAGCCCCCTCAATTGTGCTGAGATAACACAACACTACCTGCAGGCCTGCACGATGGACCAGATGAGCTTCGGAGACGGCGAGTACGCGAGCAAGCGCAAGCGTACACGGCGGGAAACGTTCCTGGCGGA
>NZ_DATIGT010000091.1:0-35339 GCF_035481375.1 Tahibacter sp.
TTCGTCGAAATTCCGCCTTACGGCAAGGCCTGGCTGCCCGGCACGCGGTTCTTTTCGCTGGCGCTCGGAGACGACCGCGCGCCATGACGGGCCTGCGTCTGCTGCTCGCTGCCGGCCTCGCGCTCGCCGTGTCGGGTTTCGCGTTGATGCGGCCGCGCGAATACGCGTGATGGCCGTCGGCCTCGGTGCGGACCAGATACTCGCCGGCCGGCAACGCGGAAAAGCCGTAGTTGCCGCCGCCGTCGCTGACCGTCGTCAGTTCGCCGACGAGCGCCGGACTCGTCACGGTGACGACGACGTCGCCGATCGGCTTGTGCGACTGCGTGTCGATGATGGTGCCCTGGATACCCGGGGCGACGATCGTGTCCATGCGAATCTCCGGTCGGCGGATCGGCGAACCGTAGCAGAACCGGCTGCCGGTCGCCGCGTGCCCGCGCGCAGCGTCGCGCGCCCGACGACGTGTCGGCATGGCATGCTCGCCGCTTCGCGACACCCCGGAGCACGTCATGGTCCAGCGGTCCGCACGACGCTACGAAGGTTCCTGCCACTGCGGCGCCGTGCGCTTCGCCATCGTCACGGATTTTCCCGAGTTGACCACCTGCGACTGCTCGATCTGCCGGCGCAGGAACGCGCTGATGGTCAAGGTGCACGAGAGCCGTTTCGAACTGCTCGACGGCGCCGGCGCGCTGGCCGAGTACCGGTTTCACACGCGCACCGCGCGCCACTACTTCTGCAAGGTCTGCGGCATCTATCCGTTTCACCGCAAGCGCGTGACGCCCGATCACTACGGCATCAACGTCCATTGCCTGGACGATTTCGACCCCGAGGGCATCCCGGTTCGGCAGACCGTCGGCGCGGCGATGGAATGAGCGCGACGGCGCGCACCCGTCAGAACGCGATCATGCCCTCGAGATAGAACACACAGGAACCTTCGAGTTCGACCCGATCGCCGGCGACGCGGCACACGAGTTCGCCGCCGCGCGGCGACGCCTGATACGCGCGGAACACCTGGCGGCCGAGACGCTGCGCCCAGTACGGCGCGAGCGAGCAGTGCGCGCCGCCGGTAACCGGATCTTCGGGAACGCCTTTTGCCGGCGCGAAATAGCGGCTGACGAAATCGTGGTCGCCGCTGCCGCGCGTCGTGACGATGAGGCCGGGGCGATCGAGCGCCGCGACACGCGCCATGTCCGGCGCGAGCGCGCGCAGCAGCGCTTCGTCCTCGAGCACGGCGAGGTAGTTGAACGGATTGACGAGCACCTCGCACGGAACGGCGCCGAGCGCCGCGGACAGCGCCTCGGGAGTCGCGATCGGTTGCGACGGCCGCGCCGGAAAATTCAGGCAGTAGCCCTCGCGCGTGCGCGTCACCGGCAGCGCCCCGCTCGCCGACTGGAACACGACGCGCCCGCGCCCCGGCTCCAGCCGTTCCATCACGACCGCCGCGCTCGCGAGCGTGGCGTGCCCGCACAGCGGCACTTCGACGACGGGCGTGAACCACCGCAGGCGGAAATCGGTGCCGTCGGGCACGAGGAAAGCCGTCTCGGCGAGATTGTTCTCCGCGGCGATCGCGCGCATCACCGCCTCCGGCGGAAACGCGTCGAGCAGCACGACGGCCGCCGGATTGCCGAGAAAACGCTGCGTCGTGAAGCTGTCGAGCTGAAAGATCCGCGCCTGCACGTGATCACCGTCGCCCCGGAAGTCCGACCGCGAGGTTGAACGCAAAGCCGGGCGAACGTCGAGGGCCAATCGGCAGCGGAGTGCTCGTGCCGCGAGGCAGGAATCGGGAGTCGCAGGAGCGCGGCGGGCGCGGCGCAGGCATCTCGAAACCGCGTTTCCTTCGGCACGGGTCTTCGCCGCGGGATCGCCTCGCCGTTGCGGTTCGCCCGCGGCTCACCGCAACTACGATTCCCGACTCCCCGTTCCCGATTCCCTGTCGAACCGCTGCCGCCAGCGCCGCTTCTGGACGCGGCGCAGATCGGGCCCGCGCGCGGCGTCTCGCGATGGACGAGCGTCTCGTCGAGATCGGGAATCAGCAGCGGCCTGTCGGTCGTATCGGGCGTCGCGTCGTGCATGCGTACAAGCCAGCCCACGCACAGTCCGTTTCGTACGCACGGCGACTGCCGGCGGATCTTCCGCTTTGTGGACATAGCAACGACGCGCCAATGTCACCGTTCGGTTTCGCGGCGGACCGTCGTTCAGTCCCGAGACGCAGATCACCGTCGTTTCCTGCCGCTCCGCTCCTGTTTTCCGCTGGCGAACCGCCGGCGCGGACGCGCTCGGCCGGAATGACCGATTGCATCGACGATCCGGCATTCCCATTCGCACAGGAGAACACTGCATGTCCCGTTTCATAGCGCGCCCGGCCCTGCTGGCCGCGGCATTGCTCGCGTCGCCGCTGGCCGCACAGGCAAAAGTCGTCGCGATCGGCATGGCCAAGTCCGACAACCACGTCTATGCCTGGCACGACGACCGCAGCGTCACGTCCGGATCGCTCGCCGATTTCGAGCTCCACCGCAAGGCCGCCACGTACAGTCTGCCGAGCGGCCGTCAGCCGTCCGACATCGTCGGCGTCGCGGTCGACACGAACGACCGCGTCCATGCGTGGTACGCCGACGGCACCTGGTCGATCGGCCATTCCAAGGATCTCGACGCATACCAGGCGGCGCAGAACTTCACGCTGCCCGCGGGCCGCACGACGGCCGACATCGTCGGCATGGCATTCAACAGCACCGGCAACGTCTATACCTGGTACGACGACGCGAGCGTCAGCGTCGGCCAGCCGCAGGCGCTTGCCACGATCCAGCTGCCGCTCGGCGTGGCCTTGCCGTCCGATCAGACCGTGCAGGACATCGTCGAGATCGACATCAGCGCAGCCGACCGCGTCGTGACCTGGTTTCGCGACGGCCGCTACACGATCGGCAAGTCGCGCGACCTCGACGCCTACGAGGGGCCGGCCGGCTATCGTTCGAGCAAGCTCATCTCGCGCTACTGGGGACCGCTGACAATCAGCCTGCCGCCGTTCGTCGCGGCGCGCGACGAACCCGAAGCGAGTCCCGACCTGCCGCTCGAAGCGGCGATGCTCACCGACGAACTCGCACGCATCGCGTCGGGCCGGCGCCCCGCCGACAACAGCGACACGCCGTTCCGCATGGCGCCGATCTGGAACGAACGCTTCATGGCCAACACCGGCCGCGCGGTCGATTCGATGGTCGCGGCCGGCCACGATTTCCTGATCGCCTCGGACACCGGCACGCTGCGTTTCCTCGATCGCGACGGCAACCTGCTCGCGGGCAAGGGCGGGTTTCCGACATCGATGTCGTCGACGGCATTCTTCGGCGGCTTCCTGCAGAAGCAGAACGCCGACGGCAGCTTCAACGACAGCAACGTCAACAACTTCCTCGGCTACGACGACCGCTGCGACTCGGCCGCGTTTCCGGCGACGAACGGCAACCGGTTCTGCCTGACGAGCTTCTACGACACGCGCGTGCACTACGATGCGGCGTCGCGGCGGTTCTTCGTCGTCGCGAACTCGCGCCATCCCGTGTGGGTGACGACGAGCGGCGGCAACTGCCTGCGCTACACCAACGCCAACGGCGATCCCGTCGACACGATGAACTACTGCGGCGCCCAGCGCCGCCTGATCGCGCTCGCCGTGTCGCGCACGTCGGATCCGCGCGACGGATTCCACCAGTACATGATCACCGACAACATCTATCGCGACTTCCCGTGGATGACGATCAACGGCGACCGCGTCGTCGTCGGCGGCGTCGGCCGCGAATCCAACGACACGATCACGCCCGTGGCCACCATGCTCGACATGTCGGACCTGCGCCTCGGCGATCGCCATCCGGCGTATACGCAGTACTACTCCGGCGACCTCGCCGGTTCGATCCGCGCGATTCCGGTGCGCCATTTCGACGACGGCGCCGGCAAGACGCTGCTGCTCGACGGTTCCGGCAGCACGCTGAAGATCCTCGCCCTGCCGTCGGGCCCCGACGCCTGGACCAAGGGCGTCGCGCAGACGACGTCGGTCGCGATCGAGGGCGGCCTGAGCAACCTGCCGGCAGCGACGTATCGCAATGGCTTTCTATACTTTGCGCAGCGCACGATCGCCGAAACCGTCGGCGACCGCACGCGCCGCAGCGTGCGGCTCGTGCGCGTGCCGCTGCAGATCGCCGGCAACGGCCTGATCGCGAGCACGAACGCCGCCGACGGCTACGTCGAGGATCATTTCGGCCTGCGTTCGCTCGACGACGCGCCGACCGACACGATCAGCTACGAAGCGCCGTCGATGGCGGTGAACGCGAGCGGCGACATGCTGTTCGGCTACGGCCGCTATCCGTTCGAAACTCTGAGCCCGCTGTTTCCGGAAGCGCGCTATTCGCTGTGGCGCGCGAACCTGACGCTGGAACGCAGCGCGCTGCTGCAGGCCGGCCAGGGCACCTGCGGGGAGACGCCGGCCGAAGCGGTCGACTACACCACGGTCGACGTCGACCCCGTCGACGGCCAGAGCTTCTGGATGGCGCTGCCGTTCTGCAACGCCAGCAACGGCTACAGCACGGTGATCGGCCGCGTGACGCCCTGAGACGCAGGAGAGCCCGGCATGCCGGGCTCTTTGCCGCGGAAACCGTCTCGCCGCGGCGCGCAGCGCGCGCTGTCCGCCGCACTGCGCGCCCGGGACATGTTCGGCATTCGCCTGCATCGTCGTTTTCGATCCGAAGTCCTGCCCGCCCCCGCCGCTGCCGCATCCTCACGACGTTCGCCCCATGAGTACCTCCACCGAGTCGAAGACCACGCGTCGCGGGCGCATCGCCGAAATCTTCGAGGCGTCGGCCGACGGCGCCGTGCTCATGGTCGTGCACGGCGAACGCTTCGGGCACCGGATCCGGATCGGCGCCGCGCCGACGACGATCGGGCGCGGCAGCGACTGCAATTTCCGCATCACCGACCGCTCGGCATCGCGCCGCCACTGCATGGCGTGGTCCGAGAGCGGCCGCTACTGGGTGCGCGATCTCGGCTCGACGAACAAGACCTGCGTCAACGACCAGTTCGTCACCGAGGCCGAGCTGAAGGCCGGCGACTATCTGACCGTCGGCAACACCGTGTTCCGGCTGATCCGCAACGGCACGCTCGAAGCGCGCTACCACTCCGGCCTCAATCGCCTCGCGACGATCGATGCGTTGACGCAGCTGCCGAACCGCCGGCATTTCCGCGACCTGCTCGACACCGCCTGCGCCGACGCGCGCGCGAGCCGGATTCCGCTGTGCGTGCTGTTCGTCGACCTCGATCACTTCAAGCGCGTCAACGACACCTTCGGCCACTGCACCGGCGACGAGGTGCTGCGCGCGATCGCGCTGCTGCTGCGCGTGCAGCTCGGCGAGCACGAAGCCGCCGGACGGCTCGGCGGCGAGGAGTTCGCGCTGCTGCTGCCGCACACGCCGCTGCACCTTGCGCGTGCCCGCGCGGAACAGCTGCGCCGCAGCATCGCCGCGCATCAGACGCCGACGAGCACGGATCTGATCGCGGTCACCGCGAGCATCGGCATCGTCGAATGGGGATCGCGCTACGACAGCGTCGCCGATCTCATGCACGACGCCGACCGGCAGCTGTATCGCGCCAAGGCGCTCGGCCGGAATCGCGTCTGCACGTCGCTCGAAGAGGCCGGCGCCTGATGCGTCCGCGGCGCCGGCTACGGCGTCGGCTTGAACAGCAGGATCTGATACGCCGCCGCGGCCAGCGTGTCGGACGACGGCGCCTTGTCGAGTACCGCGCCGCCGTCGGGCGCGACCTTCGTCACGCCGGACACGACGATCCTTCCGTCGTCGACAGTGCCGCGCCAGAGCAGCCCTTCCTCGGTGCTGCTGAAGAACGCCGGCTGCGCCGGCGAGCCGACGAGTTCGACCTCGAAATTGAAGACCTGCGAGCGCTGCGTGTCGAGCGCGAGGTTCGCGGCATCGCGCAGCTGCGGTGCGCCGCCCGCAAGATCGAACAGCCAGAGATTCCGGTCGCCTGCGCCGACCGCGCAGTTCGCGACGAGCAGCCAGTCGCCGAGCACGGCGACGTCGTTGATGCCGCGCTTCGCTTCGGCGTTGTAGCGCCGGCGGAAAATCTCGCGGCCGCCCGGAATTTCCAGTGCGACGAGATCGCCGTCCTCGGACGCCGCGATCAGATAGCGGTCGCGCCAGCGCACGAGGTCGCGGATGTTTTTGAGCGGATACGGCGCAGCGATTGGGTTCGCCGAATGCAGGTCGACGGATTTCACGAGCGCAAGCCGCGTATCGCTGTGCCGTTTCCAGATCAGCACGTGGCCGTTCTCGTGGCCGCTGACGAACCAGTCCTCGCCGTCGATGCGCAGCGCGGCGCCGCTGTTGGCGGTGCCGACTTCCGGCGCATGACGCTGCGTACCTGCGGGGGCGAAGCGCCCGTCCCTGCCCTGCTTCCAGAGCGCGAGACGGTCCGGCCCGTCGGAAACGACGACGACGCGCGCGTCGATCGTCGTGAGCATCTCGATGCCGCGCCCCGACGCCGCGGCCCAGGCCTGCTCGACGACCGGTCCGGATTCGCCGGCGCGGGGAACGCGAAAGACGGACACCGTGCCGTCCCAGCGTCCGAGCGCGAAGCGCGTGTCGTCGATCCAGTCGAGGACCTGGGCGCGGTTGTGGGTCGTGCCGGCGGCCGCAATCGCCGGCGCCGCAAGGTCTGCGGCGCGCGCGGCGAGCGGTGCCGACGCGATCGCGCCGAACAGCGCCGCTGCCATGCGTAGTGCGACATATCTGAAGGCCATGGTATTTCCCGTCCGGTGCGATCACCGGCACTCGCCGGCATCCGTTCCATCGAGATCGCGATAGGTGCCGCCGCGTTCGCGGGCGCGCAGGCAGGCGGGCCGGCCCGGCGTGCGGAAGTAGTGCAGTTGTTCACCGTCGCCGTCGCGCGTGCGGATCAGTGCATAGCCGCGCTCGATCAGCGTCGCTCGTGCGGTGACGGCGTCGGTGCCGACGAGATCGATGTAGGTGTTGCGATTCGGCGGCTCGGGCTCCTCCGCCGTCGTGGAAAAGATCGCGCGGCATCCGTCGTCCACTTCAATGCCCGTCGACGTGCGCCACCAGCTGCGGTTTTCGATGCAGGGCGCGTCGCTGAGCACGAAATCGACGCGAACCGGGCCGTCGCCGGGGACGCGGCAGTGTGCGCGCCGGTTGTCGCGCGATTCGCAGGTGACCTCGCCGCCGCGGGCGGTATCCGCCGCCGCGAACAGCAGCAGGAGGGTCGCAATGGCTTTGAGCATCTCGTTCTCCGGCGGCGCGCCGCGCGCCGCCTACCCTACGCGATCCGCGCGCCGCGAGGGCCATCGCGTCCGTCCCGACGGCGTCGCACGGCGCCCGGCCTTCACTGTTTCCGCACGCTGGCTATCGTAAGTCGTTGTAGATACATCGGGTCAGGGCCATGACAATCAGAACGCACACTTCCGGCGACAAGGACGAGCTGTTTCGGCTGCTCGTCGATCGGGTCAAGGACTACGCGATCTTCGGCCTCGATCCAGCGGGCATCGTCGTCAGCTGGAATACCGGGGCCGAGCACATCAAGGGCTACAAGGCCGGCGAGATCATCGGCCACCACTTCTCGCGCTTCTACCCCGAGGAAGCGATCCGCTCGGGCTGGCCGCAGACCGAGCTGGCCGAGGCGACGCGCCTGGGCCGCTTCGAGGACGAAGGCTGGCGGATCCGCAAGGACGGCTCGCGATTCTGGGCGAACGTCGTGATCACCGCGCTGTTCGACGACGACGGCGTGCTGCGCGGCTTCGCGAAGGTGACGCGCGACCTCACCGAGCGGCAGCGCGTGGAGCGCATCGAAGCCGATGCGCGGATCATGGGCGAGTTCGTCGCGATGCTCGCCCACGAACTGCGCAATCCGCTCGCCCCGATCCGCAACGCCGTCGCCGTGGTGCGCCATCGGCACGCCGATCCGCAGACGGCTGCCTGGGCCTGGGACGTCATCGACCGGCAGTCGCGGCACATGAGTGCGCTCGTCGACGACCTGCTGGACGTCAGTCGGATCTCGCGCGGCCTCGTACGGCTGGAACGCCGCCGCGTGCGGCTGAAACCGGTGCTGGACGCGGCCATCGAAACGGTTCGCCCGTCCGTCGCGAACAAGCAGCACGGGCTCGATGTCCGCTGCGACGACGATCCGGTGGTCCGCGGCGACCGCACGCGTCTGATCCAGGTATTCACGAACCTCCTCAGCAATGCCTGCAAGTACACGCCGGCCGGCGGCACGATCACGGTCGAGCTGGATTCGCACGAGGGCCAGTCGCGCCTGCGCGTCAGCGACACCGGCGTCGGCATTCCATCGGATCTGCTGCCGCGCATCTTCGATCTGTTCACGCAGGACAAGCGCGCGCTCGACCGCTCGGAGGGCGGCCTCGGCCTCGGGCTCGCGATCGCCAAGCAGCTCGTCGAGATGCATCACGGCAAGATCGCCGTCGAGAGTGCGGGACGCGGCTGCGGCAGCACGTTCACGGTGACGCTGCCGCTGTTCCGCGGCGGCCTGGTCGGCGCGGTCGACACGGTGAGCGTGCTGATCATCGACGACAACCGCGATGCGGCGGTCACGCTGCAGACCATGCTGACGCTGGAGGGATATGCCTGCGACGTGGCCTATGACGGCGAAACCGGCCTCGAACGCGCGCGCGAGATGCTGCCCGACGTGATCCTGCTCGACATCGGCCTGCCCGGCATGGACGGCTACGCGGTCGCGCGCGAGATCCGCCGCAATCCGGATCTCGACGGCGTCATGGTCGCGGCGTTGACCGGCTATTCGACCGATTCCGACGAACGCCGCGCGATCGACGCCGGCTGCAACCTGCATTTGACCAAGCCGGTCACCATCGAGGACCTTCGCCGGGCGCTGCCCGCGCTGGAGCATTGATCGTCCGTAGCTGGAACCCGCGCCATGACTACCGTCTACAAGATCGTCGCCGCGTCACAGTGGGAGGACGCCGAGCGAACCGGCGCGTTCGCGGGCAGCGAGGTCGATACGCGTGACGGATTCATACATTTGTCCACATCCGAACAAGCGCGACAGACGGCGGCGCTTCATTTCAACGGCCAGGCCGGCCTGCTGCTCGTCGCGGTCGACGCCGAAGCGCTCGGCGACGCACTGAAATACGAGCCGTCGCGCGGCGGCGCGCTGTTTCCGCACCTGTACGCGCCGCTGTCGACCGCGTCGGTGCGCTGGGTCCGGCCACTGCCGCTCGACGTCGCCGGCAACCACGTGTTTCCCGCATTGTCAGGGGCGGAAATGCCGAAGAGCCGATCGTAGGGCGCACTAAGCGAAGCGCATTGCGCCGTATTCTCAACGCACCGGGATCTCGCGTTGCGCCGGCAATCGAACGCGTCGACACCTCGCATTGCGGCGACGATCGGCAGGGCGAGGCTGGAACGGACTTGGCGCAATGCGCTTTGCTTATTGCGCCCTACGTCGGAGCTTGCGACGTGCGGCGCTCACGGTCCGAGCATCCCGGGCACTTCCGCGACGAGTGCATCGATCGCGGTGCGCGTCTTGGACGGCAGATAGCGCGACTGCGGCCACACGGCGTGGACTTCGCTCGCAACCGTGTTCTGGCTGCTCGTGACGAGCGTGAGTTCGCCGCTGCGCAGGCGCGGACCGATGAGCCAGCACGGCAGCCAGGCGAGGCCGTGACCGGCGACCGCGGCGTCGGCGATGGCCAGCACGTCGTCAAAGCGCAGGCGGCTCGCGATGACCGGTTCGCGCAGCGCGCCGTCGGCGTCGCGGATGCGCCATTGCGCCGACGATCCGTTGAGGCCGTAGACGATGGCGGAATGCGTGCGGAAATCGTCGAGGCTGCGCGGCATGCCGCGCTCGGCGATGTAGGACGGCGACGCGCAGACGCCCATCGCCTGCGAGCCGAGGCGCCGCGCCGCGAGCGTCGCGCTGTCGCGCAGCGGGCCGATGCGCACGGCGAGGTCGAAGCCTTCTTCGACCAGGTCCACGACGCGGTCGCTGAAGGACATTTCGACCTGCAGCCGCGGATGCGCACGCGCCAGCGCCATCAGCACCGGCGCGACGCACTGGCGTCCGAACAGCAGTGGCGCGCTGACGCGCAGGCGGCCGGCGGGTTCGCGCCGGCCGCTGTCGAACGCAGCCTCGGCGGCATCGAGTTCAGCCAGTGCGCGCACGCAGCGCTCGTAATAGGCCTGTCCGTCCTCGGTCAGGCTCTGCTGCCGCGTCGTGCGCTGGAACAGCCGCGTGCCGAGCCGCCGTTCGAGCCGCGCGATCGTCTTGCCGACGGCCGAACGGGTCAGGCCGAGCCGCTCGGCGGCCAGCGCGAAGCTGCCCGAGTCGACCGCCTGGACGAAGGTATCGATACCGGCGAGCCTGTCGTTCATGGCGCCATTGGTTCCTGCAGGGATACACAGATAGTACCGAATCTCTCCACTGACGACAGCGGAGAACCTATATCGTGCACAGCCATCGACAGCGGCATTCCGCCGCCGCCGGAAACTTCCTCACTGGAGCACGTCATGAAGGCCTATCACGTCCATCCCGGCAAACAGTTCGACGGCATCGTGCCGGTCGAGCGCACCCTGCCCGCACCCGGCCCGCACGAGGTGCGCGTGCGCATCCGCGCCGTCGCGCTCAACTACCGCGACCTCATGGTGATCCGCGGCGACTACAACGGCGGCAACGAGACGCCGGTCGTGCCGGCTTCCGACGGCGCCGGCGACGTGGTCGAGATCGGCGACAAGGTCACGCGGTTCAAGGTCGGCGACCGCGTCGCGACGACATTCTTCGAATCGTGGATCGAAGGCCGCCAGACGCCGGAAAAATCCCGCAACGCCTTCGGCGGCCTCATCGACGGCGCGCTCGCGCAGGAAATCGTCGTCTCGCAGGATTCGCTGTTCAAGGTGCCGGATCACCTGGACTACACCGAAGCCGCGACGCTGACCTGCGCCGGCGTCACGGCCTGGAACTCGGTGTTCGTCGAGGGCAAGGCCCGGCCCGGCGACAGCGTGCTGCTGCTCGGCACCGGCGGCGTGTCGATCTGGGGCCTGCAGCTCGCCAAGGCCGCGGGCCTGCACGCGGTGATCACGTCCTCGAGCGACACGAAGCTCGAACGCGCCCGCGCGCTCGGCGCGGACGCGACGATCAACTACACGACGACGCCGGACTGGCACGAGGACGTGCTGCGCGCGACCGGCGGCGAAGGCGTGGAAGTCGTCGTCGAAGTCGGCGGCGCGGGCACGCTGAAGAAATCGCTGCAGGCCACGCGCATGGGCGGCACGGTCGCGATCGTCGGCGGCGTGTCGGGCTGGGGCAGCGAGCTCGATCCGTTCCAGATGATCCGCGGCGCGAAGCATGTCACCGGCATCTACGTCGGCAGCCTCGCGATGCTCGAAGACCTCGCGCGCTTCGTCGCGCTGCACCGGATCAAGCCCGTCGTCGATCGCGTGTTTCCGTTCGAGCAGGCCCGCGCGGCGTACGAGTATCTCGACAGCGGCAGCCACTTCGGCAAGGTCGTGATCGCAGTGAATTGAGGTCGTCCCCCGAATCGGCATCGCGGTGATTCCGATTCGAAGCACCCGTGGCGGAGGAAAGCGCTCGCGGCACGGCTTCTTCGGCACCGCAATCCGATTCCTTCGCCGGACGACAGCGGCTGATTTTGTGAACCACCGCACTTTTCCAGCTTTCCCGTGAGCGACCTGCGCGCGGGCCGGTCAACGCGGCGCTTTCCAGCTCGTTTGCGGACCGTCACTCGCGTCACTGGGACGCGGGTGCTGACCAAGGAACGACGATGAATGCGACCGTAGTGGGGTTTGCTGCACTGTGTCTGCTGGCCGCCGTGCCCGGCACCGGACGCGCCGACGGGAACGGCGGAGCGGCGGAACCGCCGCCGGAACCGTGCACGCCGGGTGAGCTCGACTGCTGGCTCACGGTCAAGCCGGCCGAGATCGACGGCCGCTGGACGGATGCGCGCTGCAACGACGGTACGCCGGCCGGTTATGCGTTCCGTCCCTCGCCGAGCGGTTCGAACGCGTGGGTGATTCTGTTCGAGGGCGGCGGCAGCTGCGACGATCTGACCCTGTCCTGCGCGCAGCGCGGCGAGCGTCTGACGACGACGTCGCCGGTCGGCAACGGCGAGTGGACGCGCGCGACGCGCGGCGGCGTGCTCAATCCGCGCGACGACGTGAACCCGGACTTCCATGCGGCGAACATGGTGCAGCTCCACTACTGCTCCAGCGACCAGTGGACCGGAGCCACGTCGCGACGCCGCATCACCTCGGCGACACCACAGTGCACGGACGAGGGCGGCTGCGGCTGGTATTTCTCCGGCCGCGCGAACGCGCAGGCAGCGATCGAATCGCTGCGCCGCGACCATGGACTGCGCGACGACGGCAGCCAGCGCGTGCTGTTCGTCGGCACCTCCGCGGGCGGATTCGGACTGGCGGCGAATGCGCAGGCCATGACGACGCTGCTGCCGGCGACGCATGCCGCCGACGGTCTGCGCTTCGTGCTCGACGGCGCGTTCGCGCTCGACGGATGGAACGTGCCGGGACACTACATCGGCAACAGCGAGGTCACCTCGGCCGACAAGGTGGCGCTGCAGAACTGGAAGTTCTGGCGCGCATCGTTCGATACCTTCTGCGAAGGCGAGATCGAGCGCCATCCGTCGCTGTGCACGTTCCTGTCCATCGACTACGCCTACCTGACGTCGCCGACCGAGGGACTCGGGCTCAAGGTACTCCTGCAGAACAGCACGTTGGACAGTGTCGCGATTGCGCGCCTGAAGCTCGAACAGCCCGACGATCCGGCACGCGAGGCGTGGCGCTGCGCGATGACCGAAGCGCTGGACGCCGCGCCATGGCTGTTCAGCAGCGGCGTCAGCTATCACACGCTGACTGCGACGAACCGGTTCAACGCCGGTACGGACGGCAACCGGTACCGCGACCTGCTCGGCGAATTCTGGCGCGACGAGACGCCGCGACGCATCGTGCTCGGCAATCCGCCGTGCCCGTAGCCGCGACGGCCGCGCGCGTCGCCGCAACGAGGCGTCGCGGCGACGTGCCGGCGGACAGCGTCAGACCACGTCCCAGGTCACCGCGCCCTTGTCGAGAATGGTCTGGGCCAGGGTCTCGACGGACTTGTCCTCGTTGATCGCCATTCCGCGCACGTTGCGGCGCAGGCGGCGGCGGGCCTGGCGCGTGAACGCGTCGGCGATCGTGATCGCGCTGTCGCTGTCGGCATGCCCGGCGCGCACGAGGCTGTCCGCGCGCGACAGCACGCAGAGGCCGACGAACAGGTCGATCGCGATGTCGGCGATGCGCTTCTGCGCATGCTGCTGGTCGGCGATCGTCTTGCCGTACTGGCGCAGCAGCGCATCGGCGGCCTTGCTGAGTTCGATCGTGTACTTCTCGTACGTCGTGGCCGCCTTGCGCAGACTCGGATGCAGTTCGCGCAGGATCCTGTCGGTGCCGTAGCCCGTGGTTTCGCTGGCCTTGCGGCGCACGTAGGTGCTGAGCACGCCGAAGCCCTTGATCGGATCGTTGAAGATGTTGCCGACCGCCGACTTCAGTTCGCTCAGGGTCGCGCCGACGTCCTTGAGCCCGGACAGCGCGATGTACAGGCGCAGGATTTCGTTCGTGCCTTCGAAGATCGACAGGATCCGCGTATCGCGCGTGATCTGCTCGTACGGAAATTCGCGCATGAAGCCGTTGCCCCCGGCGATCTGCAGCGCCTCGTAGCTCGCGCGCTGCACGGCCTCGCTCGCGAACACCTTGCTGATGGCCGCTTCGACCGAGTAGTCGCTGCAGCCCGAATCGATGTAGTGCGCGACCATCCAGACCGCGCTCTCGGCCGCGAAGCAGTCGATCGTCATCTGCGCGATCTTCTCGCGCACGAGCCCGAAATCGGCGATCGGCCGGCCGAACTGCCTGCGCTCGTTCGCCTGGGCGCAGGCCAGTTTGATCAGCGTCTTCATGCCGCCGACCGCGCCGCCGCCGAGACCCGTGCGGCCGTTGTTCAAGATCGCCATCGCGACCTTGAAGCCCTTGCCGACGTCGCCGAGCACCTGATCCGCCGGCACGTTCACGTCGCTGAAAGCGACCGTCGTCGTGCTCGACGCGCGGATGCCCATCTTGTCTTCGTGCGGTCCGTGACTGACGCCGGCCTGCTTCGCCTCGACGATGAACGCGGTCATCTTGCCTTCGGGCGTGTCGGTCTTCGCGAACACCGTGTAGAAGTCGGCGATGCCGCCGTTCGTGATCCAGATCTTCTCGCCGCTCAGCGTCCACGAACCGTCGTCGTTGCGCGTCGCCTTCGTGCGCACCGACGCCGCGTCGGAACCGGCGCCGGCCTCGGTCAGGCAGAATGCGGCGATCATCTCGCCGCTCGCGAGTTTCGGCAGGTAGCGCGCCTTCTGCGCATCGGTGCCGAACAGCAGCAGTCCCTTCATGCCGATGGAGCTGTGCGCGCCGATCGTCAGCGAGACCGACGAATCGTGCGAACTGGTCTGCGTGAGCACGCGCGCATAGGCCGCGTTGGAGAGGCCGAGCCCGCCGAATTCCTCGGGAATGATCAGGCCGAACAGGCCCATGTCGCGCAGCGCCTGGATGAACTCCGGCGGCTGTTCGGCGTTGCGGTCGAAGTGCTTGAGATCGGCGTGCTGCGGCGCGAGGAAGCCGTCGATCGCGTCGAGCATCGCGCCGAGCATCTCGCGATCGCGATCGCGCATCTGCGGATACGGGAACAGGTTCTCTTCGACGATCTCGCCGAAGAACAGATTCTTCGCGACGCTCTGGTCGCGTCGCAGCGTATCGGTGCCGGCGGCTGCGGCGGCGGGCGTGGTCGTGGCTTCCATGGCGGCTCCTGGCGCAGTGCGATGGCGCGCAGTGTCGGCCGCGCGCGCTGCGCCGCGCAAGAAGATTAGTGGGTTGAGCGCTTGGATGGATTGTGATTACCCGCGCTGCTGCAGCGCATCACGCGGCGTGTCCGGATCCGTCGCCGCGCACCGCGGATTCTTCGCGGCGAACGCACAGGGTTTCCGTACGCAGTTTTTTTCGCAGACGTCGGCACGGCGGGAACGGCGCGGTCGCCGACGCAGAACGACTGCGCGGCACGCGCACCGGAGCGCAGTCTGTTCGCAACGACCGCAGTGCGACGTTGGTTGGCACGGCGGGTCCGTGGCGATCGGCGCGGCCTGGGTGATTTCCCCGGGGCGCCGGCCGAATCCTGGCCGCCGCTTTGGAAGTAGAGTGGCGGCGCCTGAGCACTGCGGGAACACGACATGATCCGATTCGAATTTCGAACCCTGCTGTTCGCGCTGGTCGCGGCAACGGCGGGCGCTGCGGCGGCAGCCTCCGAACTGTCGCCGCCGACGCCGGGCAACGGCCCCTACCTCGACGACACGTCCGGGCCCGACGCAGTCGACGGTCTCGGCACGAATCGCTACCTGCGCATCGCGGGTTCGAGTTTCGTGGCGCGACACGCGACCACGGATTCGATCTTCGCAACCGCGGGCTGCATACGCTCGTCGGATACCGGCGCCATCTTCACGGCCGACGTGCAGCTGCCCAACGGCGCCGTCGTCAACTATGTGCGCACGTACTATTACAACGACGGCGTCTCGGCCAACATCGCCACGCATTTCACGGACTTCGACGGCGCCGGCGACAGCACCGAGCATACGAGCTTCACGACGAACACGAGTACCGGCTATGCCTCGACCCTGAGTCCGCAGATCGCCGTGACGATCACGCCGATGACGCACTCCTACTCCATGGTCGTCGTCATCAACTCGACGAGCACGAACCTGCGCTTCTGCGGCGTGCGCATCCAGTACACGCCGTAGGAGCCGACGCGATGAGTCGCTATCGCCTGCTGTATCGTCGTCTTCGCCGCGCTGCAGCGGCATCGGCCGCCGCGCTGCTGGTCGTCGCGTCGTCCGCGGCGGCGCAGGGCCTGAACTATCTGAATGTCGCCGGCACCTCGTTCCGCCCGCGCGACAGCGCCGTGAACACGAACTACGGCGGCGCAGGCTGCATCTCGCGCGGCAGCGGCGTCACCGAGTTCGTCTATCCGGTCCAGCTGCCGCACGCGAGCCGCATCCGGTTCGTCCGCGCGTATTTTTACGATACGAGCGCCAAGGACCTGACGTTCCGGCTGTTCCGCCACGGCGGCGAAGGCACGGGCATCGAGGACGCGACGTTCACGAGCAACACGAGCGCGGGCTACACGATCCGGCAGAGCCCCGAACTCGACATCACGGTCGACAACGTCAGCTACGCGACCGAGCTGTCGGTGCTGCTCGCCGACGCCTCGTCGTCGCTGGAACTCTGCGGCATGCGCATCGCGTACATCGACGACACGATCTTCGAGAACGGGTTCGGGGACTGACGCGTTGCCGACTCGCGTCCCGCAACGCCGACGCCCGCGCCACGCCGAAGCGCCATCGTCTTTGCTGTCATCGTCCGACTTCAACGCCGCGCGCATGTTGCCGAGGCGGTTGAGCAGATCGGCCCAGAACGGCGCGCCGGCGGGCCAGGTCGACGCATGCCATCCGATCGGAAAGCCTAGCCGGTTGCGTAGTCCGTCCGGCTGCTCGCGATCGGCACCGTGCCGACAGCACCGAGCGCGTCACGAGCTGGTACCCGCGCCATGTCCACGGGATTTCCGGACGCAGCACCAGCGCGTTCGTCAGCTGCGGCACCGCCGCCGCGGGCGCGTCGGCGGCGATCTCGCTCGGGCACTCGTTACGCACATTGTCGATCGCGCCGACGACGCGGCTGCGGTCGCGCGCGGTCAGGCGGCCGCGGCGCACGAGATCGGATTCGCGTGCGACGTGGACCTCCGGCGAGCGGACGACGCGACGAGACGTACGAATTCACACGTGCGCAGTGTGCATGAAACCTCGCACGGCGCCGGAAGGTCGGGCAGCGCGGAGGCGAACCGCCCGCTGCCGGTCTCGCGTCATTGGAACCCGCTGCGGAACACCTGGTCGTTGCTGCCGCCGTAGGCGAGCTGGAACGCGCCCTGCGCCGCGCTGTCGTAGCCGCGCACGACGACCGTGACGTTCTGGTTCGCGGCACTGCGCCAGCTGAGCTGCGTCTGCGCGCCGCAGGAGTCGTCGGCGGCGACGGTCGGAAACGCGCCGCGCACTTCGATCACGGTATCGAATGCGGCGAGGCCGCAGGTCGAGAACGTGTACAGGTAGCCCGCCTGCGCCGCGAGGCTGTAGCGCCAGTCGCCGCTCGGGCCGATGCGCCCGGTGCCGGTGTACTGCGTCGTCGCGGCCGGCGCCAGCGCGGTGATCGCGTTGTTGATCCTCACGGGCAGTTCATGCACGCCCCACGCGGCGTTGTTGCCGGTGTGCGCGTCGGTGCCGCCGCTCGCGGCAAGATAGACGACCGGGAAATACAGGCCGGTCGGCACCGAGCTGGCGACGAAATAGCTGCCGAGGTTCAGCAGCGAAATGCTGCCCGGAAACGGCGCGACCGTCGTCGTGTAGTTGCTGCGGCCGAGGTACACGAGGTTTTCGTAACGCATGCGCGCGGCGGTCAGGTACACGTCGACCGCCGGGTTGACGAGGTTCGTCGTGCCGAGGTTCTGCAGCGTGATCGCGCCGGTGAAACCGAGGTTCTGGCCGTGCGTATAGCTGGCGAACGTCGTGGCGCTCGGCGTGTAGGTCGCGTGGTTGCTCGTGCTGCTGTCGGTCGTGCGGTACATCGCGAGGCTGCCGTCGTGCTGCGCGATGCCCGGATACACGGCGCGGATCGCCGCCGTGTCGTCGCTGTGCAGCGCCGGGTCGCGCGCCCATTTCGGGCCATAGTTCATCGTCGAGGGCCAGAACACGTTCTGCGTTTCCCAGGGATGCTGCAGGCCCCAGGAGTGCCCGAGCTCGTGCAACAGCGACTGGCGGAAGCTCCACGGCGAAGACGCGTCTTCGGTGCCGAAGGCTTCGTCGAGCGTCCAGTCGTAGGCCGGATTCAATGCGATGTCGGATTCGACGATGGGACCGCTGCCGAACCAGCGCGAGTAGCAGATCGCGAGCGTCGTCGCGCCCCAGGGCGCGCCGAACTGGTTCTGCATGCTCGTGTCGTTCGGAAAACCCGCGAGGTCGTAGCGATCGTTGGTCCAGGCCCAGGTGCCGGTCGGGGTCTGCAGCACGCGGAAGATGTCGCCGTACTGGTTCCAGTGCGCCATCTGATGCTGGTCGTAGGGCGACCACGCCCAGGTGAGCGGCAGCTGGTTGAACGTGATCGTCGGCGCGGGCCAGCGCTGCACGAGATAGTGCGGCACGAACGGCGACGCGGACTCGACCAGGCCCGGCAGCGCCGCGTGCTGCAGCGCGCGGCTTTCCGGCGGAACGAACGCGGGCGCAGCGGCGGCGGGCCGATCCATCGGCAGCGCGACGGGCTGTTCCTCGGGACGCCAGACGCTCGCGGGGTAGTGCTTGCCGTGTGCGGCGGGCCGCAGCGCGGCGTCGTCGAGCACGGCGCTGCGCCGCACGCGCACGCGGAATTCGTCGAGGCGTTCGCCGCCGACGATGCGCTCGCCGGCCCCGTCGAGTTCGAGCGCACCGGCCGCGCCGTAGCGCACCGACGAGAACACGGGATTGTCCGCGGCGTTGAGGATCAGCAGATAGCGCGCGCCGGTGCGAAACAGCGGCAGGTCGCTGAGACGATGCGTCTCGTCGCCGACCGTGCCGCCGCCCTGGGTCAGCACGAACGCGGCGTCGAAGGTGCCGCGCAGCGCCTCGACGCGACGGAAGCGGTAGTCGGTGACGATCAGCGTGCGCTGCGGATTCCAGCGCGACTGCGCCGATTCCAGATCGGCCACGACGATGCGCGGCGCCGAAGCCAGCTCGTCGGCGGACTGCGGCGCGAGCTGGCTGGCGGTGGCGGTGGCGATGACGGTGAAAATGGTGCAGCAGGCGACAACCGCGCTGCAGACAATGCGGAAAACGGACCGTGCGGACATGCTCCCTCCCTATTCAGCTCCTGACGACGCTCGGGGCCGGACACGCCGCCCCGACGAGCCGGTCGCTTCGGCGTACCGGCACGCATAGGTGGCAGCGGCGTGCGAGTTCTCGCACGCGGTGGGACGTTTCTGTCAGCGCCGCATCGGGCGCATCGCGTCAGAATTTCGGAATGCGCAGCGTCTTGCTGATCATCAGCGAGCCCGACACGGCGTAGACCAGCACGAGCGGATGCAGGGTCCAGGGGCCGACGTCGACGGCGCCGAACCAGAGCGCGTCGCCGATCCGGCCCTGCCACGCGGCGACGGCGACGAGGACGACGAGCAGCAGGCTCGTCGGGATCGGCGTGCCTTCGAAATACTTGACCTTGCCCGACTCGTTCGAGGACAGCGCTTCGGCCGTGATGTTGTAGCGCGCGAGGCGGCTGACGCCGCAGCAGACGAAGTAGCCGAGGACGGCGCAGTCCCAGAAGCCGCGCATGCCCGCGGCATAGCCGATCGCCGCGGGCGCGACGCCGAAGGAGATCACGTCGGCGAGCGAATCGAGTTCGCGGCCGAGCGCGGACTGCTGCTGGCGCCAGCGTGCGATGCGCCCGTCGAGCACGTCGAACACGAACGCCGCCGGGATGAACGCGGCAGCGAGCAGCAGGCTCACGTTGCTGCCCGGCGCGATGCTCGCCATCGCCGCGAACACCGCGGCCATGCCGCAGGCGGCATTGGCCAGCGTGAACCAGTCGGCCAGATGAAAACCGCGAATCATGGAGAAGTGGTTTTTTTCACTCACGGCGAACTTCCTTGATCGGTCGGCGCCGGCGCCGCTGCCGCGTCCGGTTTCCGGCAGATGCTACAACGGACGCCGTGGGCTGGGGGTGATGGCAGGAGGCTCAGGGAACGAGCAGGCGACGCGGCTTCACCGGCAGACGCCCGCGCCAGTACTGGACGAGCAGCCATCCGCCGGCCATACCGCCGAGATGCGCGAAATGCGCCGTACCGGCCTGCGTGCCGGTGACGCCGTGGAGCACCGAGAGGCCGCCGAGCAGCAGTGCCAGCGTGCGCGCTTCGAGTTCGCCGGGCAGCGGGAGGAGCAGCACCTTTCGATCCGGATACAGCAATGCGGCGGCCGCGAGCACGCCGTAGATCGCGCCCGACGCGCCGACGGTCGCACCGATACCGTCGCCGAGCCCGAGCAGCAACTGGCACACGCCGGCGCTGACAAGACAGAACGCGTAATAGAACAGGAAATGGCCGCCGCCCATGCAGCGCTCGACCATCGGCCCGAACAGCAGAAGGCCGGTCAGGTTGATCGCGACGTGGCCGACGCCGCCGTGCAGGAATCCGTAGGTGATGAGCTGCAGCGGCTGGAACCCGGCGACGATCGTGCGTGCGCCGGCCATGCCGACGACGTGCTCGCCCGGCGGCCACAGCGCGAAATACAGCGCCATGCGATCGCCGAGCGCCCACTGCGCCGCGAACATGACCAGATTGGCGATGACCAGCCAGACGACGACCAGGGGTGGGCTCATGAGGCGCGCCGCGCTTGCGCGCAAGCGGAATCGTACGGAAAGTCGAAGCTTGTCCGGGCCGGTAGCTCTTGGCAAGCTCGCGACTTTCAGCAGGCTCACGATCCCATGCAAACCGATCAGTTGGACGGCCTCGAGCGCGCGCTGACCGCGACACCTGACAACCAGCCGCTGGCCGAGCTGTTGCTGGCCGCCTGCGCCGACGCGAACGATCATGCACGCGCGCGCCGCGTGCAGGACGCACTGTCCGCGCAACAGGTGCTCGCCCTGCCGCCGGAACTGCGCCTTCGGCTTTCCCGTCTCGCCGGACTGCACGGCGACAGCGAACGTGCGCTGCAACTCGCCGGCGACGACACGCCGGACGCCGCGCTCGCGCGCGCGCGCGCATTGCTCGCGTTGAATCGGCGTGACGACGCGGAGCGCGAATACCGCAGCGCAGTCGAGCGCAATCCGACGCTCGAGGACGAACGACTCGGTGCCGAGCTGCGCGGCAAGGTCGTCTCGCTCGACGCGGCACGCCGCTTCGGCGCGGAACGGACGATTGCGGCGGACGAGGTCGATCCGGATGACGTCGTGCGCCGCCTTGCTCCGGAAACCGAGCGCGTCACGTTTGCGGACGTCGGCGGCCTCGCGGAGGTCAAGCAGCAGATCCGGCGCCGCATCATCACGCCGTTTCAGAAACCCTCGCTGTTCGAACGCTTCCGGCGCAAGGCCGGCGGCGGCATTCTGCTGTACGGCCCGCCGGGCTGCGGCAAGACGCTGCTCGCACGCGCGACCGCCGGCGAATGCGGCGCGAAGTTTTTCAACGTCGCGATAAACGACGTGCTCGACATGTGGATGGGCGAATCCGAGCGCAAGCTGCACGCGCTGTTCGAGCATGCGCGGCGCAGCGCGCCGGCCGTCATGTTCTTCGACGAGATCGAGGCGCTCGGCGCCAAGCGCGAATATTCGCGCGAAGCGACCACGGCGAAACTCGTCAGCCAGTTCCTCGCGGAACTCGACGGCTTCGCGCAGAACAACCAGGGTGTGCTGATTCTCGGCGCGACCAACGTGCCCTGGGCCATCGATCCGGCGTTCCGGCGGCCCGGTCGCTTCGATCGCGTGCTGTTCGTGCCGCCGCCGGACCAGGCCGCGCGCGAGGAAATCCTGACCGCGCTGCTGCGCGACCGGCCGCTCGCCGGCGCGATCGACATCGCCGGGCTAGCGCGCACGACCTCGGCTTTTTCCGGTGCGGACCTGCGCCACCTCGTGGACAGCGCGGCCGACGAAGCGATCGACGCGAGCCTCGCGGCCGGCGACGAAGTGCCGCTGGCCACCGAACACCTGAAAGCCGCGCTCGCGCAGATCCGGCCGACGACGCTCGAGTGGCTCACGACGGCGCGCAACTACGCGCGCTACGCCAACGAGAGCGGGCAGTACGACGAGGTGCTTGAGTTCATCCGCAAGCACGGAAAGAACTGACATGGCGACCTACCACCTTCCCGACGAACCCCGTCCCGGCGCGCTGCAGTCGGCGGCGACCGATCCGATGTGGCCGTTCCTGAGCACGATGCTGATCGGGCCCTGGTTCGGTCTGGCCTGGTTCGTACTGAATGGGTTCGCACTCGGCAGTCCGACGCTCAAACGCGAAATCGCACTGATCGCACTGGCGCTCGGCGGAAAGGCGATCGCGCTGCTGACGATGTTCGCCGCGTTGGAGGCGGGCTGGATCGACAAGAGCGCACTGCCCTATCTCTACCTCGTTGCGGTCGCGGTCATGCTGTCGGCGACTTACGGCGTCTTCATGTTGCAGGCCCGCACGTTCGAGCTGTTCAGTCATTTCGGCGGCGAGAGCAAGAACGGCGTCGTGGTACTGATGCTCGGCATCGCGATCGTGCGGCCGACGGTCAGTCCGCTGCTCGGATCCGGCCTGCTCGGACTGGTGCTGCGATGAACGTCGACAATCCTTCTTCCCTGATCGCGCTCGCGCGGCAGCAGATGCTGCAGGGCAACCTCGACGGCGCGATTCACAGCCTCACGGGCGCGCTGAGCCTCGACGTGCAGAACGTGACCGCGCATGCGCTGCTCGCCCTGTGCCTTGTCGAGCGCCGCCGGCTCGCGGCCGCCGAACACGAAGCGCGCGCGGCGCTCGCGCTGGGGCCGCAAAGCGCGTTCGCGCACCTCGCGCTCGGCAAGGTGCATGTCGCGCGCCGCCGCCTGCGCGAAGCCGAGGCGAGTTTTCGCGAAGCCGCCGCTATCGACCCGGACAGCGACATGCCGTTCAACGCGCTCGGCGAGCTGTATCTGCACGAGCGGCGCATGCGCGAGGCGCGGGAGTGCATCGACGCGGCGATCGAACGCGATCCCGACGACACGTCCAATCATGCGCTGCTTGCGCTGTGGCATCTGAGCCAGAACGATCTGGCTCGCGCGGAAAGCCTTGCGCGAGAGGTGCTGGGCCGGTCGCCCGACGATCATGGCGCACTGAACGTGCTGGGCTGGACCGAGCTGCGCAGCGGCCGCATCGACAGCGCGTACGAGCACGCGGTCTGGGCCGTGCGCAACGCGCCGGACGACAAGAATGCGCTCGAACTGCTCTGCGCCGTCAAGGCGCGCCGCAGTCTGCTGCTCGGCCTCTGGTTTCGCTTCAACGCCTTCATCGCCGGCGGCAGCGGCACGCGGACCATCGCGCTGCTGATCGGCATGTACCTCGGCGTTCGCCTGCTGTCGCTCATGCTCGCCGACTTCGGCTACGAAGCCGCCGCGCAAATCGTCAGCTACGCGTGGATAGCGTTCTGCGTCTACAGCTGGGTCGCGCCGACGCTGTTCCAGCGCATGCTGCGCAAGGAACTCGAGCAAGTGCGACTGCGACCGGACTTCTGACGCCGTGCGAACGGACGATGGATTCGACGGCATTGCCGATGCAGTGCGGGAACACGGCTGGCAAGTGGTCCCGGCGTTCCTGTCGCCGGCGGCGGTTTCCGCCCTCGCCGCCGACTGCCGCGCCCGCGACGCCGCCGGCGAACTCGCCGCCGCCGCGACGGGTCGCGCGCAGGGTCGCGCGCTGTCGGAACTGCGCGGCGACCGCACGCGCTGGTTCGACGAGACCGCGCTTTCGCCCGCTCAACGGCTGTATTGGGATGCCATGCAGGCGTTGCGGCAGGCGCTGAACCGGCGATTGCTGCTCGGGCTCGAGACGCTCGAAGCGCACTACGCGCTCTACCCGCCCGGCACCGGCTATGCGCGCCACCGCGACCGCTTCCGCGACAGCGACGCGCGCGTGCTGTCGTCGGTGCTCTATCTCAACCGCGACTGGCGGCCCGATGACGGCGGCGCGCTGCGCCTGCACCTGCCCGACGGCCCGCACGACGTCGCGCCGCTCGGCGGCACGCTTGCGCTGTTTCTTTCCGCCGACGTCGAGCACGAAGTGCTGCCGGCGACACGCGAACGGATGAGCATCGCGGGTTGGTTTCGACGGCGGGAAGCTGCATAGGTTGCGGTGAGCCCACGGCGAACCGCAACCTTGGGGTTACGCGATTTCCTTGGCGAGGTCGCGACGCAGTACGCGCGGGAACAGCGTATACGGGTGGCGCACGCCTCGGGAAAACGGGGCCGCCAAGCCGGCCCCGTTGTTTTCACGAATCAACAACCGTCAATTTCTCGCCGGCGTGTTCTCGGCGAAGTATTCATGGCTGTCGGCGTTGTCGACGGCGCGCGAGGGGTTGCTCACGGCGAGGTTGTGCGCTGCGCTCTGGCCGTAGGCCCAGTCGTCGGTGCCGCCCATCACGTTGAAGTGGCTCACTTCGTGGACGATCGTGCCGGCGCGGGAATCGGTGCCGGTGTTCGGCGCCGACCAGAACGCGTTGCACAGATAGATGCGGTACGGCTGGTTCGGATAGACGTAGGCGTAGTAGTCGTCGGTGCAGCTGCAGTCGAACGTGAACGGCTGCGACGACAGCGCGCTGTGGATGTTGTTGAAGTGCGTGCGCACCGTCGAATAGCGCGAGCTGTTGTAGGTGCCGAACCACCAGGTGTAGCGGCTGCCCTGCGTGCCGGCCGTCAGATAGCTGCGCGAGTTGTTCGCATAGCTCGTCGCCGACGTGCGTGCGGTCGCGACCTGGTTCTTGCGCGTCGTGCTGCAGCCGACGAAGCTGTTGGTCGCGGCAAGAATGCCGACGCCGGCCTTCGGGGCTTCGTCGAGCGCATCGGGCGCGGCGTCGGCGAACACGGAAACGCTGCCGCCGTCGATGCGATCGAATTCGAGCACGCCGGCCTTCACGCCGCCGCGCGACGCTTCGTCCGCCGCGCGGACCACATCGCTCGCGCTGCGCACGTAACGCACCTCGTACTGGCCGCCCTTGCGCATGTCGTAGTACGCGGTCAGATCGACCTCGACGGTGATGTTCCGGCCCGGCGCGAGTTCGACGTAGTCCTTGTCGGTCGGCGCCGGACGCTTGACCATGCGACCGACGTAGGCGACCGGCTCGCCGTTGCGCGTGACGCGGAACATCGCATTGTCAACGCCGTCGATCGGCGTCTGCCAGCGCAGCACCTGCACCGATGCATCGGTGGCGTTGCTCAGGCTATAGACGATCTTGCCGCTGCCGAAATCCTTCTGCGCGGGCTGCGCGAGACGCAGCTCGAGTCCGGCGGCATTCGCCGCGGCCATTCCTCCCATCCCCAACACAAGCACGGCAAAACCTGCACACAGTTTCTGCATGACGTTTTCCTCGATGTGATCAGGCACCGCCCCCCGGCAGTGGGCGTCGCGAACGCAACGCCGTCCGCAAGCGTATGCTCTTGTTTCCCGCGCAGCAACGAATCGAAACATTGCAGTGCAGCACACGAATGCGCGCGCAAAAGCATACAAATTTGCTTTCTATGCTCTGTCGTCCCGTGATAGGAATGCCGAGTCCGTCAGTCGCGATTCCCTGAACGGACCTGCCCAGCCGGCGTGCGGACGATGCGCCGTCCCGGGCCCGAACTCGCATCGTCCTGGAGAGGGAGATATCGGGATGAGCATGGGCAAACGACTCGGTGCCGAGTTTCTCGGCACGTTCTGGCTGGTTCTCGGCGGCTGCGGCAGCGCCGTGCTGGCGGCCGCGGTGCCGACGCTCGGCATCGGCTTCGCGGGCGTGTCGCTCGCATTCGGCCTGACGGTACTGACGATGGCCTACGCCGTCGGTCATGTGTCCGGTGGACATTTCAATCCAGCGGTATCGCTCGGCCTCGTCGTCGGCGGACGGTTTCCGGCGAAGGAACTGCCCGGCTATATCGTCGCGCAGGTACTCGGCGCGATCGCGGCCGGCGCGATTCTCTATCTGATCGCGAGCGGCAAGGCCGGCTTCGACGTCACTGCGGGCTTCGCTTCGAACGGCTACGCCGAGCATTCGCCGGGCGGCTATTCCCTGGTCGCCGCGCTGGTCTGCGAAATCGTGCTGACCGCGTTCTTCCTGATCGTGATTCTCGGCGCCACCGACGCGCGCGCGCCGGCGGGTTTCGCGCCAATCGCGATCGGACTGTGCCTGACCCTGATCCACCTGATCAGCATTCCGGTCACGAACACGTCGGTGAATCCGGCGCGCAGCACCGGCGTGGCCGTGTTCGCCGGCGGCTGGGCCGTGCAGCAGCTCTGGCTGTTCTGGCTCGCGCCGCTGATCGGCGCGGCGATCGGGGCGGTGATCTACAAGATGGTGCTGGCGGATGAGCGGCGATAGGCACGTACGGCGGGAACATCACGGCGCGATGCAGGATAAGCAGGCGGCGGGAGTGAGCATCCCGATGTTGGGGTTCGCTGCGCACGCCGCCAATCTACGCCGGTTTGCCATCTTCGCCGCGCCCACCCGAACCGACGCGGGTTGCAACAAATGAAAAAGGCGGCTTTGGCCGCCTTTTTCATTTCATTGCATTGCGACCGATCAGCGCTTGGCGAACAGATGCTCGACGCCGGCGCGCTCTTCGCGCAGTTCCTTGTCGGTCGCGTCCATGCGGGCGCGCGAGAACTCGTTGACGGCAAGGCCCTGGACGATCGCGAACTTGCCGTCCTTGCAGGTGCAGGGATAACCGTAGATCACGCCCGGCGCGATGCCGTAGCTGCCGTCGGACGGGATGCCCATCGACACCCAGTCGCCTTCGGCGGTGCCGAGCGCCCAGTTGCGCATGTGGTCGATCGCGGCCGAGGCGGCGGATGCGGCCGAGGACGCGCCGCGCGCCTTGATGATGGCCGCGCCGCGCTGCTGCACGGTCGGGATGAAGGTGCCCTCGTACCAGGCCTGGTCGATCTGTTCGAGCGCGGCCTTGCCCTTGACGCTGGCATGGTGCACGTCGGGGTACTGCGTGGAGCTGTGGTTGCCCCAGATCGTGACGTTCTTGATGTCGGTGTTCAGCGCGCCGGTCTTCTCGGCAAGCTGGCTGATCGCACGATTGTGGTCGAGGCGGACCATCGCGGTGAAGCAGTTCGGATCGAGATCCGGTGCGTTCTGCTGGGCGATCAGCGCGTTCGTGTTGGCCGGGTTGCCGACGACGAGCACCTTGACGTCGCGCTTGGCGTGGTCGTTGATGGCCTTGCCCTGCGGCGCGAAGATCGCGCCGTTGGCTTCGAGCAGGTCCTTGCGCTCCATGCCCGGGCCGCGCGGACGCGCGCCGACGAGCAGCGCGTAGTCGACGTCCTTGAACGCGACGTTGACGTCGTCGGTCGCGACGATGCCGTGCAGGGTCGGGAACGCGCAGTCGTTGAGTTCCATCACGACGCCCTGCAGCGCGGGCAGCGCCGGCGTGATTTCGAGCAGGTGCAGGATGACCGGCTGATCCGGGCCCAGCATGTCGCCGGCGGCGATACGGAACAGCAGCGCGTAGCCGATCTGGCCGGCGGCACCGGTGACGGCAACTCGAACGGGGGCTTTCATGGGTAACTCCTGGCTCTGTGGCGGGCCCTGCCCGCCGGTCGGGGAAACGGGCGCGCCCGTTTCCAGGATGGGACAAATGGATTAAGCGTTCATTGCAGTCGCACGGAATGCCCGCGCGCGGACAGCAGTTCGTCGAGCCGTCCGGTGTTGTAGCCGTAGACGACGTCCTGGCCGATCACCGTGACCGGCACGCCGCGCCCGCCGAGCGCGACGAACGCGTCATGGCCCGCGCCGCCGTCCTCGACGTCCATTTCGGTGTAGGGAACCTCGGCCGCATCGAGCGCCGCCTTCAGTTTCCGGCAGTAGCCGCACCACTCGGCGCCGAGCATGACGATGCCGTTCTCGCCGGTCTGACGGCGCGGATCGGCTCGCTCGATCTCGCGTTTCTTCATCCAGACGAGACCGGCGAGCAGCACGACGCCGACGATCGCGAGCAGCTTGAGCGGGCTCAGAGTCATGCGGTCATTTCAGTTCGGCGAAGAACTCGGCGAAGCGCTTCAGACCGTCGGCGAGCTGCGCCGTCGGGCAGGTGTAGGAGATGCGCAGTCCTTTGGGTTCGCCGAACGCGGAACCCGGCACGCAGGCGACGCCCTTGGCCTGCAGCAACGCGTTGCAGAAATCGACATCGGTGTCGATGCGGACGCCGCCGTGGCTCTTGCCGAACGCGCAGGAGATGTCCGGGAACACGTAGAACGCGCCCTGCGGACGCGGGCACTTCACGCCCGGAATCGCGTCGAGCATCGCGAGCACCTGATCGCGCTTGCCCTGGAATTCGAGGTTCTTCTGCTGCGGCACGTCCTGCGGACCGGTCAGCGCCGCGACGGCCGCCGCGGTGACCATTTCCGGAATGTTCGTGATGTGGTTCGAGTTCATCGTGACCATGGCCTGGGCCACGATCTCGGGACCGGCAATGAAGCCGACGCGCCAGCCCGGCATGCCGTAGGTCTTGGAGATCGAATCGACATGGATCACGCGGTCGCGCAGTTCCGGACGCGCGTTGACGAAGTTGTGATAGCCGATGCCGTCGAACACCATGCGGTTGTAAATGTCGTCGCAGATGATCCAGACGTCCGGATGCTTCACGAGCACATCGGCCAGCGCGGCGATTTCTTCCCTGGTGTAGACCATGCCCGTCGGATTCGACGGGTTGTTGAACAGGAATACGTGGGTGCCCGGCAGCGCGGCGTCGAGCTGTGCCGGCGTGAGCTTGTAGTTCTGTTCGGCCGGACACGGCAGCAGCTTCGTCTTCGCGCCGATGATGTCGGCGATGTCGACGTAGGTGGTCCAGTAGGGCACGGCGAAGGCGATCGTGTCGCCGGGATTCAGCAGCGCTTCGGCGAGGTTGTACAGCACGTGCTTGGCGCCGATGCCGGTCGCGACGTTCTTGCGCGTGTAGCCGGTCAGGCCGGCTTCTTCGAGATGATGGAGGTAGGCGTCGAGCAGCGCGTCGGCGCCGCGGTTCGAGCCGTACTGGCCCGAGTCCTTGGCGAGCGCCTCGCGCACCGCCGCGTAAACGTGCTCGCCCGGCAGAAAGTTCGGGACGCCGATGGAGAAGCTGACGATGTCGCGGCCTTCGGCCTTGAGCTGCTTCGCCTTTTCGGCAACCGCCATGATGGCGCTGGGCTTTGCGCGTCCCATGCGCTCGGCTAACTTGAGCATGTGCGTTCTCGCGGAATCGGAGGAGAAAAATCGGCGCGAAATGCTAGCACAGTGCGTTGCAGCATCCGGCCCGACTTTTGGCCATAAGCGTGCCGGAGTACAGTGCACCCGCATCAAAAACCCTGACCACGGAGGACGAGCAAGATGATGTACTGGATCGGAATGTTCATTGCCGGACTGATTATCGGCGTCATCGCGAAACTGCTGATGCCGGGCAAGGACCCGGGCGGCTTTTTCGTGACGGGCTTTATCGGCATCGCCGGCATGTTCGTCGGCGGCTTTCTCAGCGGCATGATCTTCGGCACGTCGCCGACCGCGGGCTTCCAGCCGTCGGGCTACATCGGCGGCATCATCGGCGCCGTGATCCTGTTGTTCGTCTATCGCCTGGCGACGAAATCGCGCAGCTGACGGCCGGGCATCCAGGCCCGAAAAAAAGCGGGGCCGCAATGGCCCCGCCGTTTTTGCGTCACTTGGCCTTGAAACCGGCCGCGTCGAGCTTCGCATTCCAGTCGTCGACGCGCGCCTTCTGCGCGGTCAGCAGCGCCGAGGTATCGCCTTCGATGCGGATCGACCCGATCTTGTCGCCGCCGCGGATCGCGTCGACGATCTTCTGGTCGTCCGCGCCGATGACTTCGCCGAACACCGTATGTTTGCCGTCGAGCCAGTTGGTCGGCACGTGCGTGATGAAGAACTGGCTGCCGTTCGTTCCCGGACCCGCGTTGGCCATCGACAGGACGCCCGGCTTGTTGTGCTTGAGGTCCGGACGGCATTCGTCTTCGAACTTGTAGCCCGGACCGCCCATGCCGCTGCCGTGCGGGCAGCCGCCCTGGATCATGAAGTCCGGAATGACGCGGTGGAAGCTGAGATCGTCGTAGTAGCCGCGCTGTGCGAGATTGACGAAATTGGCCACGGTCACCGGCGCCTTGTCGGCATGCAGGCGCACCTTGATGGTGCCGCGGCCGGTGGCGATGTTGGCGATCAGTTCGTTGCTCATGCGGTTCTCCGGCTGTGCTCAGGTCACGATTGGGCTGCGGATGATAGCCCGGCGGTCCGCTGGACAGAATCGCGGGGTATGGAAGCAGCCCCATCGGCTACGATTCGCCTCCATCTGTCGCCCTCTCCGATTGCCCAAGGAAGATCCGCATGTCCCTGATCCGACGTTCCCTGCTCACGGCCGCCATCGTCGCCGGCATGGGCCTGACCGCCTGCCAGCGCGAAACGGCCGCGCCGGGCGCAGCACCGGCAGCCGCCGTCGCAAAACTCGACGAAGCCGCCACCGCGCGCGCCGCCGCGGCCATTGCCGCACCGGCGTGGCTGCGCGAGCGCCTGCCCGAGCATACCGTCGGCTACCTGCGCATTCCGTCGCCCTGGGGCCTGACGGCCGCACCGAACGGTCGCGCGCTCGACGCGGCGTTCGCGAGCGAGGCGCACACCAGGCTCATTGCCGACCTGCGCGCCGGCATCGCGAACGACCCGGTGCTGCAGCAGGCCGGCGCCGCGCCGGCGCTCGCGCTGCTGCTCGACGATCTGGCCGGTCCGGTCGAGCTGGCCGTCGTCGACGGCAGCGACATCATGAACCCGGCGAGCCATATGTTCGTGTCGGCACCGCTGAAGCTCGCCGACGTCGCGGCGCTGAACGCGCGGCTCGCGAGCCTCAAACTGCCGGCGCTGGCCCAGCCGCTGGATGCCGACGGCAAGGGCAAGCTGTCGAACAACGGCTTCGTACGCTTCGATGCCGCTACGAAACGCCTGTATGCGCTGTTCGGCATGGCCGCGTCGGCGCCGGCGCTCGACCTGCTGATCCAGCAGACCGCGCAGACGCGCGCGCATCCGATGCACGCGACCGAGAAGGACGTCGATGTGTCCGGCCAGGGCCTGTTCTACTGGATGAGCGTCAAGGGCGTGACCGGCATGGCCTCGGCGCAGATCGCGTCGGCCAAGCCCGGTACGGCGGTCCGCGACCTGCTCGACCGCGGCCAGAGCATCGCCGCAGGCTGGGGCACCGTGGGCACGCGCGGCCGGCTGCAGGTGCTGTACGCGGCGCCGGGCGCGCGACTGCTGAGCTATTTCGCGCCGCGCGATTTCAATGCGGCGCTGCGCACGGCCGGCCGTCCGGAGTGGGCGATGACGATGGCGCTGCCGAGCTCCGCGCAGATCGCGCAGATCGAGGCAAACCTCGATGCCGACTTCGGCCCGGGCACGCGCGACGCCTACGCGACGATGCGCAAGGCGATGCAGACCGCGGTCGGCGTCGATCCGATGGAACTGCTCGGCGCGCTCGGCGGCAATCTGGTCGCATTCGAAGACGAAGCCGGCGTCTACTCGGCCTTGCAGGTCAAGGACCGCGGCGCGCTGTACACGAAGCTCGACGAGTTCGCCGCGAAGCTCGGCTGGACGCGCGACACCGTGACGATCGGCAAGACCTCGATCCATCACCTGCACATGCCGAGCAAGGCCACGATGCCCGCACAAACCGGTGGTGCCGATGCCTGGCTCAAGATCTATTCGCGCATCGGCACGCACGCCTACTGGGTCGAGGACGGCGACTTCCTCGTGTTCGCCGACGTACCGCAGGCGCTGGCCGATCGCGCCGACGCGACGCTCGACAACGATCTCGGGCAGTGGCTGCGCGCGAATCAGTCCTATGACCCGAACACGACGCTGGTCGGCCTGACCGGCAAGACGCGCAACGCGCAGCGCAAGATCTACTACGCCTACCTCGCCGGCCTGCAGCATGCCGCCGATGCGCTGGGCCAGAAGATCGACCTCGCCGGCCTGCCGCATGCGGCCACGCTCGGACTGCCGGTCGAAGGCGCGACGGGTCTTGCGCTCGACGCGACGCCGGATCGCATCGGCCTGAGCCTGACCTACGAACAGAATCCGGCCGAGGTGCTGTTCGGCACGGGTGGCGTCGCAGCCGTCGCGACGGCGGGCATACTCGCCGCGATCGCCGTGCCGGCTTATCAGGACTACACCGCTCGCGCGCAGGTCAGTCAGGTCGTCGCCGACGCGGACAGCTACAAGGCCGCGATCGCCGCGTACTACGGCACCAAGCGCAAGCTGCCGGCCAGCGACGACGATCTCGATCTCGATCTCGGCGAATTCGGCGAGTCGATCAAATATCTCGAGAGCTGGTACGTCGACGACGGCGCGATCGTGCTGCACTTCGGCGACGAAGCGAACAAGGCGCTCAAGGATCAGACGCTCGTGCTGACGCCGTATCGGCTCGATGGCGAGCTCGTCTGGCAGTGCGGCAACGCCTCGGTCTCCGACGACGCCAAGCCGATCAGCGAAACCGCCGAGACGACGACGGTGTCTGAGAAGCTCCTGCCGGCAAGCTGCAAGCCCTGAGCGCGGCGCGGCTGGACGATGCGGGCGGCCGGAACGTTCCGGTTGCCCGATCGGCCCACCATGCATGCCGCCGCGGGAAGCCACGGTTGCCGGCGGCGACGTCGAAAGGTGCCGGCGGCCGGCATCGTCCCTGATCAACTCGCTGCTGCGGCGCCGCAAAAACCGTCGCAATCCGGGGTATAATCGGGCATCTCTTTCCCAACCAGAGTCCCTCCGGTCACCGGCGGGCGCATCGCCATGTCCATCGAAAAGCTGCGCAATATCGCCATCGTCGCTCACGTCGACCATGGCAAGACCACCCTCGTCGATCAGTTGCTCAAACAGTCCAACACCCTGGGCGAGCGTGCCGTACTGGCCGACCGCGCCATGGACAGCAACGATCTGGAAAAAGAACGCGGCATCACGATTCTCGCGAAGAACACCGCGATCCGCTGGAAGGACTACCGCATCAACATCGTCGACACGCCGGGACATGCGGATTTCGGCGGCGAAGTCGAACGCGTGCTGTCGATGGTCGACTCGGTGCTGGTGCTCGTCGACGCGTTCGACGGCCCGATGCCGCAGACGCGCTTCGTGACGCAGAAGGCATTCCAGATGGGCTTCAAGCCCATCGTCGTCATCAACAAGGTCGACCGCCCGGGCGCGCGTCCGGACTACGTGCTCAACGCGACCTTCGACCTGTTCGACCGCCTCGGCGCGACCGACGAGCAGCTCGACTTCCCGGTCGTCTATGCCTCGGGTCTGCAGGGCTATGCCGGCATGGACGATTCGGTCCGCGAAGGCAACATGGACCCGCTGTTCCAGGCCATCGTCGACAAGGTGCATTCGCCGCAGGTCGACCCGGACGGCCCGTTCCAGATGCGCATCAGCCAGCTCGACTACAACTCGTACGTCGGCGTCATCGGCATCGGCCGCATCCAGCGCGGCAAGATCAAGACGAACCAGAACGTCGTCGTCATCGACCGCGAAGGCAAGAAAAAGCAGGGCCGCGTGCTGCAGGTGCTCGGCTTCATGGGACTCGAGCGTCATGAAGTCGCCGAAGCCGAAGCCGGCGACATCGTCGCGATCAGCGGCATCGAAGGTCTCGGCATCTCCGACACGGTGTGCTCGCCGGACGGCGTCGAGGCGCTGCCCGCACTGACCGTCGACGAACCGACGATCAGCATGACGTTCCAGGTGAACAACTCGCCGTTCGCCGGCAAGAAGGAACACTCGGGCGGCAAGTTCCTGACGTCGCGCCAGCTGCGCGACCGCCTGACCCGCGAACTGCTGCACAACGTCGCACTGAAAGTGGAAGACACGGCCGAAGCGGAAAAATTCAAGGTTTCCGGACGCGGCGAACTGCACCTGTCGATCCTGATCGAAACCATGCGCCGCGAAGGCTACGAACTGGCCGTGTCGCGTCCGGAAGTCATCATCAAGGAAATCGACGGCCAGATGATGGAGCCGTACGAACAGCTCGTCGTCGACCTCGAAGAGCCCTACCAGGGCGGCGTCATGCAGCGCCTCGGCGAGCGCAAGGCGCAGCTCAAGAACATCGAACCCGACGGCCGCGGCCGCGTGCGCATGGAGTACCTGATTCCGGCGCGCGGTCTCATCGGCTTCCAGACCGAATTCCGCACGATCACCGCGGGCACGGGTCTGCTGTTCCATGTGTTCGATCACTACGGCCCGAAGGCCGACGGCGCCATCGCCGCGCGCCAGAACGGTGTGATGATCTCCAACGGCACGGGCCCGTCGCCGGCCTACGCGCAGTTCGCGATGCAGGAACGCGGCCGCCTGCTGATCGAAGCCGGCGAAGAAGTCTATGAAGGCCAGCTCGTCGGCATCCACGCCAAGGACAACGACCTCACCGTCAACGCCCTGCGTGCCAAGCAGCTCACGAACTTCCGTGCTTCGGGCAAGGACGACGCGCTGGCGCTGACGCCGCCGATCAAGATGTCGCTCGAACAGGCGCTGGAATTCATCGAAGACGACGAACTCGTCGAGGTGACGCCGCTCGCGATCCGCCTGCGCAAGAAGCACCTGACCGAAAACGACCGCAAGAAGCATTCGCGCGCGGCCTGAGGCCGGCGCGAACCCTCCTTCGCGCCGCCGCCCTCAGTGCGGCGGCGCGAACGGCATCAGGAACGCATCGCTGCGACCGTGCGATGCGAGCGGCCCGGTTCCGGGCTTCGCGACGAGTTCCTTCGTGAACGTGCCGGCGGCGACGAGCCGGCCGTGCCCGGCAGCTAGCGCATAGACCTGCTGCACGCCCTGCCCTGCGAACGTCTGTACTGCCGCGGGACGCAATGACTCGTCGAATCCGACCACGACGCCGTCGGCGCCGTCGGCATCGAGATCGCGTTCGCCCACATGCAGCTGCCCGTTGTAGCTGCCGGCTATCCAGAGGTGCCCTCCCGCATCGACAACCGCCGAAGCAACGTTGACGGCGCCGTTGCCGCTGACGCGCCCCTGCGCCTGCCAGCGCAGGTCGCGATCGAAGCGCAACAGCAACGCATCGGCGGCGCCGCGGCTCGTGAACGTCGTCGTGCGATCGCCGATCCGCAGTTCGCGCGCGCCGGCCAGCGTGCCGATGACGACGGCGCCGCGTTCGTCCGCGGCGAGCGCGGTGAGATTGTCCGGCTTGTCGCTGCCGATCGCGACGGCGCGCACGACGCGGCCATCGCCGTCGAGACGCAGCAGCAGCCCGTCGTCGCCGCCGCGCACGCCGAAGCGTTGCGAGCCTTGCATCGTCGCGACCTCGACGTCTGCCGAGAAACGCAGCAAAAGATAAAGATCTCCATTTGCAGACTGCGCCAGCGCGATGGGTTCGTCGCTGCCGCTGCCGCCGAACGTCGCTGTCCAGCGTACGCCTCCCGCAGCGTCCAGCCGCCGCACGTAGGTATCGGCGGCGCCGACCGCCGACAGGCGTTCGGCCGCTGCAGCGCCTGCACCGGCC
>NZ_DATIGT010000092.1:0-24702 GCF_035481375.1 Tahibacter sp.
ACGCCGCCGTGCTCGCCCTGCCATTGCACGACGACCAGCTGCATGCGGACGTGCTGTTCGACGAACCCTTCCTGCTCGCCGTGCCGACCCAGCACCGGCTCGCCAAGCGCAAGTCGCTCGCGGTCGACGATCTCGAAAGCGAAAGCCTGCTGCTGCTCGAGGACGGCCACTGCCTGCGCGATCAGGCGCTCGACGTCTGCCAGCTCGCCGGTGCGAGCGAACGTGACGGCTTCCGCGCGACCAGCCTCGAAACGCTGCGCCAGATGGTCGCGGCGAACGTCGGCATCACGCTGCTGCCGCTGCTCGCGGTGCGGCCGCCCGTGGTGCAGTCCGACTCGATTCACCTGCTGCCGTTCCGCAGCCGCGCGCCGAGCCGACGCATCGCGCTGGTCTGGCGCAAGTCATCCGCGATGAAGGAATTCCTCACGACGTTCGCGACGGAGCTCAAGCGGCTGACGCACGGGCTGCTCTGAGCGCTGCGCGACGGTCAGTCCACCGCCACCACGCGCAGCTCGCGCGTCTCGCTGCGGCCGTGGTCGTCGACGACGCGCGCCCGATGCGAGCCTGCGGCGAGCGGCCTCCAGAACAGCGTTTCGCCGGCCGGCACGGCACCGACGTAGTCGTCGTCGACGAACCAATAGACCTCGCGCACGCCGGCGTCGACGGTCGCATTGAAGGCGACGCGCGCCTCGTCGGCGGTCGCGCCGTGGCGCGCGCGGATCGTGTACGCGGCACCGCGCAGCGGCGAGGTGATGCGTGGCGCATCGCCGTCGCCGCTGCGCTCGCAGGCCGCGTCGGGCGGCGGCTTGCGCCGCGGAATGCCGGCCTGGGCGAACACGCGGGCGAGATCCGACGGCCAGAACTCGTAGACCTCGGTGCGCGTCGTCGCCGGATCGAACGGGGGGCACGCGACGGCGCCGGTGCTCACGTCGATCGTGACCGGACGATGCACGGTGCTGACGCGGATCGGCGAGCGGCCCGGCATGAACCAGGTCGTGCCGCGCTGCGGGCACCAGGCGTTCGGCAGGTCGCCGCTCGCGAGGCAGATTTCCACTTTGCGTACGCCGTCGGGCACGGTCCACGCGGGCTCGGCCAGCGTGCGGTCGCGCGCGAGGATCGCGTCGGCGATGCGGAAGAACAGCGGCGCGGCGGTTTCCACGCCGATCAGCGCCGGATTGCCCGCGCCGTCGAAATTGCCCATCCAGACGACGAGCACGTAGGGCCCGAAGATTCCCGCCGTCCACGCGTCGCGAAACCCCCAGGAGGTGCCGGTCTTCCAGTAGATCGGCAGACGCGCGGGGGTCGCGGTCGTGGCTTCGTCGGGACGCGGGTTCTGCCGCAGCATGTCGAGCGTCATGAAGCTCGCCGCGTCGCTGACCAGGCGCACGCCGTCGGTCTGCGGTTCGCTCGCGCGCAGGCGCAGCGGCTTGAGCACGCCGCGGTTCGCGAGCATCGCGTAGAGCGTCGCGAGTTCCTGCATCGTGACCTCGCCGCCGCCGAGCACGAGCGCGAGACCGTAGTGCCGCTCGCTCGCCATGCGCGAAATGCCCGCGCGCTTCAGGAATTCGTAGAGATTCGGTTCGGCCAGCTGCGAGGCGACCCAGACCGCCGGAATGTTGCGGCTGCGGATCAGCGCGTCCGTCGCGGTGACCGGACCGAGGAAACGGCCGTCGTAGTTTTCCGGCGTGAACGGACCGAACGCGCTCGGCACGTCCCGCAGCACCGTGCGCGGATGCAGCACGCCCTGGTCCATGCCCAGCGCGTAGATGAACGGCTTCAAGGTCGAACCCGGCGATCGCTTCGCCGCGGTGCCGTTGACCTGGCCGGCGATCGCCGCGTCGCCGTAGTCGCCGGAACCGACCAGCGCCTTCACGCTCATGTCGCGCGTGTCGACGAGCAGCGCGGCGGCATTGTCGACGCCGCGCACACGCTCGCGCTGCAGCGTCTCGTGCAGCTGGCGCTCGATCGCGCGCTGCAGGCCGGCGTCGATCGTCGTCGCGATCTGCGGCGGCAGCCCGCCTTCGCCGCGCGCCTCGCGCAGCACTTGTTCCATCGCGTGAGGCGCGACGAACGGAAGCTGCGCCGGCGCGCGCAGGTCGAGCGGCAGGCGCATCAGCGCGTCGTTGACCGCGTCGACGCCGTGCGTTTCGCGCCAGCGCGCGTAGAGCCGGTCGCGCGCCGCACGCAGCCCGCGATTGAGCTTGTCGTCGCCGGCCGTGCCGCTCGCATCGCGCAGGCGGCGCGTCGGATCCTGCGGCACGACCGCGAGCGCCAGCACTTCCGGCAGCGCCAGGTCCTGCGGCCGTTTGCCGAAGTAGACGAGGCTCGCCGCCGCGACGCCCTCGACGTTGCGGCCGTAGGGCGCGTAATTGAGATATGCCTCCAATATTTCATCTTTGGAATAGCGCATTTCGAGCCAGACTGCGCGTGCGATCTGCTCGGCCTTGCCCAGCGGACTGCGCGTGTTGAGCCGATACATGAGCCGCGCGAGCTGCATGGTCAGCGTCGACCCGCCCTGCCGGCTGCCGCCCCGCACGTAGCTGACCCAGGCGCCGCGCACGAGGCTGACCGGATTGAACCCCGGGTGCCAGCGGAACCACGCGTCCTCGTGCAGCTGCACGGCCTCGACGAGCGCCGGCGGCATCTGCGCGAGCGGCAGCCACTGCCGGTACTTGTCGTCGCGGCTCAGGGTCAGGCGCAGGAGTTCGCCGTTCGCGCCGTGGAGCGCCGTCGACGAATCCGCATGCGCCGACAGCGGCGCATGCGGATACAAACGGATCGCGCCCAGCACGAGCGCGACCAGCGCGATCGCGACGAGCGTGTTCTGCCAGCGCAGCACGCCGCGCCACGCCGACAGAACCGCCCGTTGCACCATCGCCTTCATCGACCTGCCCGTGCGTCGCTTCAGTCCGGCTTGACGACCGTGATGCGTCCGCCGAGCGACTGCGCCTGCACCGTGCGTTCGTACATCGACTCGGCATAGGCCGGCGGCACGACATAGCTGCCGACGTTCGTCGCCTTGATGCGATAGACGAACTCGCGCACCGACGTCATCGCCGTGCCGTAGATCACGACGCGATCGTCGCGCACGTCGGCGTAGTCCGGCGCCCAGGTCGAGGTCGCGAGACCGACCGTGCTGCGCCAGGCCGGCGCCGCGGCTTCTGCCGCGCCCTCCTCGTCGCTTTCCGGTGCCGGGGCCGCCGGAATCTCCTGCACGACTTCGAAACCGCCGGGCAGCAGATCGACGACGGCGGTGTCGCCGACGCCGTCGGAACGCGTCGAGCGGATCTTGAGCTTGACGAGGATTTCCTGGCCGAGTTCGACGCGATCGATGACCTTGCCGTCGGCGTCGGTGTATTCGCGGACGATCTCGAGTCCCTCCTTGATCTCCTTGGCCGGCGGATTCCGGTCGAAGCCGGCCTGCGTCACGCTGTACCACGCGTTGGCGTCAGCCTCGTTCGCGACGCGCACGCCGTCGGCCGCCGCGCCGAAGTTTGCCGTGACGACGAGTCCTTCGGCCCTGGAGATCGCCTTGGCGGCGCCATCCTTGGCCAGCTCGAAGATGCGCAGCTTGTCGCCGCCGAGCGCGCTGACCTGCTTCGCGTAGGCGTCGAGCGCGAGAATCGTCGTCGCCGAGGACAGCGTGTTGAAAAGCCCCCGCGACAACGGCCGCATGACGTTCTCCAGGCCCGCCGCCGGCAGCGCCTTCGCACGTTCCGGGAAATGCTTGGCGAGCAGATAGAGCGTCGCACCGTCGCGGACCAGCGGATCGTAGTAGCGCTCGTAGCGCCAGCCCGATTCGATCGCCGCGCGCGTCAGCACCTTCTCGGGGCCGACGATGAGCTTCAGCGCCTCGCCTTCCTGCTTCATGAGCTGCAGGCTCGCCGCGAGATAGGCCGCCGCCGTGTCCTGCATCCAGCTGTCCGCATGGCGGTCCTGCAGGCGCTGGCGCACCGACGCGAGCGCGTTGGTCGTGACGTTGCCCTGGCGCGTCAGCAGGTAGATCGCGAACGCGCGTTCGCGCAGGCCGGCGAGCGAACCGTCGCTCTCGTCGGCGGCCAGCGTGCCGAGATAGCGATTCGACTTGTCGAGCATGTCCTGCGGCACGTTCCAGCCGCGGTCCTTCGCTTCGAGCAGATACTGCGTCGCGTAGACCGACACGTAGCGCTGCGATTCCGGCGTCGCGGTCCACAGACCATAGCCGCCTTCGTCGTTCTGGCGCGACCGCAATACGGCGAGCAGTTCCGCGAACGCCTGCTTCGTCGTGCGCGTATCACCGGGATCGCGCAGCAGCTTGCCGAATTCCGGATTCGAGTCGAACACGAGCGCCGGCACCGCCGCGCTCAACAGCTGTTCCGTGCAGCGATGCGGGAACGTCGTCAGATACGCCGACAGTCCGCGTGCGAGCACGAGCGGTACGTAGGACGCGTTCGCCTCGCGGCGCGCATGGGCGTCATACATGTCGCGCAGCGGCTTGACCAGCTTGTCGCCGATATTGAGGCTGCCGATCGCGACGTCGGTGCGGAACGGCACGGCCGGCCGCACCGACATGTCCACGCTTTGCTTTGCCGACTTGTCGCCGCTGGTCGCGACGAACTTCAGCGTCGCCGCGCCGGGCTCGCCCTTCGCGCGCAGGCGGAACACGGCCGAGCCTTCGCGCATTTCCGCGAGCGAGAGTTCCTGCGTCGCGGCGCCGACGGCCTCGACCTGTGCGCTCGGCTCGAGCTTCACGGCGATCTTCGCTTCCTTGCCGTTCAGGCCCGTGAGGTTGTTCGCGACGCCGACGCTGACGTCGAACTCGTCGCCGGGCGCGACCATCGCCGGTACGTTCGGCGACAGCACGAAGTCGCCGCGCACGGTGGTCTCGTCCTGGCTGCGGCCGATGCGGTCGGCGGCGACCGAGATCGCCATGAGGCGCAGCTTGCCGTTGAAATCGTCCGGCACGGTCCAGGTGAAATCGCGCGAGCCGTCGATGTCGACGATGCCCGACCACCACGCGACCGGCGGCTTGCGCTTCTTCTTGAACGGATTGAGATGCTTGCCGAGCAGCCCGTCGCCGTCGCCGCCGGGCGCGGCCATGCCGGTCAGCCGCGCGAACTCGGGCAGGATCTGGTCGAGGATCTGGCTCGTCGACACTTCGAGCATGCGCTTCTGGAAGAAATGATCGAGCGGATCGCCGAGCGTGTAGCGCGCGACCTGCAGGATGCCCTCGTCCACCGCGAACACCGCGATGCGCGAACGCACGCCGCTCGTGACCTTCATCGTCAGCGTGTCGCCGGGCTTGATCAGGCCGGGCGCCGTGATGTCGAGCGCATTGCGCCGCGCGTCGCGATTGACCGAGAACGGCGCGATGCCGTAGCTCAGCGGGCTCATGAAGATTTCCGCCGACGCCGGATCGCGCACGTACTGCACGTTGATGTAGCCGTTGCCTTCGAAATCGGCCGGCACGCGGATCTTCTGCACCGAGGCGGTCGTCGTCGCCTTGAACCACTGGTGCGCATAGACCTTGTCGCGCTCGATCGTGATCAGGCCCGCGCCGGTATACGGCGCGCGCACGGCGATTTCCACGTCCTCGCCCGGCGCATAGTCCTTCTTCGACAGCGCGAGCTGCAGTTCGGCGTTGCGTTCGAGCGAACGCGCGACGTTGGCTTCGCCGGCCACGGAATAACTGACCTGGTTCAAGGTTTCGCCGCGGCCGTTGCGGATCAGCAGCGCGTAGTCGCCGGGCGCATCGGTCGCGAGACGGAAGTCGACGCCGCCAGCGGCGAGCTTCAGCGGTTCTTCCTTGACCGGCACTTCCTTGAGACGCGACTGATATTTGTAGGCGCCGGAGTCCTGCTTCGTCAGCACCGACACGTAGCGGCGTTCGACGAGCACGGCCTTGAGGCCGTCGACGGCGACGCGCTTGGCCGTGTTGTCGATCGCGATCAGATTGACCGAGCGTTCCGCGCCGCGCGCGACATAGTCGAGGTTGTCGACGACCTTGACGCCGACGAGATAGTCGAGCGACGACACGAGGCTCGCGGTCTCCGCCGACACGCTGCGGCCGCCTTCGGCCTCGTAGCCTTTCGCGAGGAAATGCAGGCGATAGCTCGCCGTGCCGTATTTGGCGAGATCGAGCGGGAATTCGGCGATGCCTTCGGCATTGGTGGTCTGTTCGCCGAGCGGCTCGCTGTAGCCTTCCTTCGCCTTCTGCGGGTCATGGAAGGTGTGGTCGGGCCAGCTGCGGAACACCGGCAGCACCGGCGACAAGGTCAGCGTCGCCTCGACGCGGCGATCCTGCGCCGGCGTGCCGAACAGGTTCTGCAGGCTCACGCGCGCACTCAGGTTTTCGGGCTTGATCCAGCCTTCGACGACTTCCTGCGACAGGTGCGCCGTCGCCTTCATGCGGTCGGGCAGGAATTCCTTGATCTGCACCGTCGTCGAACCGATCAATTGTGGATTGTTGTACTGATCGATCAGCGACAGGTTCACGGTCCAGCTGCCGGTCGGCGAGGTTTCCTGCGTCGTGAACGACAGCTCCTCGAAGCCGGCTTCGCCCAGGCGCACGGTGCGCTTGTCGACGCTGAGGCCGCGCGCGTCGAGGATGTCGGCCTGCAGCGGCACGCCGCTGAGATCGCGCGACCAGTCGGCCGCACGCACGATCATGCCGACATGGAAGGTATCGCCCGGGCGATACAGGCCGCGGTCGGAGAACAGGTACGCGCCGAGCTGGCCCGCGCTGCGCGCGTTCTTGATGCCGCCGACGTCGAAGCGCGAGAAATCCAGACTGCGGTCGCGCTTTCCGATCGGCAGGAACGACAGGTCCTCGCCCTTGCGCACGACGAACATGGCCGGCGTCTTTTCGCGCGTGAACGCGTCGACCGCGTCGAACGCCGCATGGCCGGCCGCGTCGCTGGTCGCCTTGAGCAGCGGCTGGCCGTTCTCGCCGAGGATTTCGATGTTCGCGCCGTCGACCGGCGCGCCTGTCGCGATCGACTGCACGTAGGCGTCGAGCTTGCCGTCGAGCGCGCGCTTGACGATCAGGCCGAGGTCGGTGACGACGATGAACTTCGCGTCGTTGATCTCGCCGCCTTCGACGTAGTCGCCTTCATAGTCGCCCTCGCCGCCTTCGTACTCGCCCTCGCCTTCGTACGATTCGTCGCTGCCGGCTTCCGGCGCGCTGAGTTCTGCGTTCGCGGCCCCGGTTTCGGATTTCGGCGCGGGTTCGCTGGCCGGGTCGTAGTCGCTCAGGCGCAGCAGGAACACGCCGCGGCGGCCGCTCGCGAGGTACTGCGACAGATCCACGCCCTCGTAGTGCGCCTTGGTCGGATCTTCGGATTCGAACGCGACTTTCTGTTCGAAGCGCTCGGTGATCTTGTCGCGCGACAGCGAACCGAGTTCGGGCTGCGCGAACGTGCCGTTGTTGAAGCTGACGAGATGCTGCAGCTGGTCCGGCAGCACGCGCGCGATTTCGAGCCGCATGCCGGGCACGTTGCGCGATACGACCGCAACGCGCTTGTCGCCCGACAGCGACAGCAGCGAACCTTCGGCCATGAAGCGCAGGATGCGCGGATAGTCGGGCACCTGCAGCACGTTGTCGGCGTTGCGCGCGAGCTGGTAGCCGCCGAACGCGTCGAGCCCCTTGCCGACGCGCACGTACAGATAGCGGCCCGGGTCGGCGCGGAATTTGAAGCTCTGCTGCTCGGAATAATCGAGCTCCGCCGCGATCGGTTCGAGCGCGAGCGGCTCGGCGCTCTTGAGCACGCGCTCGTCGACGCCGCCGCTGCTCCAGCTCCAGACCTGTTCGCGCTGGCCTTCGGGTGCATGGGGATTGGTCACCGGCAGCAGCCAGGCCTTGATCGCGCCGGCGGCCTGCTTCTCGCCGACGGCGTGCGAGAAATTCACGAGCAGCACCTGCTCGGGTTCGAACTCGCTGTTGTCGACGAGCGTCGGCTCGACGCCGCTGACGCCGAGGCTGTACATGCCGGGCACCGACACGTTCGCCGCGACGGCCGCTTCGCTGGCCTTGCCGCCGGCCGCCGCGGTCACGCCCTTGTCGATGCGGTATTCGAGCGTCGTCGAATCTTTCGGCAGCGCGGCGAGCGGCGCGGAATGCACCCAGGCGTTGAGTTTGAGCTTGTCGTAATTGACGACGAATTTCTGCGGCTGCTTCTGTCCCTTCGGGCCGAGCAGATACAGCTCGACGTGTTTCTCGAACTCGGCCGTGTCGACCGGATGCGTGAAGCCCAGATTGACGATGCCTTTTTTCAGCAGCGCGTCCTGCGGATCCTGATAGAACTCGGCACCGACGAGCCTTACCGCGAAAGCGGCGGTCGCGAATTCGAACGTGTCGGCATCGACATTGGCCTGCGGCGCGAACAGCACTTTCTTGTCGAAGCGTCCGCGGAACGCCTGGCCGACCGGCCAGTCGCCCGCCGGCGTGAAGCGCAGCAGCCGGTCGTTGACCCAGTTCCATCGGCCCGCAACGGCCGGGTCGAGCGTGATGCCGCTGGTCACATCCTTGCCGACGAGCGCGAGCGGCGCGACCGACTGGCTGAAATTCAGATCGAGCGCGTGCACCGTGACCGGCTCGCTCGTGTAGTCGGTCAGCGACGGCGCTTCCGTCGTCAGCTTCGCGATGACGGGCGCCGGCGGCTTGGGCCGGTTCTTCTCGTACTGATAGGCGAACCAGCCGCCGCCGGCGAGCACGGCGACCGTGCCGAGCACGATCGCGACGCGTCCGGGATTGCGCCGCACGGCGCCCCAGCCGGCGAGGCCGGCACGTTCGGTCGCGAGCATCCAGCCCGGCGCCTGCCACGACACGCGCCCGACGATCGCGCCGAGCAGCAGGCCGAGCATGCGCAACACAAAAACAACCAGCCGCCAGAGCCCAGCCACGAGCAATAGCGGCAGACGCGCAAGCGCGCGAAGCAGATCCATGTGATTCCCCAGTCGTCGCGGCGAAACCGTTCGCCGCACCGTGCAAAAACCCGAGGCGCAATGGTTCCCGCTTCGCCGCTGTCAGGCAAGCCGTCGCATCACGCCCGTGGCTGCGTAGTCAGCCGGACAAATGTGTCGGATTCGGGGCGGACGACGGCCCGATCGCCGCCGCGTCAGGCGCCGATGCCGATCGGACAGCTCACGCCGGTGCCGCCGAGGCCGCAGTAGCCGTTCGGATTCTTCGCGAGGTATTGCTGGTGATAGTCCTCGGCGTAGTAGAACGGCTTGTCCTGCGCGATCTCGGTCGTGATCGCGTCGCGGTGTGCCGCGGCGGTCAACGCCCGCTGATAGGCGTCGCGCGAACGCTCGGCCACGGCGCGCTGCGCGTCGTCCTCGACATAGACCGCGGACCGGTACTGCGTGCCGCGGTCGTTGCCCTGACGCATGCCCTGGGTCGGATCGTGACTTTCCCAGAACACCTTGAGCAGCGCGTCGAGCGTGACGACGGCCGGATCGTAGACGACGAGCACGACCTCGGCATGGCCGGTCTCGCCCGAACAGGCCTCCTCGTAGGTCGGATTCGGCGTGTAGCCGCCGGCATAGCCGACCGCCGTCGTCAGCACGCCGGGAATCGACCAGAACTTCCGCTCGGCGCCCCAGAAACAGCCCATGCCGAACAGCACGTGTTGCGCGCCCGGGAATTCCCCGCGCAGCGGCGCGCCGCTGACGTAGTGGCGGTTGGCGAGCGGCAGCGGCTGCTGCCGTCCGGGCAGCGCCGCGGACGGATCGACCATGCGTTGCTTGAAGGCGCCGATTCCGAGCATGGGAGTCTCCTTGGAGCAGGAAATAGGGAGTGAGGAACGCGTGAGCGGTGATTCGCTACGACATTTCGAGTGGGGCCGTAGCGGAGCGAAGACAAGCACCGGGCGACAGCCCTGCCGACGCCTTTCTCACTTCTCTCCACTCGTTGCTGCTCTGGCGCCGGCGACGAAAATCCCCGCGAGCGACACCGCCAGGCCGATCCAGTCGAGCGTCGCGGTCGGCCGCGCGAACAGGATCACGTCGAGCACGAACGACAGACCCGGCTGCAGCAGCAGCAACAGACCGACGAGCGAGGCCGGCAATTGCGGCATCGCGCGGGCGATCAGCAGCCAGCCGAGCACCTGTCCGAACAGAGCAAGACCGAGCAGGGCCGACAACGATTGCAGATCCGGAATCGCGAACGAATCGCCCCCGACCGTCGCGATGAGCGCGAGCACGCCGGCGCAGAGCAGCGAGTTGATGCAGAGCAGCTCGGCCGGCGAGCGCGACAGCTTTTCCTTCTGCGCGTGGCGGAAGCTCAGCATGTACGCCGCATAGGCGACGCCGGTCAGGATCCCGAACCAGACGCCGAGCCGGTACTGCGCATCGACCTCCTGCCATTGCCGCCCGACCAGCAGCCACAGACCGACGAACGCGAGGGCGAGGCCGGCCAGAAAACGCCAGCTCAGGCGCTCGCGGTAGAACCACACGCCGGCCAGCGCCATGACGAAGACCTGGAAATTGCCGAGCAGCGTCGCAAGCCCGGGACCGACGTCGCGGATGCAGCGGTGCCAGAGCACGAGATCGACCGCGAACGCGACGGCCGGAAACAGCATCCAGGCCACGTCGCGCCGGTTCACGCCACGCCACTGGCGCTGCACGAGCAGCAGCAGCCAGAGCATGCCGCCGCCGAACGCCATGCGATAGAACGCCGACACGGTCGGCGCCACGTGCGCCCATTTGACGAAGATGCTCGTCGTGGAAATCAGCGCCGCGCCGGCGACCATCATCGCGAGCGCCGGCCGCGGCGCCGCGGCGTTCATCGCGTGTCCCGCTTCACCGCGCGCTGCTCCGCCTCGGCATCGGCCAGCCATTCGCGCAGCGCCGGCAGCGCGAGCAGCGCGTCGACGTAGTCGCGCTCGACCGGGCCGGTCGGAATGCCGTAGCTCACGATGCGCAGCGCGACCGGCGCGTACATCGCGTCGGCGATGCCGAACTCGCCGAACAGGAACGGCCCGTCGGCCCCGTGGCGCGCGCGCGCGTCACGCCACATCGCACCGATGCGCTCGATGTCGCGCAGGACTTCCGCGCTGACCGGCGCCGTGCTGCGCTTGACGCAATCCATCGGGCATTGCGTGCGCAGCGCCTGGAAACCCGAATGCATTTCGGCGCTGACCGCGCGCGCCTGCGCCCGCACCTCGCGATCGGCCGGCCAGCCCGCGCCGGCGAGCCAGCGCTCGTTCGCGTATTCGAGGATCGCGAGCGAATCCCAGATCACGAGGTCGTCGACGCGCAGCACCGGCACGCGACCGGTCGGCGAGTAATTGCCGATGGTCGCGTAGAACTCCGGCGTGTCCAGCGGCAGCCGCACCTCGGCGAAATCGATGCCGTGGTGCCGCAGCAGCAGCCACGGCCGCAGCGACCATGACGAATAATTCTTGTTGCCGATGACCAGGATGGGACGCGTTGCGTTCGACATGGAGGGACTCGCGCTCAGTGGCCTGCGGCAGGGTCCGCAGGCAATCTCGCAAGCCTAGCACCCGGCTGTTTTCGGATGCATGGCCGAATGCGGGCAGAACGCGGCGCCGCGGCCGGCGCCGCCGGCGCTCAGCGGCGTTCCTGCGCGTCGTGCTTCTGATCGTGGATGTCGCCGCTCGCGCGATTCAGGTCGCGCTGCAGATGACGCCGCTCGCCGCGCGTGACGACGCCGTCGGCCTTCGCGGCGCGCTCCTCGCGCCGGATGTGCGCCTGCTCGGCCCGCAGCCCGGCCGCTTCGCGCCGCGTCAGCTCACCGCTCGCGACACCTTCGTTGATGCGCTCGCGCTGCGCGTCCTGGCGATCGTTGACAACCGGCGTACCGGCCGCGGCCGCGCCGCTCAGCAGCACGCCGGCCACGAGCGCCGTCACTACGAGAAACTTGTACATGGTCGTCCTCCGTATGCCAGCGAACGCTGGCTGGAGCACGAGAACGCGACGATCGGCACCGCGTTGACGCGGCTGCGCGGCGGTTGCGCGACGGTTCAGCCGGCGCGGACCTGCACCGAATCGCTGCGGTAATGGGCGCCGACGCTGTCGCGGCGCTGCAGTGCCGCCGCCGTCAGTTCGACGGCCACGGCGATGCGGCGACGCTCGGCGGTGTTCTGCGCCGAAAGCGCCTGCAATGCGCGCAGTGCCTGCTGCAGGCCGTGCGCATCGCGCACGAGTCCGGCGTGACGCCACAGCAGGTCGCGGACGGTCTGCGCGATCTCCGCGCCGACCGCGCCGATGTCGGCACGGGTTCCGACGACTTCAGCGGCCGCAATGCGCGGCAGCGGTGCCAGCGCGCCGAGGCGACGCCCGAGCGCGCCGCCGAATACGAGTCCTTCGAGCAGCGAATTGCTCGCCAGGCGATTTGCGCCGTGCACGCCGGTGCAGGCGACCTCGCCGACCGCGTAGAGGCCGGGAACGGTCGTGCGCGCCTGCGCATCCACGCGCACGCCGCCCATGTGATAGTGCTGCGCCGGCACGACCGGCATGGGCTCGCGCCGCGGATCGATGCCTTCGCTCATGCAGCTTGCGAACACCGTCGGAAAGCGCTCGGGAAACGCCGCGCCGACGGCCCCTGCCGCATCGAGCCACACGGTCTCGCCGCGTTCGAGTTCGCCCCAGACGCCGCGCGCGACGACGTCGCGCGGTGCGAGTTCCGCCTCGCGCGCGATCAGGCGCATGAAGCGCTTGCCGGCGCCGTTGACGAGCACCGCGCCGGCGCCGCGCAGCGCTTCGGTCAACAGCGGCAGCTGGCCGCTGCGTCCGTCGCGCGTGCGCAGCGCGGTCGGATGAAACTGTACGAATTCCATATCGGACAATGCCGCACCGGCCTCGAGGGCGAGCGCGAGCCCGCCGGCGTCCGCGGTGTCCGGATTCGTCGTATGCCGGTACAGCGCGCCGATGCCGCCGGTCGCGAGCACGACCGCATCGGCGCCAAGGTCGAGAGTGCCGCCCGGGCCGCGTGCAGCGACGCCGACGACGCGCCCGCCCGCGCGCCGCAAAGCGGCCGCCTCGTGATGCTCGAACGTGTCGATGTGCGCGGCTGCGCGCGCCGCGGCGCCGAGCGCACGCATCACGGCAGCACCGGTCGCGTCGCCGTCGGCGTGCACGATGCGATGCTGCGAATGCGCCGCCTCGCGGCCGAGCGCGTAGTGCCCGCCGGCGCGATCGAACGCGACGCCGCAGCCGGCGAGCCAGTCCACCGCCGCCGCCGCGCCGCGCGTCAGCGCGTCGACGGCGTCCCGGTCGTTCAGGCGGTTGCCCGCGACGAGCGTGTCGTTCGCGTGCGCGCCGGCGCTGTCGCCCTCGCCGATCGCCGCCGCGATGCCGCCTTGCGCCCATCGGCTGGAACCGTCGCGCGCGAGTTCGCCGCGCGTGATCAGCGCGACTCGCCGCGGCGCGGCCGCGAGTGCCGTGGACAGGCCGGCGATGCCGGAGCCGATGACGATCAGGTCGAAATGCATGGGTGGGAAAGACGCGTCAGGCGTGGAATTCGTGAATGACTTCGATCTCGCCGACGATCTGGTCGTTGAGCAGCTCGAGATCTTCGGCCGGAATCCACCATTCCGTGTGCCCGCGGCCGCCGACGGTCTGCACGGGATAGCGCCGCATGAACGCGGCACTCACGCGAAACCGCGTGACATAGCCGCTGCCGCTCGCCGGCACGTTCCAGTCGCGCGCGATCTGGATCGCGTAGTCCTCGTTGGTCACCGGATAGAAGATCGGCTGATCGACGAGCCGCGGCGGCCAGCGCCGATTGCCGCTCTCGCGCACCCGTTCGAGTTCTTTCGGGCCGGTCGGACGATAGAGGACGACGAGGTCGTCGTCGGCCGCGCTCACGCGGCCTCCTTGCGCCCGATCGCGAGCATGCGTTCGACCGCCTGGCGCGCTCGCCCGGCGACGGCCGCGTCGACCTGCACTTCATGGCGCATATGCAGCAGCGCGTCGTGGATGCGCGGCAGCGTGATGCGGCGCATGTGCGGGCAGAGGTTGCAGGGCCGCGTGAATTCGATGTCGGGAAACTGGACGGCGACGTTGTCGCTCATCGAGCACTCCGTGATCATGACCACGCGGCGCGGGCGGCGGTCGGCGAGGTGCGTGACCATGGCTGCGGTCGACCCGACGAAGTCGGCTTCGAGCAGCACGTCGGGCGGGCATTCCGGATGCGCGAGGATGCGCACGTTGCCGTGCGCGCGCCGATACGAACGCAGTTCTTCGCCGGTGAAGCGCTCGTGCACTTCGCAGGCGCCTTCCCAGAGGATGACCTTGACCTGCGTCTTCGAAGCGACGTACTGGCCGAGGTATTTGTCGGGCAGGAAGATCACGCGGTCGACGCCGAGCGACTCGACGATATGCACGGCGTTGGCCGAGGTGCAGCAGACGTCGGATTCGGCTTTGACGTCGGCCGAGGTGTTGACGTAGGTGACGACCGGCACGCCCGGATATTTCGCCTTGAGCAGGCGCACGTCCTGCGCCGTGATCGATTCGGCCAGCGAGCAGCCGGCTTCCGTGTCGGGAATCAGCACAGTCTTATCGGGGCAGAGGATCTTCGACGTCTCGGCCATGAAATGGACGCCGCACTGCACGAGCACTTTCGCGTCGACGCGCGCAGCCTGCTGCGCGAGCGCGAGCGAGTCGCCGGTGATGTCGGCGACGGTGTGGAAAATTTCGGGAGCCTGATAGTTGTGCGCGAGGATGACGGCGTTGCGCTGCTTTTTCAGGCTGTGGATCGCATCGATCCAGGGAAGATGGGTTTGCCATTCCAGTTCGGGAATGACGTCGCGCACGCGCTGATAGAGCGGGGCGTAGCGGTCGAGCAGGGCCGGAGTGAGTTCCGGCAGCACGCCGGGTAGCACAGAAAGCGTTGCCATCGTGACCTCTTATGCTCAGGCTGAGCATATATGGGCCGCTTATGCTAGGGGTGAGCATAAGTGACGTCAACGGCTTGAGCGGGAATCGGGAATCATAAGGCGGGGAAGTTTTTGGCCCTCGCCTTCCGGGGGGGAAAGGCGATTGGACGACCCCCATCCCGGCCCAACCCTCCGGCCCGGTGGGCGTTCAAGCCAACCAGAACCTGCGGTTCGATCTCCGGCTCGCGAGAATCCTCAAGCCGGATCCCCGAGCGCATCCACTTCGAAATCGTCGGCGCGACGGCGTTCGGAGAGTTCGGCGTCGACCTGCGCGGCGAGGTCGCTTGCGGCGGGAACGTCGTGTTCGGCGACCATGACGGTCACCAGTCCCATCGCGGGCAGCTCGCCCATGGCGCCGGTCAGGTATTCGCCGCCGACGTGCGCCGGAATGCCGGCGTCTTCGAGCACGTTGCGCACGAGGTGCGCGTCGATGAGATTTTCGGCCCTGTAGATGATGCGCATGGGTTCTCCCGTTGCACGGCGTAACGCTATCGGCCGACCGCGCCGCGGTCAAAGCGCGTATCCTGCGGCCTTTGTTTTCGCCGCCAGTACCCATGGACCTGCATCAGCACCTGCGCCTCATGGCTGACTACCACGCCTGGGCGCTCGATCGGCTCTACGCCGAAATCGACGCACTCGGCGACACCGACTATTTTCGCGACTGCGGGCAGTTCTTCGGCAGCGTCCACGGCACGCTCAATCACCTGCTGCTCGTCGAGCATCTCTGGCAGGCGCGCCTGCAGCACACGGTGTTTCCGGTCACGGGGCTCGACCAGCAGCTCGAAACGGATCGCGGCGCATTGAAGACCCGGCTGCAGGCGTTCGCGCGCGGCTGGCGCCCGTTCGTCGACGGCCTCGACGCGGCCACGGTCGCGGGCGATCTGAACTATCGCAACGTGCAGGGCACGCCGTACACACTGCCGTTCGCCTCGCTCGTGCTGCACGTGTTCAACCATGCGACGCACCACCGCGGCCAGGCGTCGATCGCGCTCGTGCAGCTCGGCCGCGGCGCGCCGGTCATGGACCTGCCGTATTTCCTGATCGACCTGCCGGCCGAGAAACTCCATGCGGCGTGATCCCGCGCACGGCGGCGCTGCGTACGTGACGCCATCCTCGTCGCGCCTCCCGCCGTGAAAGCCGATGTTCGTTGATACCGATGTTCATTGACACCGCCTGGTCGCCGTTTCCGCCGCGCTATCGCTTCGACGACATGCTGGCGACGCGCACGCGCGAGTGCCTGCTGGTTCTGCTGCGCGGCACCGGCGACCTCTGTCCGAGCGAAGCGGCGCGCGCGCTGGCCGACCGGCTCGGCACGGAATGGCGCGACCTCATGCGCCCGGTGCGCCTCGTCGCCGCGGAACTCGCGCGCGAAGGCCGCCTCGACATCCTGCAGAACGGCAAGCGCGTCGACATCCTCGACGCGCGCGGCCCGGTGCGGCTGCGCTACCGCAACGGCTGAGTAGCGGAGCCGGGTCCGGACCTGCGCCGGACCCGGCGAATCCGTAGGCGCGGGAAACGGCGGTTTCCAGAGATTCCCGGTTAAACTAACCGGTCCTATCCGAACCTTCCGGCGGCCCGCAGCCGCGACTCCATGACCAACGAAGCCCCGCTGCACAACCACTTCATCCGCCAGATCGTCGTCGACGATCGCGCCGCCGGCAAACACGAAGGCCGCGTCGCGACGCGCTTCCCGCCCGAGCCCAACGGTTACCTGCACATCGGCCACGCCAAATCGATCTGCCTGAACTTCGGCATCGCGCGCGAGTTCGGCGGACGCTGCAATCTGCGCTTCGACGACACGAACCCGACCAAGGAAGACATCGAGTACGTCGAGTCGATCCAGGAAGACGTGCGCTGGCTCGGCTTCGCCTGGGACGAACTGCGCCACGCCTCCGACTACTTCGAGGTGTTCTATGCCTGCGCCGAGAAACTCATCAACGACGGCAAGGCCTTCGTCTGCGATCTGTCGGCCGACGAAGTCCGCGCCTACCGCGGCACGCTGACCGAGCCCGGCCGCAACTCTCCGTTCCGCGACCGCGGCGTCGAGGAAAATCTCGACCTGTTCCGCCGCATGCGCGCCGGCGAATTCCCCGACGGTTCGCGCACGGTGCGCGTCAAGATCGACATGAGCTCGGGCAACATCAACCTGCGCGATCCGGCGATCTACCGCATCCGCCACGTCGAGCATCAGAACACCGGCAATGCCTGGTGCATCTATCCGATGTACGACTACGCGCACTGCATCTCCGACGCGGTCGAAGGCATCACGCATTCGCTGTGCACGCTGGAATTCGAAGACCACCGCCCGCTCTACGACTGGTGCCTGCGCGAGATCGACCTGCCGAACCACCCGGAACTCACTGCGTCGCTCGCCGTGCGCAACCTGAGCGCGCCCACGAGCCGTCCGCAGCAGATCGAATTCTCGCGCCTCAATCTCGACTTCACGGTCATGAGCAAGCGCAAGCTCATGGCGCTCGTCGACGACGGCCTTGTCGACGGCTGGAACGATCCGCGCATGCCGACGCTGTCGGGCGTGCGCCGCCGCGGTTTTCCGGCGTCGGCGATCCGCCTGCTCTGCGAGCGCGTCGGCGTGACCAAGCAGAACAGCGTCATCGAATTCTCGGTGCTCGAGGGCTGCGTGCGCGAAGAACTCGACGCGAACGCGGCGCGCCGCCTCGCCGTCATCGATCCGCTGAAGCTCGTCATCGACAACCTGCCGGTCGATCACGCGGAAATGCTGAGCTTCTCCAATCATCCGAAGAACGAAGCGTTCGGCACGCGCAGCGTGCCGTTCTCGCGCGAACTCTGGATCGAGCGCGAAGACTTCATGGAAGTACCGCCGAAGGGCTTCCACCGCCTCGTGCCGGGCGGCGAAGTGCGTCTGCGCGGCGTCGGCATCGTCAAGTGCGAATCGCTCGACAAGGACGCCGACGGCACCGTCGTCGCCGTGCGCTGCACGCTCGACGCCGACACGCGTCCGGGCCTGCCGGGCGCGGACCGCAAGGTCAAGGGCACGATCCACTGGGTCAGCGCGGCGCACGCCGTCGCCGCCGAGATCCGTCTCTACGACCGTCTGTTCACTGTCGCCGATCCCGATGACGACAGCGACGGCAAGACCTATCGCGATCATCTGAACCCGGAGTCCAAGCGCACCGTGCAGGGCTGGCTCGAGCCGGCCGCGGCCGATGCGGCACCCGAGACCGCGTTCCAGTTCGAGCGTCTGGGCTTCTTCGTCGCCGACCGCCACGACCATGCCGCCGGCAGGCCCGTGTTCAATCGCGCGGTGACCCTGCGCGACTCCTGGGCCAAGGCCGGCAAGAACTGAGGAGGCGCCGCGCCGTGCGCGCGGCGGCTTCGCATGACGGAGGAATCGCATGCTGTACGTCCAGGTTCACCTGACCCTGCCCGCCTGGGTCCATGACGAGATCGATCCGGCCGCGCGCTTCGTCAGCGACGAGGACAAGGTCGCGCTCGCGATCCGCCTGTCGCAGCGCAATGTCGAATTGGACACCGGTGGACCATTCGGTGCCGCAGTGTTCGACGGCGACGGCCGCGTCGTCGCCGCCGGCGTCAACCGTGTCGTGCAGCACAATTGCTCGGTCGCCCATGCGGAGATGATGGCGTTCATGACCGCCCAGGCCCGCACGCAGCGTTTCCGGCTCAACGACGACGGCCGCCGCTACAGCCTCGCGACGAGTGCACAGCCCTGCTGCCAATGCTACGGCGCGAGCGTCTGGGCCGGCATCGACGAACTGCTGATCGGCGCGCGCAGCGAGGACGTCGAGGAACTCACCGAATTCGACGAAGGTCCGCTGCCGGCCGACTGGGTCGGTGAACTCGAGCGCCGGGGCATCGCCGTGCGCCGCGACATCCTGCGCGACGACGCCCGCCGCGCGCTTGCCGCGTACAGCGCGCGCGGCGGCTTGATGTATTGAGGCACCAGGACGCTCTCGCCGTGCATCGCCGCGAACGTCCCGCGCCACGCTGTCGCCGGATCGCGGCAGCGCACACCAACGCCGGCGCGCGTCGCCGCACGAAGGACCGGGAGATACCGCGATGACCACGCCCCTGACCAGCGCACCGTTTGCCAGCGGCGTCGTCGTCTACTGCCGCGCGGGGTTCGAGAGCGAAGCCGCGCAGGAACTCGACGCGACCGCGGCGCAGGCCGATGTCGCGGGTTTCGCGCGCACCGAGCGCAATGCGGGTTTCGCCGAATTCGTGCTGACCCAGCAGGGCGCGCCCGACGCGCTGCTGCGCCTGCTCGGCTGGTCGCGCCTGATCTTCGCGCGCCAGTCGCTCGCCGTCGTCGGCCAGTTCAAGGCGCTGCCGCGCGAAGACCGCCTGACGCCGCTGCTCGCCGCGCTGCCGCCGGGCTTTCGCGTCAGCGACGTCTGGGTGGAGACGCCCGACAGCGACGCCGCTAAACCGCTGACGGCGTTCTGCCGCAGCTTCAACAACGCGTTCGTGCAGCACCTGCGTCGCAGCGGTTCGCTCGATCCGGCCAGCCCGTGGCGGCTGCATGCGCTGTTTCCGAGCGGCGAACGCTGCCTGCTCGCCCTCGCCCTCATCGATCACGCGGCGCCGTGGCCGCAGGGTATTCCGCGGCTCAAGTTTCCGCGCGAGGCGCCGAGCCGATCGACGCTGAAGCTCGACGAGGCGCTGCAGGTGCTGCTGAGCCCCGGCGAGCGCGAGCGCTGGTTCAAGCCCGGCATGAGCGCGGTCGATCTCGGCGCGTCGCCGGGCGGCTGGACCTGGCAGCTCGTACGCCGCGGCCTGCACGTGACCGCGGTCGACAACGGCCCGATGGACGACACGCTGATGGCCTCGGGCCTCGTCGCGCACAAGCGCGACGACGGCTTTCGCTTCCAGCCCCGGCAGCGCGTCGACTGGATGGTCTGCGACATGGTCGAACAGCCGCGCCGCGTCGCGGCGCGCATGGCCGAATGGCTGGCCGCGGGCTGGTGCCACCGCAGCATCTTCAACCTCAAACTGCCCATGAAAAAGCGCTATGCCGAAGTGCAGCAGGCCTTCGACGCGATGCGCGCGGAAGTCGAAGCGGCCGGTCGCGGACTCGAGATCCGCGCCAAGCAGCTCTACCACGACCGCGAGGAAATCACGGTTTTCGCACAGATCGTCTGACGGGCCCGACGGTGCCGCGGGCATCGCCCGCGTGTTGCAGATCGCAATGCGGCCTCGGCGCGCACGCGCGTGCTGCACGCCGGAATCGGCCGGGAAGGCCGGAATTTGCAGCATTTTGAACATGGCACGTGGATTGCGACGCCTGTCCCGACAGACGAGGAGCATTCCGATGAGCCGCCATAGTGCGATCTGGTTCCACCGCCCCGTGACACCGGGCGATCCGACGCCGCAGCAACCCGGCGAAACGCCGCCGCCGACGCAGCCCGAACCGCCGACTCCGCCGCAAGGACCGCCGCCCGTGCGCGCCCTCGGCAAGCACGCGCCCGGACGCTACGACGTTCATGTGTTCGGCAACACGGCGGGCTGAGCCATGCCGATGCTGCGCCTGCAACTGACCGGCAACGACGACGTCGCGATCGAACTGATCAATCTGCTCGCCGCGATCGAAGGTGTCGAGCACGTCGAGGAGATCGGCGACCTCATGCCGCACATGGACGACGAGGATTCGAGTTCGGCCGGGCTGCCCGACGACGCGTCCGAAGGCATCCATCAGATCGAAGTCCGCATACCCAACGCGCTTGCGGGCGACCGCGTCCGCAGCGTCGCCGAAGCGCTCGCGCGCGAGCGCAACGCCGGCATCGAATACGACGACGATTTTTAGTGCGGCGAGCCGGCAAGTCGCCGGAACCGCCGCACGCGCGGGCGCCCCGCGCCCCGCCATCGACGAGGACCGCACCATGACAACTTCCCGTTTTCCACTCGTACTCATACTGCCGCTGACCCTCGCCGCCACGTTGGCCGCAGCGCAGACCACGGGCGGAAGTTCCGCTCCCGCGGGCTCCGCGCCGGCACCGGCGGCGCCTCCGGCCGCCGCACAGCCGGCCACCGCGCCGCCGCCGACGGCGCAGCAGCTGCCGTCGAATTCAACGCCGGCCGCACCGTCGAGGCTGAGCACGCAGAGCACGCCGCAGAATTCCGCACCGGCCGCGCCGCCGGTCGGACTGCCGTCGAATCCTTCGGCGAACCAGGGCGTGCGCGATCCGAATGCGCCCGTTGCAACGACCGCGCCGCCCGTGTCGCCAACCGCGCCGAACGCCACGATCGCGCCGAATCCGACCATCGCCCCGAACACGGCGATCGCGCCGAATCCGGCGGTGAATCCGAACACGGCGACGAGCACGACCGGCACGGCGACGCCCGACGTCACGCTGCCGACCGCGCCGCTGCCCGGCAGCGCGATTACCGGCACCCCGCAGCCGCGGCCGACGCGCAGCGAAAGCCTGACCGCGCTGGATCGCAATCGCGACAACTACATCTCGGCCGAAGAACTCGCCGGCAACACGCTCGCGCGTTCGGTCGTCGCCGACTGCGACACGGATCGCGACGGCAAGATCGCCAGCTACGAATACTCGTCCTGCGTCGCGAACAATCCGAATCGGTGACGTTCAACGGCGCAGCGCAAGCTGCGCCGTTGTCTCGTCAGGCGGCGATGCGCCGCTCGGGCCGCGCACGCATGAAGAATTCCACGCGATTCGTGTCGAGCGGCTTCGTCCAATGTTCATCGAATCCGATCTGCAGCGAATAGGCCGCGTCGTCGGGCTCGCCCCAGCCCGTCACCGCGACGAGATACGCGTCGCAGCCGCGCGCGCGCAGCGCGCGGGCGACGGCGTGACCGTCGAAGCGGCCGAGCATGATGTCGAGAAACACGATGTCGGGACGTGCGGCGACCACCGCTTCGACGATGGCGTCGACGCTGTCGCCGGTGACGATGTCGGCCGAGTGTCCGATCATCCGAAGGAAGTCCGCAAGCATGTGCGCCGACGCGGCATTGTCGTCGACGACGACGACATGTCCGCCGCTCCACGGCGACGGTTCTTCGATGACGAGCTGCGGCATGGATGTTCTCCCTGCATGAATCCGGTTGGTCATCTGAACAAACCGCGCGTAATGAAATGGCGAAGAATGCATTTCACGGATGAGCGCGCTGCATGACGCCGCGCGCATCGCGCTCGAGGAACAGCCATGCCCGCACGACGCAAGACGCTGCGCATCGCGACCTACAACGTCAACGGCATTCGCGCACGCGGACGCCACTTGCTCGACTGGCTCGCGCGCGAAGCCCCCGACATCGTCTGTCTGCAGGAACTCAAGGCCGTCGACGCGGCTTTTCCCGAAGCGGCGCTCGCCGAAGCCGGATATTCCGCGCACTGGGCCGGGCAATCGTCGTGGAACGGCGTCGCGATCCTGGCGCGCGGACACGAGCCGCTGGAAATCCGGCGGCGCCTGCCGGGCTCGCGCACCGATCGCGACAGCCGCTATCTCGAAGCAGCCGTCCGCGGCATCGTCGTGGGCTGTCTCTATGCGCCCAACGGCAATCCGCAGCCGGGGCCGAAGTTCGACGCGAAGCTCGCGTGGATGCGCCGCTTCAACGCGCATGCGGCGACGCTGGTCGCGGCGCCGTTCCCGGTCGTGCTCGCCGGCGACTACAACGTCGTGCCGACCGATTTCGACATCTACCGTCCCGACTCCTGGCGCCGCGACGCGCTGCTGCAGCCGGAAAGCCGCGAGCTGTACGCCCGACTGCTGCAGCAGGGATGGACCGACGCGCTGCGGACGCTGCATCCCGACGAGAAGCTATTTACCTTCTGGGACTATTTCCGGCAGCACTGGCAGCGCGACGCAGGCCTGCGCATCGACCATCTGCTGACCAATGCCGCGGTGAAACTGCGCCACGCCGGCGTCGACCGCTGGGTGCGCGGCGAGGAGAAGGCCAGCGACCACGCACCGGCCTGGATCGAGATCGACGTGCCGCCCGCCGCTAAACGCGCCGCGGCGACAGCGCCAGCCGCACCGCGCCGGCGGCCGGCGCCGCGGCGTGGTGCGAAATGAGCACGAGCGTCGCATCGCCGAGCCACGCGTCGACGCCGTCGGCGACGCGCCGGCGCAGCGCCGCGTCGAGTCCTTCGTACGGTTCGTCGAGCACGAACAGCACGGCCGGCCGCAGCAGCGTGCGCGCGAGCGCGAGCCGCCGCGCCTCGCCGCCGGAAAGCCCCACACCGTATTCGCCGAGCGGCGTCGCGAGACCCTGCGGCAGCTGCGCGAGCCACGCATCGAGCGAGACCGCGCGCAGCACGGCGCGAAGACGCGCGTCGTCGGCGTCCGGATCCGCCAGGCGCAGGTTGTCGGCGACGCTCGTCGCAAACAGGTGCGGGCGCTGCGGCAGCAGCGCGACGCGCGCACGCAGCGCGGCTTCGTCGTAGTCGCGCAGCGCGACGCCGTCGAGCAGGATCTCGCCGGCGGTCGGATCGAGGCTGCGTACGAGCAGCGCCGCGAGCGTGCTCTTGCCGACGCCCGACGCGCCGCTGACGTGCAGGCGCGCACCGGCCGCGAGCGACAGCGTCGTCTCGGCGAGTCCGGCGTCGCGGCCCGCGTAGCGATGACCCGCGCCGCGCAGTTCCAGCGCGCCGCGCGCCGGCGGCAGCGACGACGTCGGCGGAAACGCGATCGCGGGCTCGTTCGCGAGCAGCGCGTCGATACGCTGCGCCGACGCGCGCGCGCGTCCCCACGACAGCCACGAGGCCGTCAGCGGCGCGAGCGCTTCGGCCGTCGCGACGACGGCGAGTACGACGGCGGCGAAGGCCGGCGCGTTCGAGGGTCCTGCCGGCGACGGCGCGACGACGACGACGACGCAGACGCCGGCGCCGACCGCCAGCATCGCGAGCGCCTGGCCGACGCTTTCGCGGATGCGCTGCGCGAGCTGCGCCGACAGCACGTCCCGATCCGCCGCGAGCCATGCGGCCCGCTCGCGCGGCCACGCGCCGCAGAGCAGCAGCGTGGTCAATCCGCGCAGCAGGTCGACGAGCGCGTCGCGGCGCAGCGCGGCCTGGCGTGCGAGCGCACGCCCGTCCGCAAGACTGCGCGATGCCGTGAGCAGCGGCACGAGCAGCGCCGCCGTCATCAGTGCGACTGCGACGGGCATGACGAAACGCGCATCCGCCCAGGCGGCGACGCCGATCGCGGCGGCCACGACCGTGATGCCCGAGACGAGCGGCAGTCCGGCACGCAGCGGTGCTTCCTGCAGCGCATCGACGTCGCCGACGAGGCGCTGCAGCAGATCGCCTTCGGACCAGCGCGCGAGCGGTTCCGGCGTCAGCAGCGCGAGCCGTGCGTGAATGCGCGCGCGCAGCTGCTGCATGAGCCGCAGCACCGCATCGTGCGATACCAGTCGTTCGCCGTAGCGGCCCGCCGTGCGCACGATCGCGAACAGGCGAATCATGGCGCCGGGCCGGAAGATGTCGAACGCCGCCGCCGACGCGCCGGCGCCGGCGATCGCCGCGGCCGTGATGAAATGCCCCGAGAACGCGAGCAGCGCGAACGCCGCGAACAGCGCGAACAGCGCCAGCAGCAGCGCGAGCGCGAGCGGACGCCATTGCTGCGCGAGCAGTCGCGCGAAGCGCAGCCGATCGGCGCGCGCGCTCATGCCGGCGCCGTCGCGACAGCGCCGGCCAGACGACCGCGATCGAGTTCGAGTACGCGATCGACCCAGGCCCGGTCCTCGACCGCATGCGTCGCGATCAGCAGCGTGCAGCCTTCGCTGGCCGCAGCCAGCCGTTCGCGCAGCGGCGCTGCGGTCTGCGCGTCGAGATGCGCGAGCGGCTCGTCGAGCAGCCACAGCGACGCATCG